>JABMRD010000024.1 GCA_013202875.1 Actinomycetota bacterium | reverse complement strand
CTCCTCGATTTTTAAATCATTTAATAATTCCCAATCTTTTAGCAGCAAGAAATGCCAGTAGGAAGCATATATTTGATTCAGCCCCCTGATTTAAATTTACACCTTCTGGATTTAATGAATCATAACATGCAAAATTTTCATCTATAAGAGAAATATTGTTTATATTATTACCAAAAAACCATCTGTACCATTTTTCAGCCCAGGTCAGATAGAAACTATCTTCTGTTGCACGGTATGCTTTTTCAAGACAACAAACCATATAAGCCGGATCAATTGGTTGTTGGTCAAATAAGGCTTTATTTCCACCCTTAAAATACCAGCCTTTATTCCCAATGGGTGAAGGAATATTATTTTCCTGACAATTATTTATTAAAAAATCGGTTGTTTTCTTAGCAATTTCAAAGCTGGTTTTGCATTTTCTTTTTAAATAGGTTTCCCAAAGTGCCCATGGGATAATAGCATTTGCATATACAAGATAATTTTCAAACCACACCCAATCATCAGAATATGTCTCAAAATAAAAATTATGCAGCTTCGCCTTCAATTCGTTTTCCAAACTGTGCTGGTAGTCAAGACTTAATAAACCTAATAAAGCCGGTGATATTGCTCTTATTGAAGTCCAGCTGGAGGCATCTTCAATTAAATTTCCAATAATTTTTTTATTATAACCGTCTTTATTACTTTTTATTGATAGAAGAGACCATAGAGTTAAACCATAAGCTTCTTTTGTATTAGATTTTGAATTATGTTCTTCATTTTTAAATAGACCCTTACCATTATTTTCATAATAAAAATGATATAGCAGCCCATCTTCTCTTTGTGCTTTAAAAATGAAATTTAGATAAATATCCTTTAACTTTTTATCCTCAAACTCATCAGCAACAATAAGAGCCCGTGCCTGATCTTCCAGGGCATATCCAAATTCAGGATCAGGCTTATCTAGTTTTCCGTGCTGGTAAATTCCAATATCTGAAGTCATTGACCTTATTTTTTTTAGCGGATCCATAAGAATTTTTTTTATTTGATTTTAAAATAATTTTTAAATATTCCTTTATAAAGGTCTAATTAAATTACCCTGACAGACCTCATATTCTCATGTTTATTTAAAACCTCATTAAACAATTGAAGATGTTGCATAGCTACATTGTACCAGGTCATCAATCTTCCGAATTTATATGTCTTCATTTCAATCTTTAATTTTTTTTGAGAATTTTCACATATATCTATCACAGCATCTGCAATGGCCTGGGAATTTCGGAAAGGTACGATTATTCCTCTTCCCTCTGCCAAAACCTCTTTCGCGTATAAATAGGGAGTTGAAATACATATTTTACCTGCTCCAATTGCATATGCCAGAGCACCCGAAGCGGGTTGTTGCGGGTCCAGATATGGAGTTATATATATGTCGATAATTTTTAACCATACAACCAGCTCTTGCAAAGACATATATCTATTTATAAATCTAACATTTGCCTGTAAATTATACTGTCTTATTTTTTCTCTTAAAAAATGCCTGTATTTTTCACCTTCCGTTTGTAATACAACAGGATGTGTCTGTCCAATTATCAAATATAAAACATTATAGAAGTGCTCCTTAATCTCTTTTAAAGCTTCTATTATATATTCAAGTCCTTTAACAACCGATAAAAGATTTATATTCCCCAGGATTATTCTGTTCTCTAATCCTTTTTTCTTTTTATATTTAGCAGTAGGTTCCAGAGATATATCAGGAACACCGTGGGGGATAATTTCTATATTTTCTTTAGTATAATTATATTTTTTTACCAGCTTCTGCAAACTTTCGGGCATCATAACTATTACTTTATGCGCAAATTTTATAACATCTTTTAAAACCAGACCATATCCCTCATTTGAATTATCAGGAATTGTATGAGTGGTTATAATTAAAGGTTTCTTTATCAACTCTATTAATTTAATAATATATTCTCCAAATCTACCGCCATATAATCCAAATTCATGTTCCAGAACAACTATATCTGCTTTGGATTTATTAATATAATATGCAGCTTTAATATAGGAATCAATCTTGTATTGGTTAATTTTAAATTTAACTTCCGGAGGATAATCAATTTTATCTTCCGGTCTAATTAATGCTATAATCCTTGATTCGCAGTATGGATTTATAAGGTCAATAGCTCTGGTTAAATCACTTGTATAGGTAGCAATTCCACATTTTCTGGGGACATATGATGATATATATATACAATTAATGCCTTTACATTTTTCTCTTAAAATTTTTTTGAGTTTATTCAAAATAACACCTCCTGGAGATTTCTTAGAAAGCTACTCAAGTGCTCTTTAAAAATCCTTTCAGAATCAGTAATTTATGGTTATCTTTATTTTTATAAAATGATTATATTAAATATAAACAAAGTATGCTAATTACAAATCTAAAAAAATATCCTGCAGTGTTTTATTATGAGGAGAATTCAATACCCTGATATCAAAATTTATAAATTTGAATAAAAATTAAAAATTAAGTGGGAAATCTATTTCTTTGCCCGCTATTTTTTTAAGTCTTGCAAATCTATATGCATTTTTATATTTTTTAGCAATTATTTCCCAGGATACAACTT
>JABMRD010000004.1 GCA_013202875.1 Actinomycetota bacterium | reverse complement strand
CAGTTTGCTCTTTGTTAGGGAATGGTTCCTTGAGAGAAGAATTAATTTCTAAGGGTTTAGATAGAGTAAGAGAATTTAGCTGAGAAAATACAGCCAAACAGACATTAAATATATATCAACAAATCTATAAAAAATACAGGAATAGAGAAAATATAAATGAAATGGATAGTTAAAAAATTATGATTACTGTTTTTAGCAATATTTATACTGTCCTTAATTACTCCAAATTTTTTTAATGCAACAGTGAATTCTATTCCCATATCAATAATCCAAATTTTGAATTATTTTTTTTAAATCTCTTGTTATTTACGACAAACGCATTGCCGAAAAGGCTTAATAAATGTTTATCAGATTTATTATCTGTAAAACAATATGATTTCTTCCAATTAACATCTTTTTTCTTATATTCATCCAAAAGCATTTTGATTTTATTTTTACCATAACAGTTTTCACCGTAAATAATGATTTTTCCATTATTTAGATTGGTTTTTGTGCAGATTAATTTTGAAAAACCTAATTTGTCTTTTATTTTTTCAAGGTAAAAATCAGGTGAAGCACTTAAAAGTACAAGTTCATATTCATCATCCTTTAATTTTGTAATTCTTTTTCTGGCATCTCTGAAAATTAACTTTAATAGGTATTTTGAAAAATCATCAGCGATTTTATGGGGATCTTTTATCCTGGAAGAGTTAACAATCAAGTTTAGAAATTTTTCATTATATTGGTTTTGAGAGTAAATTTTTAGAAAGAATTTTATTGTTTCCAGGCTCAATCGGAAAAGATCAGGTATATTTTTCCAGGAGAAATTAAAATATCTTAGGAAAAATAAGACCATTGAGTCTCTTTTTATTAATGTTCTATCAAAGTCAAATACTGCTATTAACTCCATATTTTTAATAATATAAATGTTTTTAAAAAATATTCTTATATATAGCCAATGTTTTACCAGCAGTTTTATTCCAGTTAAACTTATCAGAATGGGTGAGGGATTTTTGTACAAGTTTGTTTTTTAAATTCTTATTTTCAAGAATATCTCCTATACTTCTGGAGATACCACTAAGATTATTGGGATCTATTAATATTCCGGCACTTCCAATGACTTCTTTAAGTGAAGAAGTATTTGAGGCTATTACCGGAAGGCCGCAACTCATTGCTTCCAGCGGGGGAAGACCAAAGCCCTCAAAAAGGGAAGGGTAGACAAAAAGTTCGGCCTGATTATATATTTGAACCAGGTCCCGGTCCGGAACTCTACCAGTAAATAAAATGTCTTCCCGGTAAGGGCTATTTTCTCTCTCAAGATAAGTATCCTCGCTCTTCCATCCTGTTCTTCCTGCGATTACAAGTTTATAGCTGAAATCAGCTTTTTTTTGCTTTATATGATTAAAAGCCTTGATCAGGGTTATAAAATTCTTTCTGGGTTCAATAGTTCCAACAGAAAGGATATATTTCTTATCTATTTTATACTTTTTAAGTATGTTTTTATCTATTCTGTCTGCAGGTAGGGTTCTGAATGTCTTGTCTGCGGCCAGATGAACCACATCTACTTTACGAGGGTCTATTTTAAAAAAGTTTACGATATCATTTTTAGTGCTTTTCGAATCAGCAATTATTTTTTTTGATATCTGTGCATTTTTCTTAACTTCCCTGGTGTATTTTTTTATAAACCACTCAAAGTTAAATTCCGGGGACCTTATAAAAGCCAGATCATGGATAGTCAGGATTATATTCTTATTTAAAGTGGGCGGGATAAGATAATCAGGGCAATGCAATATATCGGCTTTAAAGCCCAGAAATTCAATGGGAGGAAATTTAAGTCTGTTCCACAGGTCAAGTTTTTTTTGTGTAGTCCTGTAGAACTTCAGTTCAATCTTATTGTTTTCAAAATTTTTCTTGAGATTATATGCAATTTCAAGATATCTGGTAGAAGCATACCTTCCGGTTAAAACATAAGTATTTTTATTATCGATTTCCAGCAGGTTACGGACCAGATTTATTATATATCTGCCGGCACCGATATCAGGTCCATGATTTAGCAGAGTGGATATATCAATTCCAATTCTAAAAATGCTGCCTGTCATTGTATTTTATCTATAAATTTATATACCGAGAGAGGCTCATATTCTAATTTACTGTGTAGTATATTTTTAAACAAATCGGTTTCCATCTTAAATTTAGTATTTTTTAAATTCACCAGATAATTAACATATAATCCATATCTCTCATTTCCCATGAGAGCAAATAACCTGCGGTAAGAGTGATGAAGATTCTCAATTGAGTAAATTGGTTCGTTTTTTACAATATCAAAATAAACTTTCTCTCCCCAGCTGTATTTTACAATATCGGTATCAAATATCTGCCTGGAAAACTGCATATAATTTCTTTTGCTTCTAAGATGTCTTACATCTTTTTTGAAATCTCTCATTATTTTTCTGGCAGTTACTTTAAGGTTAACGTCTTTCAAATTTTGTTTTTGGATATTTAGTTCATTTGAAATGATTCTATTAAGGTTGTGAAATTCTGCATTTTTGTAGGCTGTTTTTAAAAGATTTAACTTATGATAATAATATTTTGTCTGAAAAGCGGCTGCTTCATCTCTAAAGCTGTATGCGTATTTATGATAACATATGGCAGAGGGACAGGATCTGAATTTATATCCATGAAGATTTGCCCTGTAGCAGAAATCTACATCTTCATAAAATAAGAATAAAGTAGGGTCAATCAGTCCTACCTTATTTTCAAGAAAAGCATCGCGTTTTATCAGGCAGGATACAAAGGAGACTCCGAAAATATCCTCGGCTCTATTGTATTGGCTCAAGTCTAATTGTCCCAGTCCATAATGGCCTATGTAAAGATTGGTATCAAGGTAAATGCCTGTACTTTCAAGAAAATCTTTCTGATAATAGAATTTAACTTTTGGAGCCACACCCAGGTAAGTGCTCTCAAGGCTGTTAATGGAGTTTACCATTTGTTCAAAGGCGTCTTGATTATAGCTTACATCAAAATTTGATATTAGGACAAGATCCGAATTTGCATATTTTAAAGCCTGGTTTATTCCTTCTCCAAGACCAAGATTTTTTTTGGAAAATATTATCTTTATATCTTTAAATTCTTTTTTTATATCCTCCAGAATATTACAGGTGGAATTATTATCAAAAATAATAATCTCAATATTTTTATGGGTCTGGGTTTTAATTGAGTCCAGGCATTCTTTTAATACGGGATAGGATGAGTTGTAGTTGACAATGATTACTGACACATCTTTACCTGGATGTGGTTTATGCCTATCAATAGATGGTTTGGCTGTAATATCTGAATTCTTTAAATTAAGCATTTTTTTAATGATCTGGTGATATTGTTTTACACTATTTTCCCACGAAAATCTTTTTGAATATTCTCTGGCTTCTGCTCCCATTTCTTTTCTTAACTCCGGATTATTGACCAGAATCTCTAATTTTTCTATAAATTCCTTCTTGTTTTTTACTACAAATCCTGTTTTTCCATCACTGGAGATTTCCGGATGGGCACCAATGCTATAGCATAGGGTTGGTCTTTCAAAACTATGGGCTTCTGCAATGGGCAAATCGAACCCTTCCCAGCTGGAGCAGGTAGTATAGATATCACAGGACCTGTAAATTAAGGGCATGAGTTCTTCGGAGGCGTTGCGTATGGATAATATTCCCTGGTTTCTGAGCAATTCTTCATCATTTTTTGAACCATACCCGACAGTCAGGAGCTTAATATTTTTATGTTTTTTAGAAATGTTCTGGTATATATCAATAAGCTCTGATAATCCTTTATAAGGCTGATTGGTAAGGTTTAATCTTCCTACAAATAACAATAAAATATCTTTAGGATTTACTCCTATTTCATTTCTGAAATTATTGATTTCTTCCTCACCAATTATTTCTTCCTGGTAGTGGTCGCATCCGTTGTATATAAAGGTAGCTTTTTCTCTTAAATTTTTGGGCAGGCAGTTAAGTAGATACTTTGACACGGTTACAATTTTATCTGCCTTCTTAAAATAGGAGAGATTTTGGCTTATTCCCATATATTTATATCTCAGTCTTCTTTTTAGAGGCAATCCGCTTACTGATATTATTCCATGGTCAACAACTAAAACCGGTTTATTTAACCTGGGTACTAAGCTGTAGAATGGGAAGGATTGTATTATGAATAAATCAGCATCTTTGCTGTTAAGATATGGAGCTAATTTTCTGATTCTTCTTTCATAAACTACTGGATTAGCATCCGGTTTAAAGTAGTGAAGTTTTTCTATACTGTACGACTTCCGGTTTATGAAGGTTTCATCAAAATAGTTGCAATATACTTTGCAATTATACCCTATTTTTGCCAGGCCATCTGCAAGCCTATCAACCACAAGATCTACGCCATGGCCCTTTATCATTCTATCAGTTATAAAGGCTATGTTTATTTGTTTCACGTTCTTAAAACTTTTTATTTTTTATATTGTATGTTTTGGCAAGCAGTCCTACAACCTGAAATTATAAGTTAAATTTTATCATTATATCAATTATAAAGGAAAGCATCTATTTTAAGTAAGAAGCTAATAAGAGTTGCCAGGTCTATTCTTTATAATATCAGTGAATAACAGTATAATTTAGTTATTTAGAAGTTTTGATTATGGGAAAAAATAAACAAAAAATTACCCTGTTTAGCTTGCTGCTATTTTTTATTATTTTAATAATAATCACCTCTGCAGGTGGATGTTTTAATTCCTTATCAACACAAAAGGAATTACCTGAAGAAGAGGAGACACAGGATTCAGCTTCAAATAATTACCAGGGTCTGAGAATAGAAACAAAAGATTTAGATTTAGAGGAACTGGCTGACAGCTACCCCGGGATAGTTTGTTTTGGAGATTCAGTGACCTTTGGATGGAATGTAGATTATAAGAATTCTTACCCCGGTTTATTGGAAGAATTACTGGAAGAAGATTACGCAAAGGTTAAGGTCATTAATAGTGGTATTGGCGGGAACAAAGTACTGGATGCCTATAACCGGGTGGAGAATGATGTTATAGGTTATAATCCACATCTGGTT
>JABMRD010000023.1 GCA_013202875.1 Actinomycetota bacterium | reverse complement strand
GGCCTAGAGGGACTTTCGACAATTCTTGCGAGCGAAGCGAGCTAAGGGGATTTGGCTTTTAAGCAAAATCCTCTGTGCGTGCCAGCTGAGCAAGCAGCTGTTTCGAACCCTCGATCTACAGCTTAGAAGGCTGTCGCCTTATCCAGACTAGGCTATAGGCCCACAAAACAGAAGAGAAGGGTTTTATTTATAAAGTTTATTATTGTGAACTATAAAATTATTAATTTATCATAAGTCTCTAAAGACTTTATATCTTTACTATAATCTAATATTGGCTGATTTTTACGTGAAGCAAGATAATCAGCAAAATGTACAATCTTTTGTTCTCTTGTTTCTGGAATCTTCTCAGGATATTCTGACCATTCTCCCATATGGGAATCAATTAAATCAAAAATTTCATTTGAAATTTTAGGAAGAAACTTCTCCGCAATTTTTTTATAATATTTTCTAGGCAAATAAGCATGTACAGGATAATCAGAATGATTTTCTACATCTTTGACACCTGCTTTGCAAGTATCATGTAAAATTAAAGAAGCAATAATCTTATCTCTTGTTAATCCCAAAATTGAATTTTTTTCACATAATGAAACCCCATAATCAACTGCCTTAATTGTATGTCTTACAAGACCACCAATGCCTAAAGATATCACAGGATGATACATACCAGAAGAACTTGCAGGTATTCTCCAGAAATATTTAGGAGTAATGTTAAGACACTCAATCACAAAAGTCTTTATTATTCCATTTTCTATCAAACTGATTCGTTCGTTTAATTCCTCCTTTTCTTTTGTTTTAGTTCTATCCATTTTAAAAGTTAGTTTAAGGAAATATTTAGTCTAACTAGTCAATCATAAACCATAGATAAATAAAGGTAATAATATTTTTTGTCAAATAAGTTTAAATTCCCTAGGATTTCGCACTTATTTCAAACTCTCCTTATATGATTATCATACTGTTTGACAAATTGAATCTCTTTTTTATCTGAACAAGGATTTTAACCAGTTAATAAACCTTTGCCAGAATGATAATTTTGATTTACAATCGGCATCCTGATTATCTATACAATCTGGATCACATCTACCATCTGAAATACTATCACAATAATTATCTTTAAAACCTGATGGACAGTCTGCCTGACAATTTTTGTAGCTTTCTTCTAATTTACATATGCCGTCCCCACAATATGGACAATCAACATCAGATGAGGGTATTTGTTGTATAACACAATCCTCATCACAAGTACCATCACTTATTTCATCACAGTATCCATCTATCGTTCCAGATGGGCAATCTTCTTGACAATTCTCATATGTTTCACCAATATCACAAATTTTGTCTCCACAAGAACCAGTAATCAAATCAAGATCCATCGCTTTTGTTACTTCAATCTCAGTTCCATCAGGAAATTTACAAACAGCACAAGTTTCTATGCCCAATTCCATACAAATTGTGGCATCTGTAACAATCTTAAGTTCTAAATTATTCTGCTCACAATAACTATATTCTTGAGCAACTTCTCCTAGAAGAAACTTCCAGGCTAGTACAGAAGTACCATCAGGCATAATACATTCTCCCATACCAGTGCTTACATCATATTCATACTGATATCCAAGTCCTTCACAATATCCTACTGCTGGATTTATTCTACCAGCACTTGCTATCCCTGTTATGATTACAAGAGCTATTACCAGATAAATAAAATATCTAAGATAGATTGAATTTATTTTCATTTTTTAACAACCCCCTCAACATAATATGCCCGGTTTATAATATCGCTATACCTGTGTCCATAATAAGGGATAGCTCCATATCCATCAGGCGGGCTATACATTAACCTACCCCAACTATTTTTAATAATCCAGTTTTGAGTTTCATCATTGTAACCTACAAGAACTATTGCATGGTGCCAATTATTTGAACCAACTGAAAGAGGACCTTTACAAACCAATGCCCTTTTTACTGCTTCAATAGTTGCTGGGACAGAGTCATAACTAGTTATAGTATAAAATTTTGTAAGATAATTTGAACAAAGGTTACAGCTAATAGTTTTTCCTGTATATTTTCCCGTATCGGGGAAGCATTGTTCAGTGGCAACACCTTTTTCTTGGATATATTTAAAAGCAAGCATATACCATCCGCCGTCACAATCTCCACAGTTAGAACAACAATCACCAGAATTAGATGT
>JABMRD010000022.1 GCA_013202875.1 Actinomycetota bacterium | reverse complement strand
TATACGTTACAATTACTATTAAGCTTTTAGTACCCATACTATTTACTAGTGATAATCTAAATACTACCAGGGGAAACCATGGCAGACTTCTACTGTTTAACCTGATATCTTTCTCTTAATAATTTTAAAATAACTATAGATCCTGTAAATAAAACCCTTCTTAACAATGCCTTCGAGCTCTGATATCCGCTTTTCCCTCTCCTCTATCATCTTCTTCTGACGCAGGGTTATTTGTTCTAAATTCTCAAGAGCTTCTTCCCTGCTGAAAAAGAATTTTCTTTCTTTTCCTCTGTCAGGGGAAAAAGTAGGACTTTCCACCCACTTTTGTAATTTTTCAGTAGTCTTATTAAAATTAAAATTTAACGGTCCATATTTTTTGCCAGCAATTGCAGTTTTTTTAACCTCATCGGGATGGTTGGCCAGATAAATCAACTTTGCGCTAAAATCATTACTGTCATAAGGCTTAAATGTGTATCCAATCTTTTCTTTCTCAATTATATCAGTCAGCTCGCAGACATTTGATGACAGCACACAAAGTCCCGCCCTGAACCAGTCCAGAATACGGTTTTTGCTACCCAGCCTGACCTCGTAAATATCCTTATCAATATTTATACCCACATCTGCTTCAAGGTAGTAATTGGGTACATCTTCTCCGGCCACCCAGCCTTTCATTACAAACCTGTCTTTATAAGGGCTGCTGTTTATCATTGACAGGAACCGTGGATAAGTCTTTAAATCCTGTTCAGGTATCTCTCCTCCGGTGGATACAAACTTAATTTTTGAATTCTTCTCCATTGCCAGTATCATTCCCTTAAATAAAGTATCCACATCGGTCCAGGTATTATATCCTCCGGTCCAGAGCACTACAAAGTCATCCTTTTTTATGCTGTCCCTTCCTCTAATAACTTTTTTAGTATGCTTATATTCTTCCAGTGGAAGACCGCAGGGAATTATATTGGTAAAATCATAACCCGATGTATATTTATTGAGTCTTCCTACCGTCCCAAGTTCTCCTATCAGAGCATACTGCTGCCTTGAAGACACGCATGAGAAAATATCTGCATTGGAAATAATATTATATTCACTGTTCCAGTAATGAAAAAGACATTCGTCATCGTCATCAATATAAGCCCGTGCCTGTGCTTCAGCCATCACATGGCCAAATAAGTCTGCCCAGAATGGAACGCCGTTGATATTTTGAACAGAATCAGTACTGCCGCTACCTCTGTTCCAATTTTTGGAATTAACCTCACCTCTTCCCTCCGGGTCACCTGTCTCCATATCATAAGTATTGTCCTTATTTTTACTTTTCAGGTAATGAATCAGCCTTGAGGCTATATTGGAAGGATAAAAGGTGCAGCCAACTATACAGTCAGGTTTAAACCGGGCAAAGATTTCAGATATTAATTCCACGTTTTCAAAATCATCCTTTTTAAGTACATTGTACTCGAAACCGTACCTGCTGCTTTTTTCTTTGCTCCCGGGATCACTAATACCAGCTTTACCTTCCCCTTTTTCCACAAGAATAGAATTAATAAAATTTTGTTTATCTTTAAAATCCCTGCTATAAATAAAATCTTTTACATACTTTGACTTGAAGCCATCCGCATATGCAGATGGAATAGCATAATTACAAACACATATCTTATGACCTTTTTCCAGCAACGGCAGTATAAACTGCCAGGTCCTGATACCAGTTCCATATACTTTTCTGTCATTCTCAAACGGAAGCGGGCTCATGCCCAGTATAAATATTTTACTCATAATTCATTAAAAACTTTATAAATGCTATAAATATAATACCTTTTTATTTTACCTAATAATAGGCAAGAAAGCCCCTGTTTTTAAATAAGGGATGAATTGCCCTTGATAATATTCTTTCTTTAAGGGATAATTTAATATATGATTAAGTCCCTTAAATATCGTTTGTATCCAGCTAAGAAGCAGAAAAGACTTCTTCAGGCGCAACTTAATGAGTGTCGCTGGCTTTATAATCACTTTCTTGAGGAACGAAAAAACTCTTGGGAAAAGGATAGAAAAAGCATTGGCTACTTTCAGCAAAGTATGTCCATTGTTGCTCTGAAAAAAGAAAGACCATCTCTTAGTAATGTCTATTCTCAAGTACTTCAAAATATTGCTGATAAAGTAGATAAAGCCTTTCAAAGTTTTTTTAGTAGAGTTAAAAACGGTGATAAAAAGGTCGGTTATCCAAGATTTAAAGGTTTTGACCGTTACGATAGTTTCACTTATAAGCAAGCTGGTTTTGGTTGGAAAATTAAAGACAAACATCTTGAGCTTTCTAAAATAGGCTCTATTAAAATTAAACTTCATCGTTCCATAATGGGAATTCTTAAAACTTGCACCATTAAAAAACAAGCAGGCAAATGGTATGTTTGTTTCTCGGTAGAGTATGAATCTAAACCATTGTCCCCATCTGAAAAAGCTGTTGGAATTGATGTTGGTTTGGAAAACTTTGCTACTTTTTCTACCAAAGATAAAATTGCTAATCCTTGCTTTTTTAAGACTGACCAAAAGGCTCTTGCAAAAGCTCAAAGGAAATTGTCTAAACAGACTAAAGGCACTCCTGAAAGACAGAAGGCTAAAAAGATTGTAGTGCATATTCACGAAAGAATTTTTAATAGGCGTCATAATTTTATTCATCAAGAAGCCAGAAAGATTGTTAATCGTTTTGGTATTATTTGTATTGAAAAACTTAATACCAGAAATATGATGAGTAACCAAATCAAAGTATTTGGTCATAAACTCAATAAAAGTATTGCAGATGTGGCATGGGGTCAATTTGCTATTGTATTGTCTCACAAAGCGGAAGAAGCTGGTCGGCAATTCATAGCAATTAACCCAAAAGGAACAAGCCAAAGATGTAGCCAATGCGGAACGATAGTTAAAAAAGAACTTTCTAATCGTTGGCATGATTGCCCTATTTGTAATGTTCGTTTGCATCGTGATTATAATGCCTCCTTAAATATATTGAGAGTTGGATTAGACTCTCTCGGTATCAAATCCGTAGAAGCCCCTGACTTTAGTCGTGGGGAGTAATCACTGATTTTATCTATATAATTAAAACCGTAAAATAATACTATTTTCTAGTGCAAACGTTAATTTTGAAATATGTTTTTTTAACTATAATTGTACTAATAAAAAATTTATACTACCATAACAAAAACAACTTAAATTTTTTATGAAAGTCATGGAGTAGGTTCACTTCATTACTCTATCAATTCAGAATATATGAGTATAAATTTAAAATATTTAAAAATTAAATAAAAATGAGAACAGTAACCATAATTATTATAATTTTATCCGTAATAGCAGTAAGCATTTTCGGATTTGTAATTATTAGATATGTCCGGGATAAAATATCTCCGGCGGCGGAAACAGCCGAATCGGAGCTGCCTGATCCAGTGGTTGAAGAAGAACCGGAACCGGAGACCACAGAGGAGGAACCGCAGGAAGAACCGGACCCGGAAGAGATTTCAGCAATAGAAATATATCTTGACGGTGATGAGAATAACGGTATTTTCCTCGGGGAAGCGCAATACGGTATGCCATCCAAAGAAGCCTCTACGTTTTATGGTGAGGATTTTTCAGATACAGGTTTCCTCTTGGCCAAAGAAATGGAAGATTGTACTTTTGAGCCAGGTTCAATCCATTACCTTTATGTATATGTCCTGATACCAAAATATGGATGGAATTACACCAGAGAAAGAATTGTAATTGCCGGAGAAGCAGATCTTGATACAAATATCAAATTATCCATAGATGACCCTAAGGATAATGAAGTAATATCTGAAGCCGATAAATCCAATGTGAAGGTATCCGGCTGGTCTGTGAACCTTAATTCCCATGATACTACCGGAATCGATAGAATTGAAATCTATTTGAATGGCCC
>JABMRD010000021.1 GCA_013202875.1 Actinomycetota bacterium | reverse complement strand
GATGAGACCTCCTATCTCTTTAATCTTCTTCAGTCTCATCAGCTATTCTAACTTAACTACTTTTAGTTAACAATGTGTCTAACCGAAGGGTTCACCCCAATTGCTATATTTACTATAATTAAATTATTTTTTTAAAAATATTTAATGCAGATATACTTTTACGGTTCTTATAATATATATGTAAATAAATAATTATAATCTTGTATAATAACACGGTAAGTTTTATTAGTCAAAATTGCTGAGAAGAAAACCGTCTGTCAGAGCTGAAAATGAACCTTTAGATTCCACCTCACGGTAGATATATACATCCTGTTAAATTTTAATTTTATACTCTACTTATTATTCACCAACAAATACGCCATTAGTAATTACTATTTCAGTAGTGCCGTCACCTTCACTAGTCAGTGTATAAGTTGCAGCTGCTCCGTCATATGTATAATCATTGCCCCATCCATCTGTAGTCGGACAATTTTCCATATAGCGGCCAGTTTCCAATACGGTTTCAAGACCACCTATAGTGGCACCAACCGGGAAGGTATCGTTGTCAGCGTCATACAACGAAATTACAGTTGCTATATTCAGCATTTCAGCCCTGGTTGCCTGTACTCTGGCCCTATTCCTCAGAACCATATAGTATATTTAAGAGCAGTTCCAAATGATCTGGTATCCGTTAATACCTCTCTCTGTGATACAATACTTTTTTTGTGCGTAAATAAATATTCTATAGGATCTTCTACTGTTATAATATTTTCAGATCTATTGTTGTTAATCAGATTGATTATAGAAGCAAGGGTAGTTGATTTGCCGCATCCGGTAGGGCCTGTTACCAGAACAAGACCTCTGGGATAATTAGCGAACTCTTCAATCTGTCCTGGTAAGTTCAGCTCTTCAATACTGAGTATTTTACTGGAAATGTACCTGAAAGCGGCAGCCAGGCTGTTTCTCTGATAGAAATAACTACACCTAAATCTTCCATAACCAGGTAATGTGTGTGAAAAATCAACTGCTAATTGTTTTTCGAGTCTTCTTATTTGTTCTTCATTCAATATTCTAATTAGTATTTTCTTTGATATTCCAGGAGTAATTTCTCCAAACTTTTCTAATTTTGTTAACCTGCCGTTAATTCTAATCACAGGAGGAAGAGGACAAACAATATGAATATCCGATGCATTTCTTTTTATAGCTTCAATTAAAATATCATTAATATCCATCTTTTCTCCATTTATTTGATTATTGTTTGTTTTATTATTTTATCTTAATTTTTTCTATATTATCTAAAATCATATTTTTTATATAATCTGTTTGAGGTATTATATCAAACCAGACCTTAAAAGATAGCGCTGCCTGATTTATCAGCATATCTATGCCGTTTATAACTATAGCTCCCTCCCTTTTGGCTTTTTTCAAAAACTCAGTTTCTACAGGTTTATAAACCATATCAAAAACAAATTTTCCTCTAAGATTCCAACCGACAGGCACAGGAAGCATATTTTTATAAGATTCAATATCCATCCCCATTGGGGTACAATTTGCAATTAAATCAATTTCTTCTACTCTGGTGCCGATATCATTTATACTGGTTAAAACTTCTATTTTTTCACTGCCTATAATTTTGAAATTATTTATAATTTCGGCTCCCTTTTCTTTAATCTTGTCGTATACATATATTTTTTTAACCTGTTTTGTAAGTATTCCATAAATAGAGCTTCTGGCCGCGCCGCCTGCTCCAATTACCAGACACTGTTTACCGGCCCATTTAAATTTTTTATCATCTAATGATTTTATAAAGCCACCTGCATCAGTATTAAAGCCTATTGAAGTCCCGTCATTCTGATCAAACTTTACTGTATTTACCGATTTTATAATTGAAGATACTGTGTCCGGTCTGTCAATTAATTTAAAGACCTCTTCCTTGTAAGGCATAGTTACATTTAATCCCATAAAACCTAATTTTTTTGCACCATTAAATGCTTCTTTAAGATTTTCCCGTGGAAATTCAAATGCCAGATAAACTGCATCTTTTGAGTATTTGCTGATAAAATAATTCTGAATCTTCGGGGATAAGCTGTGCCTTACAGGATTACCAATAAGAGCTATTATTCTTGTGCTGGAGCTAATCATTTTATTTATATCTATTGCTATTATTAATTATTATATTATTGCCGCTAAAATTTAATATCGAATATACTATATTTTTTACTATCTTTAATTTCTTCTATTTTTATATCTGTTACTGCTGAAAACGCCGGACCTTTTTTTATATCATCTATAAATTGCTTAAGATCCCCCTCTTCTCTCTGACAGACTATTTCCACTTTACCGTCAAAGGTATTTCTCACATAACCGCTTATATTGTACTTGCTTGCTATAGATTCCACAAAATACCTGAAACCCACACCCTGAACTCTGCCGAACAGTACAACCCTATAAGTTTTAATATTTTCAATCATATATCTTTTAAATTAATTATTATAATATTACTAAAATTTTTTTATATTTTCAACTTCGTAAACTTTTAGAACATTTATTATAATTTAAATTCTTCAATTTTTAATTCTAAATATTGAAAACGGACTTAATGGGCCCAGATCGCATATAATAACCGAATCATTAGGATTGGCGCAGTCAGTCTCAGTATTATCCGATACCGATATCATCTTCCCTACCATAAATTTTTTAGGATTTTTATATGGCTGCAATATATCTATAACCTCTCCAACCCTGAACTGGTTCTTTACATTTATAACCGGGCCATTATATTTATTGCTAAAATCATGGTATATGCCTACAAACCTGTATTTTTTGATATAACCAACATTATCGTTATCCTCAAGTTCACTCCTGTCACTTAAAAACATAAAACCTGAGGTAAAGTTACGGTGAGAGCATTTATCAAGTTCGCGGGTTAAATAAGATATTTTTTGATCTGTAAACTTATTCTGCGCAATATAATCCAGCGCTCTCCTGTAAACCCAGGTTGTAAGACTTACATAATTTTCCGTCTTCATCCTTCCTTCTATCTTAAAAGCATCTACACCTGCGTCTACCAGTAACTTTAATTCAGGCAGCAGGCAGAGATCTCTTGAATTGTATATATAAGTTCCACGGTTGTCCTGCTCGACCGGGAAAAATAAGTTTGCTCTTTCTTCTTCCATTAGATAATACTTCCACCTGCAGCTATGCGCGCATTCTCCTCTATTGGCATCACGGCCGGTCATATATTTGCTTAACATACATCTCCCGGAATAGGATATACATAATGCCCCATGTATAAATATTTCAATCTCTACATTGGTTCTGTCTATGATATTTTTTAAATCAGAAAAATTTATTTCTCTTGCAAGATTTACCCTGCTTGCTCCAAACTTTTCAAAAAAATTTACTCCAGGGTGGTTATTTATATTTGTCTGTGTGCTTATATGTATTCTTTTTCCCGGTAGAATTTCCTTTGCAAGTTCCAGTGCACCAAAATCAGATACAATGATACCATCCAGGTTGATGCTTTTTAGTTTATTTAAATATTCTCTGAATCTGGCCAGTTCATGGTCATAAACTATAGAATTTAAAGTAAAATATAATTTGACTCCATACTCATGTGCATACCGGACACCTTCTTCTAATTCTTCAATGCTAAAATTACCTCTGATGCTTCTTAGATTAAATTCCTTCCCACCCACATAAACAGCATCTGCTCCATAATTAATTGCATATTTTAGAATATTCAAATTATTTGCAGGTACCAGAAGCTCGGGTATTTTTTTATCTTTTAACATAATTTGATAGAATTATTTTTTTATAAACTTTGTAACTGATATGCCATCGCCTATATCAAAAAAATAACTGCTGAAACTATCCGAATCTGTCACATAACTTATATATTCCTTAATTCCGTTTACACTTTTTAAATCATG
>JABMRD010000020.1 GCA_013202875.1 Actinomycetota bacterium | reverse complement strand
TGAAAAGTCAAACGTAGTTATATGAAATAATAATTGATAAAAAAAGAAATTCTTTTAAAATATTAAAAATTATATTTCTAATGCTTTAAGTAGAGTAGTTCCGATAATTTATTGACTTTTATTTTTCAACTGGTTATTATTTTTTTTGCAAAAAAAATGATAATATAATAAACACATCGAGCGGAAGTAGCTCAGCTGGTAGAGCATCACCTTGCCAAGGTGGAGGTCGCGGGTCCGAGTCCCGTCTTCCGCTCCATTTTTTTTATAAAAAGATTTTATTGTCCTGAGAATACAAAGATATATGATAAATAAATAAAGAATTTTTAAATAAGAAATAAACAAAAAATGATTGAAATAGAATTTAAAAATATTGGGAAAATTAAAGTAAAAGAAGGCTCAAATATCCTGGAGGCAGTTAGGAAGCTTGATGAAAAAATTACCCGGCAAGCGATAGCAGCTGAATTGACTGGCGGGAAAGATGAAGGATTGAAAAATAATCTTGTAGATCTTGACTATAAGGTAAATGAAAATTCAAACTTCAATATTATTACCCCTGAGACCGGGGAGAAAGCAAATGATATCTTAAACCATAGTTCTTCTCATATAATGGCTGCAGCCATAAAAAAAGTATTTCCGGATGCAAAGTTTGCTATTGGTCCCGCCATAAAGGAAGGATTTTATTATGATTTCGAAAATAAAAAAAGTGTTGCAGTAGAAAACCTTTCTTTAATTGAAGAGGAAATGAAAAAAATAATAAAATCAAACTGCAAATTTGAAAGAAGTGAGATTAGCAAACAGGAAGCGAAAATATTATTTAAGGACAATCCCTATAAAATTGAACTTATAGACGATATTGAAGATAAAAAAGTAAGTGTTTATTATTCCGGTGATTTTGTTGATTTATGTTCGGGACCCCATATACCATCCACGGGAAAAGTTGGAGCATTTAAACTGTTAAGCATTGCAGGAGCTTACTGGAGAGGCAGTGAGAAAAATAAGATGCTGGTCAGGATATATGGAACTTCATTCTTTAGAAAGGAAGAGTTGAAAAAATATCTGGAAAGATTAGAAAAAGCAAAGAGAAGTGACCACAGAAAAATAGGAAAGGACCTGGACTTATTTAGTTTTCATAATGAGGCACCTGGGTTCCCATTTTTCCATCCGAATGGAATGATATTGAGGAATATCATATTGGATTACTGGAGAGAGGAACATATAAAGGAGGGCTATAGAGAGATAAATACACCAATTTTGCTCAGTAATGAATTATGGAAAACATCCGGGCATTGGGATAATTACAGAGAAAATATGTATTTTATAAAAATTGATGAGGAAGATTATGCTATCAAGCCTATGAACTGTCCGGGTACGATTATAGTATATAAATCAAACCAGCACTCATATAAAGAATTGCCGATAAGGATTACCGAGCTGGGGCTGGTGCATAGACACGAGAAGTCCGGGGTTTTACATGGACTGTTTAGAGTAAGGAATTTCACTCAGGATGACGCCCACATATTTTGTACAGAAGGTCAATCAAAAGATGAAGTCTCGAGAACAATAAGTTTAATTGACCGGATGTACAAGGTTTTTGGTTTTGAAAAGTATCATCTGGAGCTTTCGACAAAACCTGATAAAAGGATAGGCACTGACCAAATGTGGGAGAAAGCAGAAAGCATATTAAAAGAGGCTATCAGTAGCAAAGGGCTTGACTATGTAATAAATGAAGGAGAAGGAGCCTTTTATGGCCCCAAGATTGATTTTCACATCCAGGATTGCCTGGGTAGAAAATGGCAGTGTGCCACAATACAGCTGGATTTTGCAATGCCGGAGAAATTTGATATTGAATATGCGGGGGAGGATAATGCAAAACATAGGCCGGTAATGATCCACAGAACGGTATTGGGTAGCATTGAAAGATTTATGGGAATACTCCTGGAGCATTATAGCGGAAATTTACCCCCCTGGCTGGCACCGGAACAGATCATAATCTTACCGATTTCTGAAAAATTCTATGGGTATGGAGAGGGGATATACAATAGTCTAAAAAACAAAGGTTTCAGAGCAGCAATTGATCATAGAGTGGAATCATTAAGCAAAAAGATAAGACAGGCGGAAATGAAAAAAATACCCTATATGATTATAATCGGGGAAAATGAAGAAAAAACTGGGACTATTACCATTAGAAAAAAAATTGGCGGAGACATAAAGGAAATAAAGCCGGACGATTTTATGAGAGATTTAAAAAAGGTTATAAGAGATAAGGAAAAAGTTTATTAGATAAAGATATTTTTCCCCTGTTGCCTCATATAAAAAAGTACTCGAAAGTCCAGTATAGACAAAACAATCAATAATTAGTATAATTTCAAAAATATTAATATAAAATTGTTAAAAAAATAGAAAAAATAGAAAAAATAAGTAGAAATCATCTATTTCTCACCAGGTGGCAGTTATTAAAACTTGTTAATTTGGTTATTTATATTTAAGTTTAAATAAATAGGTAGATGATTTGTCTGCCTATTTTTTTTTAAAAATATACAAGGAGGTGTAATTTTAATAACAGCAAGAGAACTCGTATAAACGAACAAATTAGAGCATCTGATGTTAGATTAATTGCGGAAGATGGTAACCAGATTGGAATAGTTCCGGTTAAAGAAGCATTAAAGGCTGCTGTGGAAAGAGACCTGGATTTGGTTGAAATTTCACCTAAAAGCGATCCACCTGTCTGCAAAATAATGGATTATGGAAAATATAGATATCAACTTGAGATATCAGAAAAATTAAAGAAAAAGAAGCAATCCCAGATTATTATAAAAGAAATCAAGTTAAGACCAAAAATAGATATCAATGATTTTAATACTAAAAAAAGGCAAATAGAAAAATTCTTAAAAAGCGGTCATAAGGTGAAAATAACCGTTATGTTCAGAGGCAGGGAAATAGTGCATAAAGAGCTCGGGATGAATATTCTGAATAAGTTGATAGAAGAATTAAAAGATAAATGTGTGCTGGAGTTAGAGCCCAAGGTATATGGATACAATATAATTACGATTTTGACACCAGTTTAAAAATAAAATTGTTATCTCGTATAAATCAAATTGGAAGGATGTTACTATGCCGAAAATTAAAACTCATAAAGGTGCTGCTAAAAGATTTAAAGTTACCGGGAGCGGAAAGATTGTCAGGGTAAAAGCATATAAAGGTCATATTCTGACTAAAAAGAATGCTAAAAGAAAAAGGCGGTTAGGGAGCAAACAAGAGGTTTCTGCTGCAGATAAGAAAAAAGTAAGAAGACTATTATGCAGATAATGAGGGGGTGATTAAAATGGTCAGAGTTAAAAGGGGACTGGTCAAAAGAAGAAAACATAAGAAAGTATTAAAAGAAGCAAGAGGATACTACGGCTCTAAAAGCAGGAGTTATAAAATTGCTAAAGAGCAACTGCTCAAATCAATGAGCTATGCATACAGGGATAGAAAGAATAATAAAAGAAATTTCAGGAGGTTATGGATTACCAGAATCAACGCTGCAACCAGGATAAATGGAATTTCATACAATGAATTTATAAATGGACTGAAGAAAGCAAGTGTTAGCATTAATAGAAAAATATTATCAGAACTTGCAGTAATCGATCCTAATGCTTTTCAAAAATTAACTGAAATTGCAAAGAAGTGAGATTAGCAAACAGGAAGCGAAAATATTATTTAGGGATAACCCCTATAAAATTATGAGTAAAAAAGAAAAAAATATAAACCAGTTAGAAAAAAAGATAAAGACAGAACTGGATAATTTTACCAGAGAATTAGAAACGGTAAAAAATTTAATTGAATTAGATAAGACAAGAACAAAATATATTGGGAAAAAAAGTTTTTTAATTAAAACTTTAAAGAACATTTGTGATTTACCCGACGATATTAAACCAATGGCCGGGAAAAAATCAAATACTGCGCGAAATAAAGTAGAATCAGATATTCTAAAAAAAGAAAAATTTTTTAAAAATATTGAGTATGAAAATAAACTGAGGAATGAAAGTATAGATCTGTCACTGCCGGGAAGAAGCACCGGTACGGGTAGAAAGAATATCATTTTCCAGGTTGTTGAAGAAATTGAAGAAATTTTTATCGGGATGGGATTTGAAATAGAGGAAGGTCCCGAAGTGGAAACTGATTATTATAATTTTGAAGCATTAAACACTCCCATGGACCATCCAGCAAGGTCCTTACATGATACATTCTTTATTTCCGAAAATATATTACTGAGGACCCATACTTCACCAGTCCAGATAAGATATATGGAGAGTCACAAGCCTCCTTTACTGATAATAGTACCGGGGAAAGTTTATAGAAGGGATTATGATGTATCACACACTCCTATGTTTACTCAGATAGAGGGCCTGGTAATAGATAAAGGCATAAATTTTGGCAACCTTAAATGGACACTTGAAACATTTGCCCATGAAATTTTTGGAAAGGACCGGAAAGTCAGATTCAGGCCCCATTATTTTCCGTTTACAGAACCGAGTGCTGAAGTTGATGTTTCCTGCAATATTTGTGGTGGGAAAGGATGCAGGGTATGTTCAGGGTCCGGATGGCTTGAAATTCTTGGGGCTGGAATGGTAGATCCGAATCTATATTCATTTGTAGGATATAATCCAGAAGAAGTTAGTGGTTTTGCCTTTGGAATGGGTATAGAGAGAATTTGCATGTTAAGGTATGGCATTGATGATTTAAGGTTATTTTTCGAAAATGACCTGAGATTTATCAATCAATTTTAACTTCCAATATCATTAATATGATATATGTTTGATAACCGGTTATCTTTTAAAATGATCTTTATCTTAAGGAAATATTTAATAGAGAGGGAAGCTTAAAGATTGAAAGTAACATTAAACTGGATAAGCGAATTTTTAAGTGCTGAAAGGCTTGAACCTGAAAATATTGCAAGCGCTCTGACTATGAGTGGAACTGAAGTAAAAAAAGTTGAATATATAGGTGATAAATATAAGGATATAGTTATTGGTAGAGTCGTTGATTTTTCTCCTCATCCTGATTCTGATAAATTATCATTATGTGAAGTAGACATTGGTTCAAGTAAACTGAGCATAGTTTGTGGCGCTAAAAATTTTAAAAAGGAAGATAGAGTTGCTGTAGCGCTGCCAGGAGCAAAAGTTAAAGATATTACTATAAGAAAAAATAAGATAAGAGGCCAGCTTTCCGAAGGAATGATGTGCTCAGAAATGGAATTAGGTCTTTCTTCCGAATCGGAAGGTATTATGATTCTGGATAATAGTTGTGAGGTAGGTGATAGTTTCTCAAAATCAGTTGGCCTGGATGATGTTGTACTGGAGCTTGAGATTACGCCCAATAGGCCTGACTGTCTTAGTGTAATAGGAATTGCAAGAGAAATCAGCGCTTTAATTGGCGCTGAACTTATAACTGGTGAATATGATGTTCAAAAAAGACTGAATATAAATTCTAAATTTAAAATTGAAATAGATGATTATAGTCTTTGCCCCAGATATTCGGCAAAACTTTTTAGAAATATACCCAACATCCAGTCACCTCAATGGCTTAAAAACAGGCTTATCATATGTGATGTAAGACCAATAGATTTAATTGTTGACCTGACTAATTATGTTATGCTGGAAACCGGTCAACCGCTACATGCTTTTGATAAAGACATGTTATATTCAAATAAGATTATAGTCAGAAGAGCAGGAAAAGGGGAGAATATAAAAACTATTGATGATTCCATAAGGATACTGGATGATGATGCACTGGTAATAGCAGATGAAGATAAAGCTGTGGCTATTGCCGGTATAATGGGTGGAAAGGATACTGAAATAAGTGAGAATACAAAAAATGTATTACTGGAATCGGCAAATTTTTACGGACCTTCCATAATGAGGACTTCTAAAAAAATTGGGCTCCGGTCGGAAGCTTCAAACAGGTTTGAAAAAAAAATTGACCCAATGCTTACTGTATTTGCAATAGGGAGGTTTGAAGAGCTACTGGAAAAAGTGGCCAATTTTAAAACGGAAGAATGCATATATGATAATTTTAAAAAAGTAGAAAGAGAAAGAAAGATTAATTTAAGAATAGGCAAAGTCGGCCAGGTTCTGGGCAAAGATATTGATGCAGGTTTGATATCCGGCATTCTTACAAATTTAAAAGTCGGTAACAGAATAAAAGATAATATCATAGAGGCAACAGTTCCTTCTTTTAGATATGAAGATCTCCAGAGAGAGATCGATCTTGTTGAAGAAGTAGCAAGAATTTACGGGTACGACAGGTTGGATTCTATTCCTACTTCAGCAAGCGACAAGCGTGGAAAATATAGTCTATATCAGAAAACAATTAAAGATATCAGACAGGCTCTTTGCGATATTGGACTGGTTGAAGTTATAAACTATTCTTTTATTAGTGCTGAATCACTTAAAAAATTTAAAATAAATCTGGAAGATGAGTATAAGAATAATGTAGAGATATTAAATCCCATTAATGAAGATTTCAAGTTGTTAAGGCCAATGCTTCTTCCGGCACTTATGAAAAATATTAAAGATAACATTAACCATAATATAAAAGATATTGGAATATTTGAGATATCAAAAGTTTTTAAGAAAAACAGTTCCGGTAAGTTGCCTTTTGAAATAAATATGCTCGGGGTGATGTTAACAGGAAAAGCAGCAAAGAAAGGATGGGATGAAAAGGAAAGAGCTTTTGATTTTTATGATCTGAAAGGTATTTTAGAATTTATATGCAAGAGATATTATCCTTATGGCAGTTTAAGGATAAAAGAAAGACAGTACAGATTTTTCCACCCAAGGATCAGCGGAATAGTCAACATTGAAGATCTGGATGTGGGAATAATTGGCAAAATTCACCCGATAATAATAGAGGATACTGAAACAGACCAGGATGCTTATTATATGGAACTGGATATGGATAAATTTATAAATAATATAAAAGAGACCAAAAAATATAAATTCATACCTGGATTTCCTTCTATAGATATTGATCTTGCAATTGTAGTTGATAATAAAATAAAGAGTGAAGATATTGTAAATGAAATAAAAGAAAACGGGACCGAACTGCTTAAAAAGATAAGACTTTTTGATATATACAGAGGGGAACAGATAGAAAAGGACAAGAAAAGTATGGCTTACTCCATGAGTTTCAGGGATGACACCAGAACTTTAAAGGACACAGAGATAGAAATAATAGTAAATAGAATACTGGAAAGTTTAGGCAAGAAATTTAATGCCAGGATTAGAGAATAAATAAGATATGATAATCGAGTTTCCGGGCACAAGAGGTGAGATTGAAGAAAGCAGCACAGAACATAAGTATCACTCATCTCTAATTATAAGATATAAAAAAACAGGCGCACTTATTGATTTCGGTATAAAATATAATCCACAACTGATAAATAAAATAAATGATTTTGATTTCATTTTAATAACTCATGCCCATCCCGACCATTATATATGGGCACTTGAAGATGAAAATAGAATAAATATCCCGGTCTATTTAACCAGGATTGCCCTTGACTACAGTAAATATAAGCCTGTAAATTACAGGATTATCGAAGGCGGCAGTGAATATAGGCTTAAAAATCTGCAGATTACTGCATACGAAGTAATTCATTCCCTGAGGTGCCCTGCAGTAGGATATAAAATTAAAGGAGATAAGACTATAATTTATGCCCCGGATATTGTGGATTTTGAGGAAGATAAGGGCACAGTATTAAAAGATGTCGACCTGCTGATTGCCGATGGCTCCAGTCTTAATATAAATATGGTTAGAAGAAAAGAGGGTAAACTATACGGGCATACCAGAATTAAGACTATGATAGAATGGTGTAAAAAATATAATATTGGCAGTTTAATTGTGACCCACTGTGGGAAACAAATAGTTACTATGGATAAAAAAGAACTTGCAGGCAGGCTGGAGGAGTATACGGAAGGAAAAATTAATGTAACTGTAGCTAATGATGGCTATAGAATGGAGTTATGAAAATAAATCGGAATTTTTTCAAATTCACTGAGTTTGAGAAAAGTAGAATATTTTAAATAAAAAGTTATTTTATGAATTACGTTAGAAAGATTAAAATAAGAAACAACAGTAAAGCAAGCTGCACTAAATCGGGCCTGATACCTATAAAAGCATTAAATATTTTTGTAAAATCACTAAGGTTTTTTAGATTATATAATGCTGTGTATGTTACAGTTTTATTTATATCGAATATCCTGGGCAGACGAAAGTTGTTAAGGTTTTACTCCCAATTTGTTAATGAAGGTGATCTGTGTTTTGATATAGGTGCTAATATAGGTAATAGAATTGGAGTTTTTCTTAAACTTGGAGCCACTGTAGTAGCTGTTGAACCCCAAAATAGTTGTATGAGAAAATTACTGAAAAAATATGGAAACAACAATAAGGTATTTTTAGTTAATAAGGCATTAGGAGCAAGAGAAGGTGAAGGAAACTTAATACTAAGTAATTCACATACTGTTTCGTCTATGTCAAAGGAATGGATAGATTGTGTCAGAGATAGTGATATGTTTTTTACATCCACCTCAGCTTTCCAATGGCATGAGAATGTTACAGTTCCGGTTACTACTTTGGACAGATTAATTGAAAAATATGGAAGCCCGGCAGTCTGCAAGATAGATGTGGAGGGATTTGAGTACCAGGTTATAAAGGGCCTGTCCCAACCGGCTGAAATGATTTCTTTTGAATTTACTCCTACTCAAAAACTAATTAACCAGTCCATAGAGTCTATAAAACACCTCTCTGCTATTGGTAATGTTCAATTTAATTACTCATTTGGGGAATCGATGATTCTTGCCTTGCCAGAATGGGTTAATAGCAGCAAAATATGTGATATTCTTTTATCCATACCCTATAAGACTGCTTTCAGTGGAGATATATATGCTAGATTTATTGCGTAGCGTGTGTTAGAAGACTCTTTTTTTTATTTTAACGATGATTGGCCACAATTTCATCTCTATTTGTAATATTTAAAAAACCAATTTATGGAGTTACCATAATATATTTAAACTTATAGAAATTTTATAAAATAAATATTGCATAATATTTAATTTATCTGTATAATATACATTTTAAAAGAATAGAAAGATATAATTATGAAGGAAAATATTAAAGTCGGTATTATCGGAGGATCCGGATTTACAGGAATAGAGCTGGTAAAAATACTAAGCAGGCATAAATATGTTGAAATCAGTTTTGTGACCTCCAGGACCTATAAAAATTTACCTGTAAGCGAGGTATTTCCGTCATATCAGGATAATGGAGATACGAAGTTAGCTTTTACCTGCCAACCCCAAAAAGGCGATCTGGGAAAAATCGATCTGATATTTTTATGTCTTCCGCCTTTAAAATCAATGGAATTTTTAAAGGGTATATCCGGTAATTATAAATTTAAGATTATAGATGTGGGTTCTGATTTCAGGTTGAAGAGCTCTGATAATTATAAATACTGGTACGGGACCAAGCATATCTTAAAGGAAAAACTTTCTGATTTTGTTTACGGTCTTACGGAAATAAACAAAGACAAAATAGGCAAAAGTAAATATATTGCCAATCCTGGTTGCTATCCGGTATCCATTTTGCTGGGGCTTGCTCCGGTACTGAAAAGCAATATCAAGATAAAAGATATTAATATTGATTCAAAATCGGGTGTTAGCGGGGCAGGAAGGAAATTAAAAGATGAATATTTGTTTGGCAGTCTGGATAATAATTTTTACGCTTATTCGGCTGAAGGACACAGGCATACCGGAGAGATAGAGCAGGAAATTGAGAGTATGAGTGGTAAGAATTTTAAGATAAATTTTACTCCACATCTGCTGCCAGTAAACAGGGGAATCTTTACATCTATTTACTGTAAACTTGATGGAGTAATTGAGGAAAATAAAACAGCAGAAAAGATTTGCAGTTTGTTTGAAAATTTTTACAAATGTTCACCTTTTGTAAAATTTAAGGGTAAAAAAATACCTCAGCTTAAAGATGTAATAGGCACCAATATGTGCCTTATAGGTTGTTGCCTGGATGTTAGGACTAACACATTAAAAATATTCAGTGTAATTGACAACCTCATTAAAGGCGCTGCGGGACAGGCGGTTCAGAATATGAATATAATGATGGGCTTTGATGAAAAAGAGGGCTTAGAGTTTAATGGAATATTTTCATAAATATAATTATTTTAAATAATGGGGAGAATTTTTAAGGTGAATACAGATCACAGTAAACAGGATATTGAATTTAATATCATAAATAATGGGACCATTACCAGTGTTCCGCTGTTTTATGCTGCTGCATGCTATTGTGGTATAAAGAGCTCGGGGAAATCTGATATGTGTATTATATATACACCTGAAGACAGCACCTGCAGTGGAGTTTTTACTACCAATAAATTTCTGGCGGCACCGGTTATTGTAACTAAAGAACAGCTTAAAAAGACCAGAAATATTAAGGCTATTGTTGTCAACAGCGGTATTGCCAATGCCTGCACCGGAGAGCCTGGGTATAAAAATGCAAGAAAGACCATTGAGATTGCAAGCCAATATTTAGGAGTTGAGAAGAAGAATATAATAGTTTCATCAACAGGAGTTATCGGCATGCAATTGCCAATGGACAAGATAGAAGAGGGAATTAAGCAATGTGCATGCAAAGCAGGGGGCACTGATGGTCATAGTGCTGCTGAGGCAATACTGACCACTGACATTGTTGCCAAAGAAATAGCAGTAAGTATTAAAGTTGAAGGCGGCAGTGATATTATAATTGGAGGAATTGCAAAAGGTTCCGGGATGATAGAACCAAACATGGCTACCATGCTCTCATTTATAACTACAAATGTTAAGATCCCAGAAAATTTACTGGACGAGATACTTTCAGATGAAGTTGGTAGGAGCTTTAACAGTATTACTGTAGATGGATGCCAGAGTACCAATGATATGGTAATAGTTATTGCAAATTCTGAAAGCAATGTTGAGATAAAAAATAAAAAGGATAAATATTATAAAAAATTTAAAAATGCGCTGTCATTCGTGCTGAAAGATCTTGCAAGAAAAATAATTCTGGATGGTGAGGGGGCAACCAAATTAATTGAGCTAAAGGTTATAAATGCGAAAAATAAGATTGATGCTAAAAAACTGGCACTTGCTGTTGCTAACTCAAATTTATTTAAAACGGCAATGTTTGGCCAGGATCTGAACTGGGGCAGGATAAATGCAGCTATTGGCTCGGTTGATTGTGATTTTGATCCGGAAAAAGTAGACATATATATCAGCGATGTTTTAATTGTAAAAAACGGTATGGGGGTTGAATTTGACAGGGTATATACAGAAAAGCTAATGAAAGAAAAAGAAGTAAAATTTACCGTGGACTTAAGTTATGGTAAAGAGGAATTCAGTGTAATGACCACAGATCTATCGTTTGATTATATAAAAATTAATGCCTTATACCACACCTGACCGGATGGGTAGTTGATGTTATCAAAGACCAGAGAGAAAATAATAAAGGAATGAAATATTATAAAGACTATTGAGATAAATGAGAAAGAAATGAAAACAGTGGAATCATATATGAATAAAGTAGAAGTTCTGCTTGAATCACTGCCTTATATAAAAGAATATTTTAACCAGGTAGTAGTGGTAAAAATTGGTGGAAGCATGATGGAGAACGACAGCATCATCCAGAACGTCCTGGACGATTTAATTCTTATGAAATATGTGGGAATAAAAGTAGTTCTAATACACGGCGGCGGTAAGCAGATTTCCGAACTTTCAAGGAAAAAAGGAATAGAACCGGAATTTATAGATGGACTCAGGATTACAGACAAGGATTCTATTGAGATTGTAAAGACGGTTCTTATAGGAAGCATAAATACCAAGATAGTATCTTTTCTTAATAAGCACGGTAATATGGCCATCGGCATATCGGGCAATGACTCAAGTTTTATAAAATGTCATAAAAAAGAATATAAAAAAGATGGAAAGATTATAGATCTGGGATTTGTGGGAGAGATTGAGAGCATTAATTCTGAGTTTTTAAATAATATTCTGGATGGTAATCATATTCCGGTTATTGCAACTTTAGGAGTGGACAGTCCGGGCAATATATATAATATAAATGCCGATACCTGCGCAGCAGAGATTGCAATTTCACTGAATGCAAAGAAAATGATATTACTTACAGATGTGGATGGAATCATAGAAAGTGCTAAAGATGGAAATAAATTAATATCAAAATTAACAGTAAGTCAATGTCAGAAGATGATTGGGTCAGGTAAGATAAACTCCGGGATGATTCCAAAAGTGATGGCATGTGTGGATACATTAAAATCAGGTTCAGAGAGAGCGCATATATTAAACGGGACCAAAAAACATTCAATACTTGTAGAAATATTTACAGACAGAGGAATTGGGACAATGATAACTGAAGAGGAGATTAAATGAACATAAGTAAGAATATGGAAATATTCGAGCAGGGAAATAAATATTTGATGTCCACATACAGCAGACTCCCGGTGGTATTTATAAAAGCTAAAATGCAGTACTTATGGGATGCAGAAGGCAGTAAATATCTTGATTTTATAGCAGGATATGGTTGCTTGAATGTCGGGCACAGCAATAAATTTGTGGTAAATGCGCTAAAGCAGCAGATTGGTAAGATTATCCAGCCTTCTAATATTTATTTTAACCAGCCCCAGGTAAAACTGGCTAAAAAGCTTTGTGAGATAACTGAATTTGGGGAAAAGGTATTTTTCGCCAATAGCGGCACTGAGTCTATTGAGGGAGCCATAAAGCTGGCGAGGAAGTATTCTACGGACAAATATAACGCCTCCAGATATGAAATAATTACTTTTGAAAAATCTTTCCATGGAAGGACATTGGGAGCTCTTGCTGCCACTGCGCAGGCGGAAAAACAGAAGCTTTTTGAACCATTACTTTCAGGATTTAAATATGCAGTTCTAAACGATATTGGTTCAGTGAGTAAACTGATAAATGAAAATACCTGCGCTATTATGCTGGAACCTGTCCAGGGAGAGGGTGGAGTTTATCCTGCGGATAAAGATTTTATGAAATGGCTGAGGGATGTCTGCAATAAGAAAAATATACTTTTGATTCTTGATGAAATACAGACTGGATTTGGAAGAACAGGAAATATGTTTGCCTACAAGAATTATGATATTTATCCTGATATACTGGTAGTTGCAAAGAGTCTTGGAGGGGGAATGCCGGTAGGAGCTTTTATTTCAACAGAAAAAGTAAGTTCCAGTTTTGGACCGGGAACACATGGTTCAACTTTTGGGGGCAATGCTGCTGCCTGTGTTGCTGGACTGGCAGTAATTGATTATCTTACAGAGAATAACTTGCCAGGGAGATCTATGAAGCTGGGCCAGTATTTTTTAAAAAAATTAATGCAGATTAAAAAGAAGTATGCAGTGGTAAAAGAAATAAGAGGAATAGGTCTTATGATCGGGATGGAGTTCAACGAGCCGGCAGCAGAAAAATTAGTTAAAAAGGCTCTAGATGATAAACTTATTATAAATAAAGTATCCAGCAGTACTTTAAGGTTTCTGCCACCACTGATAATAACCAAAAATAATATAAATAGGCTGGTAAAGTGGCTGGATGTAAATATCAAGGAGATATAAAATGAAAAAAGATTTTTTAACATTGAAAGATTATTCAAAAGAAGAAATTGAATATCTGCTTGATCTGTCAGGTAAGATAAAAAAAGATAAAATTTCATACAGTAAAGTACTTGAAGGCAAAAATATAGCAATGTTGTTTGACAAACATTCCACCAGGACAAGGCTGTCATTTGAAGCTGGGATAAACCAGCTGGGTGGAAATTCAATATATCTGGATTCCAAAAATTTACAGATAAGCAGGGGGGAGACTTACCAGGATACGGCGAAAATTTTTTCAAGGTATCTTGATGGTGTGATTATAAGGACTTACAGCCAGGAAATTGTAGATATTTTTGCAAAATGTGGAACCATACCGGTTATAAATGGACTTACTGATATTTATCATCCATGTCAGATACTTGCAGATATGTTAACATTAAAAGAACTTGGGCTGTTAAATAAGAGTCTGAAATTTACATATATTGGAGATAGCAATAATGTAACAAATAGCCTGATTATTGGATTTTCAAAATTAGGGATTGATATAACTATAGGGTGTCCTGAAAAATATTCGCCTCCGGAAGAAATAATCGAATATGCAAAAAGTAAGAAAGAAGCAAGCAAACTTAATTTAGCGCATGATCCAGTCAAGGCAGTGAGTGATGCAGATGTTGTTTATACTGATGTCTGGTTAAGCATGGGAGATGAAATAAATAAACAAAAATTAGCGGATCTTAAAAGTTACCAGGTAAATTACAAGTTATTAAAATATGCAAAAGAAGAAGTAAAAGTAATGCATTGCCTGCCCGCTCACAGGGGACAGGAAATTACATCGGAGGTTCTGGACGGTAAAAATTCTATTGTACTTCAGCAGGCGGAAAATCGCCTTCATGCCCAAAAAGCATTACTGGTTTATTTATATGCTAATTAAATTTAAAAGATAAAATCAAATATAAGATGGTAAAATGAGCAGGATTGAAAGAATTAGAGCAATAAAAGAGATAATAAGCGATAAAAAAATCTCTTCTCAGGAAGAATTATTAAATGAACTGGCAAAAAGAGGGTATCGTGTTACGCAATCGACTATTTCCAGGGATATAAACCGTCTGAGACTTGTTAAGACCAGGAATTACAAACAGGAAGAGTATTACTCTATTGAAAGTAGAACGATAGATGGAAAAATTTTTGATCCGGAAAAATTTAAGTCAAAATTTAAGGAAAGTGCAATATCAGCAAAAAGAGCAGGCAATATTATTGTGATTAAGACTTTTCCTGGTGAAGCTCAGGGAACGGCGGCTATAATAGATGGCATGAATTTTGTGGAAATACTGGGTACAGTTGCAGGTGATGACACTATTATTTGTGTTGCAGATAGTAATGATCATGGGGAAAAAATATTGAAATTAATGCAAAATCAATTTTAATGAAAATTACCAGTAATATTTGAATTTATATAGTTTTATATTTAAAAAAAATGAAAGGAATAAAAAAATGAGTGGAAAAGTAGTATTGGCCTATTCTGGCGGACTTGACACTTCAGTTTCCATAAACTGGATTAAAGAAAAATATAATATGGAAGTGATTGCTGCACTAATAGACTGCGGCCAGCCTAAAGATTTGAAAGAAGCCCATAAGAGGGCACTGGATATAGGAGCTATAAAATCTGTAATAGTTGATGCAAAAGAGGAATTTTTAAATGATTTTATTTTTCCATCAATAAAGGCAAATTTAAAATATGAAAAAAAATATCCGCTGGCAACAGCTCTGGCAAGACCGCTTATAGTCAAAAAATTGGTGGAAATAGCAAGAAAAGAAGGAGCAAAAACAGTTGCGCATGGTTGTACCGCCAAAGGCAACGACCAGGTGAGGTTTGATGTAGGGATCAGAAGCCTGGCACCGGATTTTAAAATAATTGCCCCTTTTAGAGAGTGGAATATTTCAAGGGAAGAGACAATTAAATATGCAAAAAAATGTGGTATTAAGATTAATGTAACTAAAAAAAGTCCTTACAGCATTGATGAAAATTTATGGGGGAGAAGCATCGAATGCGGTGCCCTTGAAGATCCCTGGAATGAACCGCCTGATGATATTTACATATGGACAAAAATAACAAAAAATAGTTATGAATCTGAATATATAGAAATAGGATTTAAGGAAGGAATACCTGTTTCTTTAAATAATGAAAATATTCCGCCTGTTATGATAATAAAAAAATTAAATGAATTAGCCGGTTCTTATGGAATTGGAAGAATTGATATGGTGGAAAACAGGCTTATTGGAATAAAATCAAGGGAAATTTATGAATCGCCGGCAGCAGAAATATTAATTGAAGCTCACAGACAGCTGGAATCGCTGGTGCTTGACAGAGAGCTCATCCATTATAAATATCTGCTGGAAGAGAAAATGGCAGAGCTGGTTTATTTTGGATTATGGTTCACTCCACTGCGTAAATGCCTGTGTGCATTTATAGACGAAAGCCAGAAATATGTAACAGGCACAATAAAGATTAAGCTTGGGTATAAGAATTTTATAGTTGAAGGAAGGAAGTCTGATTATTCATTATATGATAAGGAACTTGCGACTTACGACAGGGGAGATAAATTCGATCCAAAAAATTCGGAAAGTTTTATAAAAATTTGGGGTTACCCCTATGAACTATTAGGAAGAAGAGGAAGAATCAATGGGAAATAAAATATGGAAGGGCAGGATAGAAAAAAATACTGATAAAGCAGTTGATAAATTTACCTGTTCCATAGACGTGGATAAAAGCTTATATTTATATGATATTACCGGAACTGCAGCTTATGCAATAGGACTTAATAAGATCGGAATTATCACGGATGATGAGCTTAAAAAAATTCTTTACGGCCTAAAAACTGTCAAAAAAAATATTGAAGAAGGTAGTATTGATACAAGTCTTTATGAAGATATCCACAGTCTGGTTGAATCTGAACTGGGAAAAATAATTGGAGATGCAGGTATGAAAATTCATACCGGTAGGAGCAGGAATGACCAGGTTGTGCTGGATGAAAAACTTTTTGTAAAAGATGCCTTAATAGATATAATAAGTAAGATTTTAGCCCTGCAGGGGAATATATTAAAAATTGCAGAAAGTAAAATCGATATTATTATTCCAGCGTATACCCATATGCAAAAAGCCCAGCCTGTTCTGCTTTCACATTACTTTCTCTCTTTTTTTAAAAAGTTTGAGAGGGATACCGACAACCTTTTTTTCAATTTTGAAACCTGCGATTATATGCCGCTGGGAGCTGCAGCCTGTGCAGGAAGCGGATATAAGCTGGATAGGAAACTACTAAAAGAACTTCTTGAATTTAAAGATCTTGATTCTAATAGTATGGATATAGTAGGGAACAGGGATTTTATAATAGATTTTATATATTCCTGCAGTAAGATAATGCTGCATCTGAGCAGGTTATGCGAAGATCTTATTATATATAACACTGGTGAGTTTTCATTTATTGAAATAGATGAAGATTTTTGTACAGGCAGCAGCATAATGCCTCAAAAAAAGAATCCCGATGTTCTGGAGTTAATAAGGGGCAAGAGCTCCCTGGTTATTGGC
>JABMRD010000019.1 GCA_013202875.1 Actinomycetota bacterium | reverse complement strand
CAGAAAACGTCTTATTTGTTCCCATACAATCTGTATATGAGGAAGATGGAAAATCATACGTTGATCTGGTAGCTGAAGACGGTGGTATAGAAAAAACAGAAGTCACTACAGGAATATTTAACTATGACTTTATTGAAATCAAGTCAGGGCTGAACGAAGGAGATACTATTTTAATTTCACCTGCCCAGTATAATACCCCGGACTAGTTAGGGATTAAAATTGATTGATAATATGATAAAGAATAATAAAGATACCGTCATAAAAACAGCTGACATTACAAAAGTTTACAGATTGGGAAATATTAAGGTTAATGCGCTCCGGGGTGCTAATCTTGAAATTAGAAGAGGCGAGTTTGTGGCAGTAATGGGACCTTCAGGATCGGGTAAATCAACTTTAATGAACATTATCGGATGTCTGGATATCCCAACCTCCGGACAATATTATCTGAATAATATGGATATAAGCAAGCTAAATGATAGCCAGCTGGCAGGCATAAGAAATAAGGAAGTGGGTTTTGTGTTTCAAACATTCAATCTCCTTTCCAGGTCAAATGTTTATGGAAATGTTGAACTTCCGATGATTTACTCTGCAGAAAGGGTCAGAAATAAAAAAAAGAAAATACTGGACGCCATAGAATCCGTAGGGTTGACAGCGTGGATAAAGCATAGGTCCAACGAGCTGTCAGGCGGAGAGAAACAGAGGGTAGCCATTGCAAGAGCTCTGGTAAATCAACCTTCCATAATTCTTGCAGATGAACCTACCGGAAATCTGGATTCTGTAACCGGAGAAGAAATAATGGCCATATTTCAAAAACTGAACAGCCAGGGAAAAACAATAATATTGGTTACCCATGAGCTGGATATAGCCAGACATACCCATAGAATTATTTATTTAAGGGATGGTATTATTCACGGGCAGGAAGAAGTCAAAAATCAGATATCAGCTGAAGAAAAATTAAGGCAGATGCCCAGATTGGAAGATAAACTAACAGCAAACTAAAATTTTTAAAATTATGAGAAGATTGCTGGAAAACATAAAAATTGCTTTTCAGGCTTTATTTTTAAATAAATTAAGGTCCCTTCTTACCATGCTCGGAATAATTATTGGAGTAGGTTCAGTAGTTGCTATGTTTTCTATTGGTGCCGGAGCACAGCAGTCAGTTCTTGGCAGCATACAGGATATGGGCTCTAATTTAATTATTATAACTCCCGGAAATCCTGAAGAAGAAAATTATATGGGAGCACAATTGGCTTTTGGTACTCAGCAAGCTGAACTGACCATTGATGACCTTAGGGCCATAGAAAGAGAAGCAACTCTGATCACTGACGTTGCGCCGGTAATATTTAGCTCATCTGTCGCCTCTTATTTAAATAAGAGTACACAGTCTACTGTATTTGCCTCAACCGAAGACGGACGGGAAATATATAATATGAAAATCGATAAGGGTAATTTTTACAGTAGAAGCGATGTTTCAAACGCTTTAAATGTAGCAGTAATCGGCCAGACAGTCGTAAAAAGCTTATTTGGAAAGACAGATCCCATAGGAAAAATAATAAAACTTGATGGGAAGAATTTTAAAGTTATAGGAACTCTGGAAGCAAGGGGAACCGATGCCCTTGGAAATGACCAGGATAGCTCTATCAGCATTCCGGTTACTACCGCCCAGGATAAACTATATGGACTGGATTCATACAATATGATAATGGCTCAAAGTGTCAGTGAAAAAGATATAGATGCTGCTTCGGAAGAGATAAAATCAATACTCAGACGACACAGAAACATAAGGTTTGGAGAAAAAGAGGATTTTATGGTTCAGAATCAAACTCAGATACTTGATATGGTCAACACTGTCACCGGTATTTTTACTGTAGTCATCGCCGGTATTGCCAGTATATCACTCCTTGTAGGAGGTATCGGAATAATGAATATAATGCTTGTCTCAGTTACCGAAAGAACCAGAGAAATCGGAATAAGAAAAGCTATAGGAGCCAAGAACAGGGACATACTGATTCAGTTCCTGGTAGAAAGTATTGTGCTCAGCATTACCGGGGGAATTTTGGGCATCTTATTTGCTGTTTCTGTTTCTGCCATATTAAGCAGGTTTACTATCCTGGTAACCTCCATTACAGTATTCCCAATAATCATTGCCCTGAGCTTCTCTACAGTAATAGGCCTTTTCTTTGGCATTTTCCCGGCAATGCGCGCTGCAAGGCTTAACCCTATAGATGCGTTAAGGTACGAGTAATATGATGATTTTAATTTAAAAGGGAGAAATTATTAACATAAATTATTTGATTTATTAACTATATTAAGATAGGAGATGATACGATGGCGGAAGCAAAGAATCGGCATGGTTGCTTGGCAGCGTGGCTGGTATTGATAATCATAGTGAACTCAGCAGGGATCCTGGGATACCTGATAAACCTGCTCGGAAGAAATATGATTTACCAAATACTCCAGAGCCAAATGTACCAGAGCCAAATGTCCCAGAGCCAAATACTCCAGATCCAAACGCTCTTGAATATTCCCGCCTGGGTATTTCTTGTATCTATTGTGTTTTCGATATTCAACGTGGTGTGCGCAATAGCGCTTTTCCTGTGGAAGAAGTGGGGTTTTTGGGGATTCTGCGCATCGAGCGTTGCCTCTCTGGTCTTGAATCTGTCAGTCGGCAGCAGAGGAATCAGCCAGGTAATCAGCACTAACACTTATTAGTCTCGTGTTAGTGCTTGTGCTTTTCGGAGTACTCCACATTGGCAAAAAGGAGAACAAAGGCTGGCCTCAGCTTAAGTAGGCAAATTGCCGTTAAATTATATATTTTTCGAAGCTTGCGAATATTATTTTTTATATCGACCACTAGTTTTTATAATATAATGTAAGTATAAATAGGTACCCCAAAAAACAGTTACCCCAGCTGAACATATAATCATAAGTATCCGAAATACAGAAGTTTGCCCGTTTTGTATTAGTTCTACTGTTGCCCATGAAAGCAAAACGAAAGCATAGAAAAGCCAGGTAATTTTACTTGCCGTGCTTACAATATATAATTGCCTTTGGGCACCCTTTTCATCAAGTTTTCTAAAACCAAGCTTTTTAAAAAGATTCACTAAAGCCACCTCCAAGTGTAAAAGATTTTTTAAATAAGATTAAGGATTTTTTAGGAAAATATCAAAAAATACGAACTGCTGAATTATCGGCTCTATTATTGCAATATTTACAAGAATAGTATAACTAAAATTGCTATTTTTACAAGAATAGATATTTTTTAAAAATTTATACCATTTATTAATCTTTAAAAGTTTTTAAATTTCACCAATTTCAAATTTTCCAGCTTAAATAAGATTTTGAAGTTTTTTCCTTCGAGTGGCGCAAATTTGTAGTATTGAGTTTGTGTAGTTAGTCTATAAGCCGAGTTCTGTACTATATTAT
>JABMRD010000018.1 GCA_013202875.1 Actinomycetota bacterium | reverse complement strand
GACAAAATATCAGATAAATTCGGTGAAGATAAGATTACTATAGCAAGATTAGCAGATAAAGATGAAATAATGGATTAATTTACTTTATCTATTTTTCAATAAATATTTCAAATCTTTCTCTTTTAGCCTTACAGACAGGACAAACTTCCGGCGGTTTTTCCCTTGCACATAAATAACCGCACACCTTACATCTCCACACCGGGTATTTAATATCTATAACTTTATCCCCTGACATCTTAATCTCTTTCTTCTGGTCCCGTTTTTCCTCCATATATCTTCTTTCCGGGATTGATCTTACCTTTTTCTTGCCTTCTAAAATTTCTTCAATTACATAAAGTGCACAGTAGCATGTCCCATACTCATCAAGGTCAGGATCCCTGTAATCACACGGACATATTATATCCAGATCTTTATCCTTCTTACCTGATGCCAGTCTGCATGGACATGCCTCGTATCCATATCTTTTCTGGTTTATGAGCAGACCCCTAACCAGTCTCTTTGTAAAATTTATATCCGGATTCAGATGGTAACCACCTGACTCCGCGTCGTTTTTTAATTTTATATATAATTTTTCAATCTCTTCTTCGGTTATTTTACTTTCTGTATCCATCACTTAAATCTTTCTCTTATTTTTTCTTCATCGAATCCAATAATAGAATCATTATCATCCAATATCAAGGTAGGAAAGCTGCAGGCTGGGTTGTATCTTTTAATTTCTTCTATTATTTCTTTCCTATCATTTTCACCAGCCAGATCTACATCAATATAATAAAAATCAATATTTAACTCTTTTAAAAGCTCCTTTACCTTTCTGCACCACTGACAGGTACTCAGAGCATATAAAACTACCCTGCCCTTATCAGTACCTTCTACATGCTTCATTTTACTATTCATCATAATACCCTTTTTGTTAATGGTTTTTTTATATATTTAAAGAATAATTTATATTTTTTAATAAATCAATTATCAATTGATATCTTATCCTTTATCTCTTTATTAAACAATTTAAAGCCTGAAGTAGAACATTTAAGTTCAAATAAAATGTTTTACTTATGGATTTTTATTTCAAAATATATTATGTTTGTTATCAATAATAAACTTAACTTAGTTTTATAAATGAATAATATTATTAAAATAATTTCTAAAAATCTTGAATTCCCGGTTAAGTTAAATGATTCAAATGCCTCCCAAGAAATATTAAAAAAGTTGCCAATAGTCTCCATAGCCAATAGATGGGGTGAGGAAATATATTTTCAAATACCGGTATATGCGGAACTGGAAAATGGAGTAGAGATCCTGGATACAGGTTCTGTAGCTTACTGGCCTCCCGGAAATGCTTTCTGTATATTCTTCGGAAAAACTCCTGCCAGTACTGGAGACAAACCACAGGCAGCAAGTCCAGTCACAGTTATTGGAAAAATAATAGATAATAAAAGTCTTCCTGATCTTAAAAAAATTTCAGATGGAGATACGATAGAACTCAGAATTGTAGAATGATATATTATTGGCCCATAAAACATTTTTTAATTTTATTATTATTTTAAGATAATCAAATTCTGTACAGTAATGGGTATTGTGTTAAATTGGATATAACTTATTCCTCTTCCAAAATTTTTATGAATTCTCCAACTAATTTTGGATCAAACTGCTTACCGCTGGATTTCCTTAGTTCTTCAATAGCGACTTTTTTACTTAATGTTCCTTTATAGAATCTACCACTTCTCATAACATCATAAGCATCAGCAATAGCTGTAATACGCGAAACTAATGGTATATCCTCTCCTTTTAATCCCTGGGGATAACCGGCTCCATCCCATCTTTCATGATGGGTTAAAATATATTCAGCGATATGCGAAATTTTAGATGATGAACTTGCTATATTATAACCTATCTCAGGATAACTCTTTAAAACCTTCCAGTCCTTTTCATTTAGTTTACTTTTCTTTTTAACGATATCATCAGGTATAGCTATTTTACCCAGGTCGTGGAGATCAGCAAGTATTGATAATTCATCAAGTTTACTTTTTGATAAATTTAAAGCACTTCCCAGTTTTAAAGACATTTTTCTAACACGTTTTCCATGTTCTTTGGTCTCAAAACTTGTCTCCATTAAGGAATCTACCACTGATGATATAACGGAGTCAGGAACGCTTTTAGACTCGAATAACTTACTTTTATACATTTCGTTTTTAGCTTCTTTTATGATATTCTGAAATTTCTGATCAATATCCTGTTTTGTAGATGTTCCAATAGAAAGTTTAAATTTG
>JABMRD010000217.1 GCA_013202875.1 Actinomycetota bacterium | reverse complement strand
TTCACTTGATAATACCCAATTTAGCCAGATTTCAATTTACACCTTAAGCTGTGCTCTAAATGATTATATAGTAAATGATCTTTTCATAAGCAGGGAGTGCATCGATACTGTATTGGGACATAGTCTGGGAGAATACAGCGCGCTTTACAGCGGCGGCGCTTATAGTTTTGAGCAGGGGGTGAAGCTTGTTGGATACAGGGGAAAAATTATGAGTGAAGCTGACAGGAGTGCAAAAGGAATGATGGCTGCTGTTTTAGGGACAGGGATAAGTATAATTGAAGATGTCCTTGGTGGTTTTAAGGACATGGTATTTGTTGCTAATTATAATGACTACTTGCAAATAGTGATAAGTGGATATGAAGACGCAGTTGGGGAAGCGGTAAAAGAATTAAAATCAAGAGGGGTAAAAAAGATAATACCGCTTAAAGTCGGCATTGCTTCCCATTGTCCGTTAATGAAGGAAGTTTCAGATAAGCTTGGAAGATTTATTGAGGAGAATGTTAAACTTACAGAAATGAAATTGCCTTTCTTTTCCACCACAGAGGTGGCTTACAGGCATAGGAATGATATTAAAAAGACTTTGACCGGACAGCTGACCGATCCCATAAGATGGGTTGACAGTATTGAGCATCTACTCAAGAAGGGTATCGAAATATTTGTAGAAGTTGGTCCCGGGGGAGTTTTATCCGGATTGGTTAGTAGAATTGCACAAAGGAGCGGCAAGGATATTATCATACTTGACACCAACAAAATGGAAGATATTGAAAATTTAAAAAATGCATTAAAAAAGGAAGGAATCATAAATGAGGCTTAAAGATAGAGTGGCCATAATAACCGGCGGTGCCAGGGGCATTGGAAAGAAGATCAGCCAGACTTTTTTAAAGGAAGGTGCATCTGTATATATTTTTGATGTCAACCAGGAAGAAGGAGCCAGGACCGTAGGTGAATTCCAGCAGGCCTATGATGGTAAAGTTATTTTTTTCAAAGTGGATATAACAGATGAAAAAAGTGTGGAGCAGTCTATCGAAAAAATTATTGAGGCTGAAGGCAGGATTGATATTCTGGTCAATAATGCCGGAATCACCAGGGATAATCTAATACTCAGGATGAGTCTTGAAGATTGGAAAAAAGTAATTGATATAAACCTGACCGGAGCTTTTATCTGTTCCAAGCATACAGTTAAATATATGGTAAAAAATAGAAGTGGAAAAATAATAAATATATCTTCAATAGTCGGAGTTCACGGGAATGCGGGACAGAGTAATTACTCGTCATCTAAAGCCGGAATAATAGGGCTTACAAAGACTCTTGCCAGAGAACTTGCAGGCAGAAATATTCTGGTTAACGCTATAGCTCCAGGCTATATTGAGACTGAAATGACAGAAAAGTTGAGTGATAAAATAAAGGAAAAATTGATGGAGCAAATTCCTACCGGGAGGCTGGGAAGTGTAGACGATGTTGCAAAGACAGCGCTTTTCCTGGCAAGTGATGACTCCAATTATATAACCGGTACTGTGATAAGTCTGGATGGCGGAATGGGTATTTAACAGGCAGAGTAATAACCTTATAGAAAAGGAATTATTGATGGAACAAATGAATAAAGGAAGAAGGGTAGTTGTAACCGGGCTGGGAATAATGTCGCCGTTAGGACTGGAAGTTGACAGATTCTGGGAAAATCTAATTTCCGGAAAATCAGGAGTCAGCAGGATTGAACGGTTTGATGTAGAAAAGATTGCTTCCAGGATAGCTGCACAGATCAGAGATTTCGAACCTGAAAATTATATGGATTCCAAACAGGCTAAAAGAATGGATAGATTTTCCCAATTTGCGGTTGCTGCAGCATCAAATGCTATAAAGGACAGCAGCCTTAAGATTGATTCAACGAGTGAAAATGAAGTGGGAGTTTATATAGGAAGTGGAATTGGAGGACTTGCAACTCTGGAGCAGCAGTATGAAAGACTGCTGAACAGGGGTGCCGATAAAGTAAGTCCTTTTCTTATTCCTATGATGATATGCAATATGGCAGCTGCCCAGGTTTCAATAGCCAGCGGGGCCAAAGGACCGGTAAGTACTACTACCACAGCATGTGCCGCAGGTTCAAATGCCATAGGTGATGCATTTGAAATAATTAAAAGGGGAGTTGCTGAAGTGATGATTGCCGGTGGAAGCGAAGCAGCTATAACCCCATTAGGAATGGCGGGGTTTTCTAATATGCAGGCTCTTTCTAAAAGAAATGATGAACCTGAGAAAGCCTCCAGGCCATTTGACAGAGACAGAGATGGATTTGTGATGGGCGAAGGCTGTGGTATATTAATATTGGAAGAACTCAAATCTGCCTTAAGAAGAGATGCTAAGATATACTGCGAGATTTTTGGATATGGTATTTCAGGGGAAGCTTATCATATAACGGCACTGGAAGAGTCGGGTGCAAATGTGACAAGATGCATCAGGAATTGTTTGAATGAGGGCGGCGTAGGTGTGGAAGAAGTGGACCATATTAATGCTCACGGGACATCAACTACTTTAAATGACGTTGTTGAAAGTGCCGCAATTAAAAGATGTTTTGGCGAATATGCTTATAACATAAATATAAATTCAACCAAATCAATGACCGGCCACTGCCTGGGGGCATCAGGTGCGATTGAAGCTGCGGCTGTAATTTTGGCTATAAAAAATAATATTATTCCTCCAACTATAAATCTTGATAATCCGGATGAGAAGTGCGACTTGAATTATACAGCAAAGATAAGCCAGAAGAGAGAGGTCCGTATTGCACTTTCAAATTCTATGGGCTTTGGCGGTCATAATGTCACTCTGGGATTTAAAAAATATTCATAAACGGGGCATAAGATGGAAAAAATCAAATGCAAGAATTGCACTAAGGATATTGAAAATGAAATTTTTATATTAAATCTGTGGGTATGTCCGTACTGCAATTATCACCACTATATTAATGCAAGGGACAGATTGCAAATTACTGTAGACAGCAATAGTTTTATCGAGCTGGGAAAGAATATTAATTCAGATGATTTTTTGAACTTTTATGATGTCAAGTCTTATAGTGTAAGACTGAAAGAGACGAAGCTTAAAACCAGCCTGGATGAAGCAGTCATCATTGGTGAGGCAAAGATAGAGGGAAATGATGTTGCCCTTGGTGTTATGGATTTTGGTTTTATTGGCGGAAGCATGGGAAGTGTGGTAGGAGAGAAGATTAAGATTTTATCCAACTACTGTATTGAAAAAAATATTCCCCTGGTTATATTCTGCGCATCAGGTGGAGCAAGGATGCAGGAGGGGGTAATATCCTTGATGCAAATGGCAAAGACAGTCTCCAGTGTGAACAGAGTAAAGGAGAGTAAAATTCCCTATATAACCATAATTACCAATCCCACTTCTGGAGGTGTTAGCGCAAGCTTTGCCACAGTGGCGGATATCATAATAGCTGAACCTGACGCGCTCTTCTGCTTCGCAGGCCCAAGAGTCGTAAAACAGACTATAAAAAAGAATCTTCCTCCGGATTTCGGAACTTCAGAGAGGAATTTAAAAAATGGTCAGGTGGATATGATTGTAAATAGAAATGAGCTCAGGAGTACCCTGACTAATCTGTTAAAATTATTTAAGGAATGATATGGATTTAAAAAAGCTGGAAGAAATTCCAAAAAGTTATCTTAAAGAGATTTTAGGGGCACTATCCAAGCTTGAAAAATTAAAAAAGATCCCTTTCTTTACCGGCATACATTTTAAAGATGCAGAAAGAGATCTTTCCCGTAAAATTGAAAGTTATAAAAAAGTTGAAAGAGACGCTAAAAGAGCCTGGAAGATCGTGGAGCTTTCGAGAAATGAAAACCGGCCACAATGCCTGGATTATATAAATGGTATTTTTGAAGATTTTGTAAAACTTTCCGGTGACAGGCTGACTGGTGAGGACAAATCGATTGTTGCAGGTCTTGGTAAGATTAATGGAAAGACTGTTGCTGTTATCGGGCATAATAAAGGCAAAGATATAAAGCAGAGATTGGAGTATAACTTTGGTATGAGCATACCTCAGGGATATAGAAAATCCCAGAGGATTATGCAGCTGGCCGATAGGTTCGGTTTTCCTATCGTTACTTTAATAGATACGCCAGGAGCGTACCCTGCTCTTGAAGCTGAAGATGATGGACAGGCAAGCGCTATTGCAAAAAGTATCTTGCTTATGTTTGAAGTTAAGGTTCCCATTATTGCTATTTTAATTGGTGAAGGAGGAAGCGGGGGAGCACTGGCACTGGCTGTTGGAAATGAAGTGGCAATGCTGGAAAATTCCACTTACTCGGTTATTTCACCAGAAGGATGTGCAGCTATTCTATGGAAAAATCATTCCGGTACTAAACTGGCAGCAAGGGAACTAAGGCTGACTTCAAGAGATATGCTTAGACTCAAGGTAATAGATAGGATTATCCCCGAACCAATTGGCGGGGCTCAGAATGCGCCCGGAAGAATGGTAAAGATTGTAAAAAAATATATTATTGGTACGTTGGAGAGGTTTGCCAGCATTCCTGGAGAAGAATTAAAGTCCAGAAGAGCCCGGAAATTTGAATCCATGGGATTTTTCAGTACTGAATGACAGGTCTTAACTGCCTATAAATAAAATGACACTGGAACCCGGGAAAATGTAGGCCCCGGCTTCAGGATATTGACCCAAAACTGTACCTTCCTGCACCGGGGAATCTGGATTTATATTACTTATTTCATAAGTAATATTATAAGGATTAAGTTTATCTTTAGCTTGCTCCAGGCTAAGATTCATGAGATTGGGAACAAGAACCAGCGGCTCATCTGTTGAAATTACCAATTCTACCACACTGTTTACTCCTACTTCAGAACCCGGGGATGGTATTACATTTATAATTATTCCAGTTTCATTCGTTATATCTGTACTTGTTAACGGAGCTTTGCTGCTTGTCACTATAAAACCAAGGGACTCAAGGCGATTTGAAGCATCTCTAAAATCAAGGCCAATAATATGCGGAACGATAATAATCTCTTCACCCTTGCTCACAGTTATATTTACAGTTCCTCCCGGCTCAATTCTTTCATTAAACTCCGGATCCTGGCTTATGATGTGATTTTCTTCAAAAGCAATGGAATATTCTTTAGAAATATTTCCACTTATGAGTCCGGAATTCTCTAATATTTCTGAGGCATCTTCCTGACTGAGACCGATCAGATTAGGGGTTAAGAGATAGGTTATTTCCTGGCCTTTGCTGATAGTTACTTCAATATCGCTGCCGATTGTGGTATTTTCTCCTGGTTCCGGAGTTTGCTCTACGATAGATCCTACCGGAATTTCGGAATGGTAAATTTCGTCTTTTACTATCAGGTTCAGATTAAACAGTGAGAGTATTTCTTCCGCATTTTCAAATGAAATATTTTCAAGCGGGGGAACTAATACTATATTGTGACCGGCAGTGCTATTATAGTATTTATAACTGTAGAATATAAATAGGAACATAAAGATAACCATAAAAGCTGCCGTAATAATAGTGGCCAGATGAGGCTTTATTTTTTTTATAAATACACCGGCCCTGTTTAGATTTTGTCCTTTGGCGCTGAAACTTAAAGGTTTATCGGTTTTGTATTTTTGAAGGTCGCCTATCAGTTCTCTTACAGTTGGATAGCGCGCCAGGGGGTTTTTTTCCAGACAATGCATTATTATTTTTTCTAATTTATCTGGTATATTTTCCATCAACTCTGATGGGTTTAAAGGTTTTTCATATATATGTTTGAGGCTAATGTCTATGGAGTTACCTCCTCTAAAAGGAACATCTGCAGTTAACATTTCATACAATACAATCCCTAATGAGTAAATATCTGTCCGGTGGTCTAAAACTTCTCCCTTCGCCTGTTCAGGTGAGATGTAATGAGCCGTTCCCATTATATTTAATGTTTTGGTAACATCAACAGTCAAGGATTTTGCAATGCCAAAATCAGTAACTTTAACTTTTCCTTCCGGGGTTACAAGTATATTCTGGGGTTTAATATCACGGTGTGCAAGGTTGTTCTTATGAGCTGTCAGCAGCGCGTTGGAGATTTGTATAGCATAGTCAGCAACAGTCTCGGGGGGCAGCGGACCTTTTTTTTCTATTATTTCCTTTAAACTTTCACCCTCAACATACTCCATGCAAATAAAATAGGAGCTGTTAAATTCTCCCCAGTCGTATACCTGTACGATATTGGGATGATTAAGCCTGGCAAGGATTTGTGCTTCACTCTTGAATCTTGCTACAAAATTTCTATCACCTGCATAATTAGCAGATAATATTTTTACAGCGACTTTTCTGTTCAGTTTTAAGTCATCTCCCAGAAAGATATCAGCCATTCCACCTGAAGCTATCTTTTTGATTATCCTGTATCTTTTTGAGATTAATTTATATTTTCTAAAATCTTTCTCGGACATATCTTAAATTTTTATAACTATAACTGTTATATTATCCTGACCACTTTTTTTTATTGCACCTTTTATAAGATTCTTTGCAATATCTTTAGCATCTTTATATTTATCAATAATATTGGCGATATCTTCATCCTTCAACATGGAATTAAGTCCATCAGAACACAGGAGCAGTATATCTTCAGGTAAGACTTTAAACGAATTAAAATCCGGATCTATATCTTTTGCAACCCCGAGGACATTTGTGAGATAGTTTCTTTGAGGATGATTAAAAGTTTGCTCATAGCTTATTTCTCCTTTTCTGAATAATTCACCGACGATGGTATGGTCTGAAGTTAACAGATTAAACTCACTGCCTCTTTTAATATAAAGTCTGCTGTCACCCACATGAATTGTATATGCTTTGTCTTGCTGGATATAGCAGCCGGTAAATGTGGTTCCCATACCGTAATAACCAGGTTGCAGGGTTGCTTTGCTGTACACTTCCCTGTTGGCATTTTTAATGCTTTTAAGCAATAATTTCTCTATCTGGCCCGGGTCTGGATTATCTGTTTTTTTATTAGCTGAGATTTTTTTACTTCTACATTTCAGACTGCTGTTAAAATTTTCTATGAAAGCTTCAACAGCGGTTCTGCTTGCAACCTCTCCGGCCATGTGTCCTCCCATACCATCGGCTACAATAAACAGGTTGTTTTCAGCATAAAGGTAATCTTCATTTTTTTCTCTATATTTTCCAATGTCTGTATCTGCGAAATATTTCATGTAAATTATTATATGTCATAATTTATCATTAATAAAATTATTCCTGTTAAATTACACGTTAGTTTCCGATTTTTTATCTGGTGAAGAGCTTCTAGTAGTGGTAGCATTAAATAAACATGCTAAAAAATTTAAAAAATAATTATTAACTAGTGCTAAAGAATATAAAAACTAGTATCATAAATAAATATTAAAACTAAATTATTTAAAATAGAAAAGAATAGGTGAAAATCAATTGAATATTTATGAAGAAGCACTGGAAATGCATAAAAAAAATGTTGGTAAGATTGATATAATAAGTAAAGTAAAAACCAATAACGAGCATGACTTGTCCCTCGCTTATTCCCCGGGCGTTGCAGAACCCTGTCGTATAATTGCTAAAAACCCGGAGGAATTAAATACATATACAGCCAGGGGCAATATGATTGCGGTGGTATCCGATGGCTCCGCGGTTCTTGGTCTTGGAAATATTGGAGCCAGAGCAGCTCTTCCAGTAATGGAAGGGAAATGTGTGTTATTTAAGCAGTTCGGGGAAGTATCTGCCTTTCCTATATGCATAGACAGCCAGGATAATGAAATGGTTATAAATACTATAAAAATGCTGGAGCCATCATTTGCGGGAATAAACCTGGAGGACATTGCAGCGCCCAGGTGTTTCGAGATTGAGGACAGGCTGAAGAAAGAGACAAATATGCTTATCTTTCATGATGATCAGCATGGGACTGCTATTGTAACCCTGGCCGGGCTACTCGGTGCTCTGAAGATTTACGGAAAAGATATAGCAGAGGTAAAAATAGTAATAAATGGAGCAGGGGCAGCCGGTACTTCTATTATAAATTTATTAAATTGCATCGGTGCAACCGATATTATTGTGTGCGACAGAAAAGGAATAATATATAAGGGCAGGGAAGGCTTGAATACCGCAAAGCAAAGGCTGGCGGAACTTACAAATTCAAATAATATAAAAGAAGACTTAACCTGTGCATTGGAGGATGCAGATGTATTCATCGGTGTATCAGTGGAAAATGTCCTGACTGCCGAAATGATAAAAAAGATGAAGAAAAATCCAATTATATTTGCTCTGGCAAATCCGGAGCCTGAAATTAAACCAGAGCTTGCAATGGAATGTGGTGTCAGGATTATTGCTACCGGAAGAAGCGATTATCCCAATCAGGTTAATAATGTACTGGCATTTCCAGGAATATTCAGGGGAGCTCTTGACGCGAGGGCAATAGAAATAAACACAGAAATGAAACTGGCTGCCGTAAAAGCCATTTCGGAAATTGTGAGTAGTAATCTAAAGGAAGATTACATTATTCCAAAGCCATTTGACAAGAGGGTTCTACCGGCTGTTGCTGTAGGCGTAGCCAGAGCTGCTATGGAGACCGGTAATACGCGTGGTGAGGTAGATTTAGAATTTATTGAAAGAAAAGCAAAAAAAATTATGGAAAACCGGCTATAATTGATGTCTTACTTTATTCAAACTTTAACCGGGACGAAACTGAAAAAATGGGTTTTAAGAAGGTGTAGGATATACAGGAATATATTGATAACAGAATTTCTCAAAAGTATAATAAAAAAACATAATCAAACGAAATATTAGATATGAAATTGAGAAAGTGAAATATTTTAAATTATTTTTTATAATAACACTGCTTGTTTTAATATCCTTCATATCATTTTCCTGCTGCTGCCTTATCAGTGAATATTACAATTCGGTAGAGGATGATTTAGCAAAAAAAGAAAGTAATCCGCAATACGATAGTATAAAAGCTGAACTGTCAGATCCATCTGATTACTATATTTTACCGGATGAGGAAGAAGATTTTTACAGGAGTCTTGGGAATATTTATAATGGAGAAGAGCTTAACGAAGCTACTGTCAAAATGGAAGAATTAAAAAACCTTTACCCAAAAGGTTTTTTAATTGTAGTAAAAACTTTTCCCTTATATGTAAGTGGTTTTGAGATTTTTTATTATGAAATGTCGGAAATGGCAGAAACTACAACGATATTAGATAGGGATATTAGTCCAATCAGTTTAAATATACTGATTCATGAGTATACACATATCGGGGGTCTATCTTCAGGACTGTTTGATATCAGTAAGCAAGGGTATGTATATCTAATGGGAAATTTTGGAATATTTATTGAAAAAGATATAGAACTTTTTGAGAAGACTGAACTATACCAGGACATTTTAAACCCTGATGATTTTGATTCAGCCTATCTGGAACCTGGTATAGGAAACGATGGCACAGACTTTATGAATATTTTAGATGAAATAAATGCTTATACCAGAAGTGTTGAAACTATGATTGCATTTGAAGAGTCAATAGGTTCTTATTGCCACAACCCCAGATATAGTTTGCTAAAGCAGATGATGCATCTGGAATTGTACCTGAAAAGAGCTTATGAAAAGCATCCTGAAGACTGGGAATATATCATAAACCATGAAGGCTTATCGTTTTTAATAATGAAGTTATGGCAGGAAGCTTCAAGATTTGAAAGTATTATTAAAGATGATGATAGGTTTAATAGAGACAGCGAGCCCGTTTCTGAGTTCGTTTACAACCAGGACAACTATTCAATAATGGAAAAATTATTCAATGATTCAGGAGTAATTCAGTATAAAGAGCTGGGTCTCAAGGAAGCAGATTTTGATAACTTTGAGCTGCTGCCTGTTAATTGATGGAATTTAGCTTGTTATTCTAAAGAAAGTAGTTATTACAGGGTAAGCTTCTTTCTCCAGGAGCCCCTAATTGTAAAAGCCTTACACTGATCATGATCTACCATATAATCCAGAGAACGATATTAATTACCATAAGGAAACCGCCTCAACAGCTCTTAATGGCCTGTATTCTAACTTTCAACTTGGACTAGTTTTTGGGGGAAAGGTCATATGTGTATACGTTTTTGTCCAAGATACTTTATATTATGATATCCTTAAGCTGTTTTACCCCAGGTGTTCCGAGTTTGACTGCGTACGGTGCTATTTTATTCGAAATGTTTTCTTAAATCCAATTTTTTATTATATTTTATATGAAATTTATTGAACATTAATCAATATTAAATCATTTGAATGAATTCTTGATAACAAATATAATAATGCTATGGAGAAAAACGAAATAATAGAGTACTGGGTTAAATTATCAAAGAAAGATTATTCCGCTATGGTAAATCTATTTAAAAGCGGTAACTACCCATGGTCATTATTTATAGGCCATTTGGTAGTTGAGAAATTATTAAAGGCATATTATGTAAAAAATTGTGATATGAATCCACCTCATACTCATAATCTTACGCAGATTGCAGAAAAAGCAAAACTAAGATTAACTGAAAAGCAAAAAGATTTTTTTGATTTATTAAATACGTTTAATATACTTGCTAGATATCCTGATTACAAAATGGATTTTTATAAAAAATGTACCAGGGAATATGCTATAAAACAAAAGAATGAAATTGAGGAACTTAGACTATGGCTGTTGAAACAGATAGAAAAATAATTGAAAAAAAGGCCAGACAATATCTGAACATCCTTAAAAAAAGCAATATAGGAGTAAAAGAGTTATATTTATTTGGTTCAACAAATAAGGGTATTATAGGCTCAGATAGTGATATCGATATTGCTGTAGTTGTCGAGAGTTATAAAGGTGATATTGTAGATATTTTTTTTCTACTATTAAAGCTTAGAAGGAATATTGATATCAGAATCGAACCACATCCTTTCGAATTGAAAGACTTCAATGATTCCAATCCTTTTGCCAGCGAAATTATAAGGACTGGTAAAAAAATTTCATAGTGTTTGTTAAAGTACTGTTGAATTAGAAAATAAAAAGGATAAAATAAAAGCTCCCCAGTGATATAAAAACCAGTATTTGAGTGGTTCGGAGCGGATGGCGGAGGCAGTTCACCTAGCGTATA
>JABMRD010000216.1 GCA_013202875.1 Actinomycetota bacterium | reverse complement strand
GATATTGGTTAAGTATATGTGATTATATCAACATTATTCCAGGAAATAATGTCACAATTGTCACGAAATCCTAAGGAATATTGATTTTATCGCCAGGCTATAGTATGATTTGACTATGAAAAGAGATATAGAAAAAAAATTGTATGATTGGAAAAACTCTGCCAGGAGAAAACCTTTAATACTGCAAGGCGCAAGGCAGGTAGGTAAAACATATACCTTAAAGGAATTCGGTAAAAATGCTTACGAAGAAACATATTATTTCAACTTTGAGGAAGATCCAGGACTTGACCAAATTTTTCAGGAGAATTTAAATCCTGAGAGGATTATAAAGCTATTATCACTTTATTCTAAAAGAAATATAAAATCAGAAAATACTTTAATAATTTTTGATGAGATACAGGAATCAAACCGGGCTCTGAATTCATTGAAATATTTTTGTGAAAATACCCCAGAGTATCATATTGCAGCAGCTGGTTCATTGCTTGGAGTATTGTTGTCTGGGCCTCGATCTTTTCCTGTAGGTAAGGTTAATTTATTGAAGTTGCATCCACTGACTTTTTTGGAGTTTCTTGACTCTATTGGGGAAAATAATTTAAGAGAGCTTATTGAAACATGGGAAAGTTTCAAAAAGATACCTGATATTTTTCATAATCAATTGATTAGATTTTTAAAACTGTATTATTTTATCGGAGGAATGCCTGAGGCTGTATCGGTCTATATTCAGACAAACAATGAACAGAGTTCCAGAAAAATTCAGAGTGAAATAATCAATACCTATGTATTAGATTTTGCAAAACATGCACCAGCTTCTGATATCCCCAAGCTTTTAAAAATCTGGACTTCAATTCCAGGACAACTAGCTAAAGAAAATAAAAAATTCATTTTTTCAGCAATAAGCAAAAGTGCCAGGGCAAAAGGATATGAAGCTGCCCTTAACTGGCTCGAAAATTCCGGATTGATCTATAAATCCTATCAGGTTTCATCACCGCGTTTTCCACTTAACGGCTATGCAAATAAAGATGCCTTTAAAATTTTTATACTTGATGTTGGATTGCTAGGAGCTTTATCTGGATTATCCAGCAATATACTTGTTAAAGGAAATTCACTTTTTACTGAATTTAATGGATCCTTTGTCGAAAACTATATTGCTCAATCTTTAACATCATATAAAGAGGCAAAGTTATATTATTGGACAAGTCCCGGTATTGCTGAAGTAGATTTTCTATATCAGGGGAAAAATCACATACTTCCTCTTGAAGTAAAAGCAGGTATAAATCCTAAGAGCAAAAGTCTCAGTGTCTATAATGAAAAATACTCACCGCCAATTCTTTCCAGATCCACTCTTCTAAATTTCACTAGCGATGGCAAGATATGCAATTATCCACTCTATGCAATACAGAGATTTCCGGAGCTTTATCTGGAAGGCCTAACCGAATCAGATTCAATCTAATGATATTATTTTGGTTTAATTTATAAGAATTTGAAGATATCCAGGCTTGTGTGGAATATGCTACTGAGATAGTAAAATCTGAAGAAGTACATATTGCAGAATTGCTATTAATTAGGTTTTAGGAACAACCGATGTTGGATTTTTACTGCATCAAACCAAGCATATTTTTTTTAGTAAAGATATTCATATCAGAAGGGTTTTCCAGAAAATTCTCTACATCCTCTTCTATCTTTTGCCAATCCGCTGCCTTAATAACTGTATAAAGAAGATCTTGCCATGTATGTTCTGATGGCATTTTTCCCTTCCAGCCAGTTTGCTTGAGTGCATTTTGAAGCAGGGTAATATTAGGTGAAATATTTTTCCAACGTGAAAGGTACCATCCTAGATCAAAAAAATCACGGCCCTTAGTATATTTTCTACTGAGCAACGCATGAAGTTTACCAGCAAAAAGAGAAGGAATATCATAAGATAAAAAAGAAATTGGGAAATACTTATTAACAATGTTAGTTTTTAAACCCGCACCTTTAGGTGGATTCGTATCAAGTTCAATTCTTATTGAAAACTTTTGCTCTTTATGAGGTGAAATTCCTGTTTCATACATCAATTTATCAAATTTGACCATTGCATACTGTACAGTTTTTTCATCATTGTAAGATATGGAAATATCGTATCCTGCCAGTTCTAATTCCTGCTTTATCTTTATTACTAAATCTACGAACGCGTACTGCTTATTCCCTGTCAAGGAAAAATCTAAATCTTCTGAAAAACGTGGAAGATCGTAAAGAAACCTCAGCGCAGTTCCACCTAGAAATGCAGTTGAACGAAACACCCTATTATCATGCATGATTCTCAGAATACATGCCTGGAGATATTCTCGCATAATATTTAATTTTGTGTTAAAACCAGTTTTCGTGGCAATTAATTCGAGAACATAATCCTTCACAATGTCTTTTCTCCTATCCTGCTCAAGGTATTATATTCTGTGATTACCTGGGCTACATATAACATTTTTGGTTTCTTAAATCGTCGAGCATATTCAAATAATTTTTCAATATTAATTTTTTTTACGTTCTGAAGTCTTAACTCATAAAGATAATCTAAGGAAATATTCAACCTCTTTACATAGAAATAATCAAGAATAGCTTTTTCGCAAGACGCAATAAAAGCAGTCTGTTTATTAACAGTAACTGCCGTATACCCCCAAAAAAGAGATTTTCTAATATGCCTGTAATCAAAAATTCCTGCTTTGGATACAAATCTTCCTTTCCTTTTTGTCGTAACCGACGTATATACTGTCACTGCTTCAGGAATCAAATTATGATACTCAAGGGCTTTTTCCATGCTAATATAAGAAGGTTTTTTTAAGATAGCAGAAATATAAGGATCATAAACCTCAATCTTGCGATACGTCTCTGCAAACAGATACATCCCTCTTTTAAGCTGAATAATCTTTCCTGCCTTGTTCCAGCGACTAATTTGCACCTCAATTCCAGTAGGGTCAAACACACCTGCAAATAAGTTCTCGGTATTAATTACAGGTAATTTTCCCATAGTCTTTAGAAACTCTGCCCAATTCATGACAATAACTTAACATATTTGTTAAGTAAATGCAAGAAAAATTTGGAATAAATTACAATGTTAGGCGTAAAGCTCCTTGCTTTAGCTATGGGGATATAAACCGACAGTTTTTATTGAGTAATGTATCAAACATGGTAATGCGTTTTGAGCTCTCTACCCCTATAAAAAATCAAGAGGCAGAAGTATTAGTTGAAGAATAATATAGAAAATGGTTATATAACCCAGAGCAATCAGTATGGATGGCCGGGGATTTTTTAAGAAATATTTCCAGAAAATCACATGGATTATATTCAATTTTGGAGAAATGATAATATGGATAGTTATTAGGCCAAAGAACTATGTCAGAATTTTTCTGATAATAGATACTCTAAGGCGAGTTTTAAAAAATCCATACAAAGACAGAAAACAACCGTGTATAATATTACTATGACTATAAAATGAACCGTATAAAATATTACCTACGCCCCGAGCTTCCAGTTATTGCAACAGGTTCTGTATATGCCGTTGTAAGCATTTTCCTTATAATATTCTTACTGAGAGAACAAAAAAAGAAGTTGAAAGCACTCTATGCTATAATGCTGGTTTTATGTTTGGTAGGACTGTTTCTTACCAAAAGCAGGGGCAGTTATGCTGGTTTTGCTATCGGTGCTTTAGTAGTTCTCTGGTTTATTTCCAGGACAAAATTAAGGCAAAGCATGCGTTTCAGGTAGTATTTGATATGGATTATATCCCCAGGGATTGCTTCAAATATCTAGATCCCATCATTGTCCCAGCTCGAACATTTATAACCCAATTAGTATAAAATTTTTAGAAAATACCATTTTCGAAACAGCACAAACTAACGTGAGCTCAAAGTTTATTAGAATGGAAAAATCAGGAAGAATATCCCAGGCCAGATACCAGCCTTGAGCAGTTTATAATATATCTCTTGGCTCCAAAAGTAAATTTATACCATCTAAGATTTCCTGAGTTCTTTCTGAACTTAGAGTTCCAATTTTTTCAACCAAATCTTTTTTATCAACAGTAAAAATCTGAGATATGTTAACTACACTTTGTTTTGAAAGATTTACTTCATTGGGAAGTAGTAAAACATTCCCGGGAGATTTAGCTCTTTTTAAATTTGAAGTCAGGACACAAGCAACAACTGTATTAATTAAGCTTTTGTTAAACAAATTATTTTGAATAACAACATGTGGATGTCTATAGCCAGGTCCAGATCCAGAAGGCTTGCCTAGATCCACCCAAAAAATATCCCCCTGATTAATTAACATTCATCCTCCAGGAAGCGCCTGTGATAGCCTCTTATTTGTTTTCTATAACTCTCTTCATCAGGGCTAAATGCCTGGCTATGGACTTCGTTTATTTTTTTAAATAGTTCTCTATTTTCCTGTTGTCTTATAAAATTTTCAAGCGCTACTGCAAATAGCTTACTCCGTGAGATTTCTAATTTCTTTGCTAAAGTTTCAGCTTCTTTAAATAGGGATTCTTTAATTGATACCGCAGTCTTTATATTTGACATAAAAGTTATACCTCCATTACTACCAACAGTATAACTTTTTGTTATAAAATGTCAATAAAAAGCTTAAATACTTTTTTTCTTAAGTGGTCTCCACCATCTTTCATTATTTACATACCATCGTACAGTCTTCTCTAGTGCTTCTTCAAAATCATATCGAGCATTCCAGCCAAATTCCTTTTTTATTTTAGAACAGTCAACGGAATAACGGCGGTCATGGCCAAGCCTGTCAGTAACCGGCTCAATCATATCCTCGGATTTTCCAAGAATCTCAATTATTTTTTTAGTAATCCATATATTCGGTTTCTCATTTCCCGCACCAATGTTGTAGATTCCGCCAACCGCTCCCTTATGAAGAATAAGGTCCAATGCACCGCAGTTATCATCCACATAGATCCAGTCCCTTACATTCATACCATCACCGTAAAGAGGCACCTTTATATTATCTATTAAATTAGTCACAAACAGCGGGATTATTTTTTCAGGATACTGATAGGGTCCAAAGTTATTGG
>JABMRD010000215.1 GCA_013202875.1 Actinomycetota bacterium | reverse complement strand
TGCAACAAGAATGGAACTTCTCCGGTTAAAGAAGAGATTAAATCTGGCCTGGAGAGGGCACAAACTCCTTAAGGATAAAAGAGATGAACTTATGAGACAATTACTTGAAGTAATTGATAGGGTTAAGGAGCTTCGTTTTTCCATAGAAAAAGAATTTCAATCCATACTGGAAAGATTTGTGCTTGCAAAAGCGGCAATTGGTATATACCAGGTAGAGCAGGAATTACTGCTGCCTGTAAAGAAGATTTCAGTAGCAATCAGCAAGAGAAACATTATAGGTGTTCATGTACCGGTTTATGCCAAAGAGGTGAGCGGTGATATTATCCCTTACGGCTATATGAACACCTCTGGAGAAATGGATATTGCCCTCAATGATTTTGATAAGTTCATAGAGCATCTTCTTAATCTGGCTGAAAAGGAGAAAGCAGTGCAGCTTATGGCTGCGGAGATTGAAGAGACCAGAAGAAGGGTTAATGTCCTTGAGTATAAATTAATCCCGGGCATAATCGAGACTATAAGATTTATAACCATGAAACTTGAAGAGACCGAGCGTTCCAGCACGGTAAGGCTTATGAAGGTAAAAGATATTGTGAGGAGCCACTAAAATTTATAACTATTTTATTCTTAAATCAAACTTCTAAGTTACCGTAAACAGGAAAATCATTTGCCAGTTTTTTAACCTTGCCGGCAATTTCCTTGAGCTTTGAAGAGTTATCCCTGTTTTTTAGGGCGCCAGAAATATATTCACCTATTTTGTACATCTGTTCCACGCCCATTCCCTGGGTAGTAACTGCGGGCGTACCAATCCTTATGCCGCTGGTTACCAGGGGCGACTGTTTATCGAAAGGAATTACATTTCTATTAACTGTTATCCCTGCCGGGGTTAATATTCCCACAGCATCAAAACCGGTTAATCCCTTATCGGTTAAATCTATTAGAAACAGATGGTTATCAGTTCCACCGGATACAATTCTAAAACCTTCGTTCTTGATATACTCACACAGAGCTTTTGAATTTTCGATAATGCGCCTGCTGTAATCCTTAAATGAATCTTTCATTGCCTCCCTGAAAGCTACTGCTTTAGCAGCAATGATATGCATCAGTGGACCTCCCTGAACACCGGGGAAAACTGATTTATCTATAAGACCGGCGTATTTTTTATCGGCAATGACCAGTCCGCCCCTTGGTCCCCTTAAAGTTTTATGAGTGGTGGCGGTGGTGAAATCCGCCACATTTATAGAGCTGGGATGATGGCCGGTTACCATAAGTCCTGCAATATGGGCCGTGTCGGCCAGCAGGTATGCGCCTGCTTCATCAGAAATATCCCTGAACTTCTTAAAGTCGATTAATCTTGAATAAGAGCTGGCTCCGGCTATGATCAATTTTGGCCTTGTGGCTTTTGCCAGTTTCCTTACATTTTCATAGTCTATCATTTCTGTTTCAGGATCTACGGTGTAAGTGTGTATCTCATAGTATCTGCCGCTAAGATTTTGCTTATGTCCGTGAGAGAGGTGACCGCCGTCTCTAAGGTTCATACTCAGTATCCTGTCTCCGCAGTTTAAAACACTTAAGTATACTGCCAGATTAGCATTAACTCCACTATGGGGTTGAACGTTGCTGTAATTCGAGCCAAATAATTGGTTGGCTCTGTTTATGGCCAATTGCTCGATTTCATCAAAATTCTCACAGCCTGCATAATACCTAAATCCAGGATAACCCTCAGCATATTTATTTGTCAGCACAGAACCCATGGTCCTTATAACTTCCTGCGAAGTGAAATTCTCGGAAGCTATCAGAATAAGCTGATTCTTTTGCCTTTCCAATTCTTTTTTTATTATCTCTTTTACCTCGGTATCTATATCTGTGCTTAAGGTATGATTTTCATGTTTTTTAGATTTAACCATTGCAGGTCTGGTTCCTTTCTTCGACTTTCATTATTTTATTAACTCTTCTAATATGACGTTCTTCATCACTTAAAGGAGTGTTTATAAAAATTTTTGTTATTTCAATACATTTTTCTAATGATAAAAATCTTGCTCCCAGGCATAATATATTTGCATAATTATGGTCACGGGCAAGCCTTGCAGTCTCTTCATTCCAGCAGATAGCGGACCGGATGCCATTTATTTTGTTGGCAACCATATCCATGCCAATTCCGGATCCGCATATAAGTATTCCAATATCAGCTTCTCCACAGGCTACAGCTCTGGCTCCCTTTTCCCCAAAATCAGGATAATCCACACTCCGGCAGCTGTCAGTTCCAATATCAAGTACAGTGTGTCCCATAGATTTTGCCAGTTCAATTAATCTGGATTTATAATTAAAGCCGGCGTGATCCGAGCCTATAACTATCTTCATAAAATATCCATTTTTTTTATAAGTTGTTAAAATACTCCAATTATAACTATAACTATCAAACTTGAAACCCTGTAATATTATATTCCAATTAACTGAATAATCAAAAATTTACCTGAAAATTTTTATTTAAAAAAGCTAAATCTTATCACAAAATAAAAAAATTGCTGGAAATATTTTTATTTTCTTCTTTTTTTATATTAAATTTTTTTTACTGTCTTTGAATTTTAAAACATCTCTAAATTTGACTTTTCCCTCTCTTACCAAAACAGGAATTTGGCCTGTCACGTCAACAATAGTTGATTCAACTCCAGTCAGAGAAGAAGGATACCCTACTACTAGATCCGCTTGTTTCCTGATTGTAAAGGGGATGTCCTCTATTTTTTTAGGATAGCTCTTTGTTCCGGAAACAGTGGCACTGGTAGACACAATAGGGCCGCAGATATTTATTATATTTCTTAAAAATCCGGAGTCTGCCAGTCGGATGGCAATATTAGAGCTACCGCTGGTGATAAAATTTTCCAGAGAGCTTTTCTTATTAAAAATTAAAGTAAGGGGCTCAGGGTTTTCAGTATCCCAGAAATTTTTTATTATTTTTTTTGCAACCGGGTTTATATCTGAAACCAGGCTTTTTAAATCATCATAACTGGAAATAAGTATTATGAAAGGCAAATTTTTATTTCTTTTTTTTATATTATATATTTTTTCAATTGCATTTCTGTCATTATATTTACAGCTTAATCCGTAAATGGTGCTGGTAGGTAGAATTACTGTCTTACCTTCTGAGATAAGTTTAGCAATTTTTTTGATAATGTTTTTGTTAATTTTATCCGGATTATTAATTTTTAATGTATTCATAAAGAAATAAGAACTGGTTAGCATCAGTATATAATATTTTTTTTGTAAAAAAAACAGTACAATTTTTACAGTTTCTACTTTTTTAAAAGTACTTGGCATTTTAATAAATAAGTCTTAGTATATTTTAAAAGAGTATACTGGCGTAAATTTGAAGAATAAGTGGATTTTTATAAATAAAATAAATATATATTAGAAAAATGGTAATTACGCGACCGACCTGGGATGAATATTTTGCATCAATTACAAGACAGGTATCAAAAAGATCTACATGCCTTAGAAGAAAAGTTGGCGCTATAATTGTAAAGGATAAGAGGATTCTTACGACCGGCTATAATGGCGCACCGATGAGGGTGAGGAATTGTCTTGAGATAGGAACATGCCTGAGAGAAGAACTGGAAGTGCCATCGGGTGAAAGACATGAAATTTGCCGCGGCCTGCACGCTGAACAGAATGCAATCTTCCAGTCTGCATATCATGGGGTGCAAATAAGAGACTCGGTTATTTACTCCACAACTCAGCCCTGTGCTCTCTGTGCCAAAATGATAATAAACTGCGGAATTAAAAAAATATATTATTTTGAGGATTACCCCGACCCTCTTGCCGTAGAACTCCTTGACGAAGCAGGAGTTGAGTTAATAAGACTGGATTTTTAATTAAAAAATTTTTTAAAGAATATAGTTGCTGTGAATTTTTCACCAGGCTGCTCTTATTTTTTAATTCACCTTTATTTGTTATAATAGCCTTTACTTTTTTATTAGGGAAAATTATTTTTTTTATATTTATGGAAAAGTTTATTATAAATGGCGGAAAAACTCTGTCTGGAAAAGTTAAGATAAGCGGGGCCAAGAATTCTGCATTAAAGTTGATGGCAGCATCAATACTGGCCGACAGCAAAACTATCTTAAGAAATGTACCAGAAATTGAAGACGTCAATATTATGGTAGAAGTGCTCAGGATCCTTGGCGCCAGGGTAGATGTAGACGTGGAAAACAAAGTAGTTGAAATTGATCCAGGAAGTATCAGCAGCCATGAAGCACCTTATGAACTTGTAAAAAAGATGAGGGCTTCGATACTGGTAGCAGGGCCGCTCCTGAGCAAGTTTGGTAAAGTTAAAGTTGCCATTCCGGGTGGTTGTAATATTGGCTCCAGACAAATTGATCTTCACCTGAAAGGCTTTGAAGATATGGGAGCAAAATATTCTATAGAACATGGATATATTAATTGCCGGATTGATAGTAATGAAGCCGGAGCGAAGCTTTTCGGTACAACGATGAATCTGGATTTTCCTTCCAGAGGTGCCACTGAAAATATAATGATGGCGGGATGTCTTGCTGATGGCCAGACAGTTATTAATAATGCAGCAAGGGAACCTGAAATAGTAGACCTGGCTAATTTTTTAAAATCAATGGGTGCAGACATACAGGGAGCAGGCACGGGCTGCATCATTATAAATGGAGTTAAAAATCTTGATGGTACAGATTATGAAGTCATGCCTGACAGTATTGAAGCAGGTACTTTTATTACTGCGGCAGGTTTATGTGGTGATAGAGTAGAAATTGAAAATGTAAGATGGCAAAATCTTGAAATATTTTATTCTAAGTTAAAAGAAATTGGTGTAAATATTTCTATTGTTGATGAAAACAATATAAGGGTAAATGCACCCGGAGAAGCATACAGACCCACCAATATCAGCACTCTTCCATACCCTGGTTTTCCCACAGATTTACAACCCATAATAACAGTTCTTCTTTCGGTTATTCCCGGTGTATCAATAGTAACTGAAAATGTATTTGAAAACAGGTTTATGTACGTGGACGAACTGAACAGAATGGGAGCGAATGTAAAAATTGACGGGCATCATGCTGTAATCAAGGGGGTTGAAAAATTATCAGGAGCTCCAGTCCGGTCATTTGACCTTCGTGCGGGGGCGGCTATGGTTCTTGCAGGACTTGTGGCTGAAGGATCTACAGAGGTAAGTGATATATACCATATTCAGAGGGGTTATGAGGATTTTGTAAAGAAGTTAAGGAACCTGGGTGCTGATATCAGAAAGGTCAGTTAGCATATGGTCAGGAATTTTAAATACTGATTTATTATAAAATTTAATTTTGATAGTAATATGTATGAAAAAGAATAAAAGTAAAGCGGAAAATG
>JABMRD010000214.1 GCA_013202875.1 Actinomycetota bacterium | reverse complement strand
TTTAAGTCCGTTGCGTCTACCAATTCCGCCACTCGGGCAGGTGACTGATTTGCTGATTTATATTATCAAAAATCAACCAGGGTGTAAATAATTCCGTCCAAAATATCTCTTTCACTTACCAGAATATCATTAACATCCAGCAGTTTTAAAACTCCCAGAACAATTGCTGTACCACCAATAATGACATCTGCTCTTCCGGGGTGGATCCCCACTACTTTTTTTCTGCCTTTCAGATCCAGCCTGCAGAGATTTTTATAAATATTTTCAATCTTTTTAAGGCTTAGAATATGCCTGTGTATCTTTTCACTGTTATATGCCGCCAGTTTCAAATCAACCGCTGCCAGAGTGGTTATGGTGCCAGCTACTCCAATCACATGTACAGGTCCATACCGGTTGATCTTTCCTGTAATTTCTTCCAGCTCATTTGCAATATACCGCTGCATCTGACTTAGGCTATTTGTATCCGGTACATTGGAGCCAATAAATTTTTTAGTTAAACTGACACATCCAAGATTTAAACTTTCAACCAACTGCAGGTTACAGTTACAATCACCCAGTATGAATTCACTGCTCCCGCCTCCAATATCTACTACTAAAATTTTACCGCTGAGCTCAGCCTCACAACCAGGATAATTTAAATCCATATCCATTACTGCACCGTAGAAGCTCAACCGGGCTTCCTCCTGACCGCTGATAACATCAATTTTCATCCCCAGATGTTTATAGACATAAGATATAAACCAATCACTATTTGATGCTTCCCTTATTGCACTTGTCCCTACAACCCTGAATTTTTTTACATCATAGTCTCCAATCAAACGCTGGTAATCTGAAAGAACCTCAACAGTCTTACTGGCAGAACCATCAAGAATCATATTATTTTCGTCCAGATTTTTACCAAGACGGGTAATTTTCATCTTTCTTTCCAGAGGAATGAATTTATTGTTTTGGTAATCAGTGATTAGTAATCTGGTGGAGTTGGTTCCGATATCAATAGACGCTAATTTCATTTAAAATTATTTGTATATCTTTTCTAATCCCGGCTCAGTTACTTCCGATTTCATTATTATAGAAGATCTTTATATTTTCCCATAAATCCGAGTCTAAATAAATATCATTACCGGAAGCCGGGTTGCTGTTATTTTTAAAATTCTGTTCAGACTCATCATCCTTAATAACTACAGAAAAAATTGTCTCATCACCTTCAGTCATATTAGCCTGCTTTCTGGCTTCAAGCCCTATAGCTTCTTCTCCATATAAGCTTTTTTCATCCGCCAGACGCTTAATATTCTCATTCCTTTCCCAGTTTAGTTTCTCTTCCAGCTCTATTATCTTTTCTCTTTCTTCTACAATACTTTTTATCTGCTTTATAGAGGTAAGGATAATAATTACGATAAAAATTAAGAAGATGGTAATAGAAACATTTATTTTAGCCTTTCTGGAAAATCTGCTGACAATTTTAATATTATCATCCATTTTAATTTTGTTGCTATGTTTATATTGCTTCTTTATTTACTACATTAAATGACAGCTTGCTAAAATTAATTCACATATTTGTGTAAGTATAACATATGCTGCAATAATGCCAATATCTTGTAAATTTTAGTAATATTGTATAAATTAAGACTGAAAAAATAAAGTTGTTGTTTTTAATTGCCAATTTTACTAAAATATCAACCTATATGTTAGATTTTATTCAATAATTGAACTCAAAAATGTAATGAAAGACATACCCTTATTTTCTTCCAGGACACAAAAAATAATCGCCGAACGGGTATTACTTGGTTTTGCAATAGTTATAATACTTGGCTCGCTAATTTTATTAATCCCCCAGATGACGCAGAGCGGAAAAATTAGTTATATAGACGCAGTTTTTACTTCCACTTCTGCCATCTGTGTTACAGGACTGGTAGTCCAGGATACACCAACATATTTTTCTGACTTAGGTAAAATTGTAATACTTATCTTCATGCAAATTGGCGGACTGGGGATCATGACCGTGGGTTCTATTTTTGGATTAATTCTGGGAAGAAAAATTCATATTAGAGATAAATTCTACATTAATACCAGTTTTGGCTCAAAACAGCCTTTCAGCGCATCAAAATTTTTCATGGTAATAGCAGGTACTACATTTACCATAGAATTCATTGGATTTATTATTATGACTGCTATTTTATATTTTAAGCATTTTTATCCACTGAAAGCAT
>JABMRD010000213.1 GCA_013202875.1 Actinomycetota bacterium | reverse complement strand
TATTTTAACATGTTTTATGTAAATTTTTATTAAAATTAAGATATAATAATTTCAGAAGTTTTAAAGTACTTTAAATAATTAGAACATTTATTAAAAAATTAAAGGGAGTGATAATATGAAAAAAAATGAGGATATGAAAGAATTAGTATTAAAAAAAGCTCATGACAATGATATAAAATTCATAAGCTTCTGGTTTACAGATGTCCAGGGCTTTCTAAAAAGTTTTTCCATCACAGTAGAAGAACTCGAAAATGCACTATTAGAAGGTATGGGGTTTGATGGGTCCTCCATTGAAGGCTTTTCAAGAATTGAAGAGAGTGATGTTATTGCTATGCCCGATCCTACTACTTTCCAGATACTCCCCTGGAGCCCCAAAGAAAATGGTGTTGCCAGGATGTTCTGCGACATACTGGAGCCAGATAGATCAAGTTTTAGAGGTGATCCGAGATGGGTTCTTAAAAGAATACTAAAAAAGGCAAAAGATATGGGTTACACTTTTTATGTTGGACCGGAGCTTGAATTCTTTTACTTTAAAGCTGATAAAGGAGAACCTGCTGAAATATTAGACAAAGGCGGATATTTTGATTTGACCACCCTGGATGTAACCAGTGAGGTTGGAAGAAATACCGTCCTATGCTTAGAATCAATGGGAATTGGAGTAGAATATTTGCATCATGAAGTAGCCCCTTCTCAGTATGAGATAGTTCTAAGATATACAGATGCCCTGACTATGGCTGATAACATTATGACCCATAGAATCATAGTAAAAGAAACTGCAGCCCGCAATAATATATATGCAACTTTTATGCCAAAACCTTTATTTGGTGAAAACGGAAGCGGTATGCACACCCACCAGTCCCTGTTTAAAGGAGATAAGAATGCGTTTTATGACGCAAACGATAGATATAACCTATCCGATACAGGAAAAAACTATATTTCCGGAACACTAAGGCACTGCAAGGAAATAGTAGCAATAACCAATCAATGGGTTAATTCTTATAAAAGACTTGTACCCGGGTTTGAAGCTCCGGTGTATATATCCTGGGCAAAAAAGAACAGATCTAGTCTTGTTCGGGTACCAATGTACAAACCAGGAAAGGAAAAATCTACCAGAATAGAATTCAGGTGTCCTGATCCTGCCTGTAATCCCTATCTTGCTTTCAGCGTAATGCTGGCAGCTGGCCTGAAAGGTATAAAAAACAAATATAAACTTCCTGAACCGATAGAAGAAAATATCTTTGAAATGGATGTCAAAAGAAGAGAAGAAGCCGGAATAGAAACTCTTCCCAATAATTTGTATGAAGCAGTAAAAATTATGGAAGGAAGCAAATTGGTTAAAGAAACTCTCGGAGATCATATATTCCAAAAATTTATAGACAATAAAAAAATTGAGTGGGACAGATATAGAACCCATGTTTCCAAGTATGAACTGGATTCTTATTTGTCAGTATTATAAGATTCGTAATTTATTAAAATTGCCCTATCCACAATGGCTATTATTCCAGAAGTAATAGAACTTTGCTCTCCTTTTGGTCCCCTGGGATAGCCGATTCCATCCCACCACTCATGATGGTGAAGAATAAAGTGCGCCTATTACTCACTTTCCACCTCTTGTGCCTCTACCTCAGGAGTAGCTTGTGTGTCACTGCCAAATTGTTCCTGCATGCTACCTAAATCAAGAAATGGTATTATTCCTTCTTCCGGAAGTATTCCCCAGGTTATATTAGGAGAAAGTTTTTGGATAAACTCTAACTGTATTATCTGTGGATATTTCTTAAGAGCTTCACCTTTGATCTCAATCTGCCTTGCTTCTGCTTCAGCTTTGATAATTGCCTGTTCTTTTTTAATTTTTTCCTGTGCCAGGATATTTTGCTCTACTTCAATCTTTTCTTCTGCAATTTGCTTTTCCTCCAGGATATTAAAATACTGTTCAGTAAATTCAATTTTCCTGAGTAAAAATTCATCTAAAATTATTCCATTTCTTTCAAATATGGGCCTTAAAGTCTCGCTTATCTCGTCCTGAACATCGAATACCTGTTCTGAATAAAGCTGAGCAGCAGAATATTTTTTAGGTATATTCCTGCATAAAGATCTTGCCTCCGTTTTAACCACTTTTTCTACAAGATTATCCATGGTACCGATATTATTTAATATCCATTCAGCTTGTTTAGCGTCAATAGAAAACCTGATGGTATACTTTAATTGTATCTGCTGACCGTCTAAAGAAGTTGTGTCAACCGTATAATCAGGATAATTGGCCTGGCTGGTTTCCGGGAAATCACTTGTTTCGTAAGTTACCTGCCTGGTGGAATAGTTTACCGTATTCTGTATAAATGGTATTTTTATATTCATTCCGGGAGTAAATGTGACCCCCACGGTTCTACCAAACTGGGTAAGCACCCTTACATTCCCAGCCTGGACTATAACAAAAATGTTTAAAACCAGTATTAATACCACGATTAATACCACCGCCCCAATAATTATTTTAGGAACAAACTTCATTTTTATACCTCCATATTAATTTTTTTATTTTACCCTTTATTACAACCTTAAAACATACTACCATACATTAAAAAATTACAAAATTATTTTACTCATAGAAATTCTATATTGGTTCTATCACTACACAAGTCGTGGTATCCTTAACACCTTTTAAATTCTGGATTTTTGAAATTACTGTTCTCCCCAATGTATCCAAATCCTCACTTTCAATAAATATAATGAAGTCATATGGGCCCATTACGGTATTTGCAGATTTTACACCTTTTATTTTTAAAATTTTAGTGTAAACTTCACTTTGATCACCAAGTTCAGATTTCATTAATATATATGCCTCTATCATTCTACTCTCCTCCTTTGCTTTAAAAAACAAAAAAATATATCACCAATTAAATCTTTTTTCTACAAAACAAAAATGCATAAATATTTATCTTCTGGCAGAATACATAATGTTTGGCAACATTCAGTAGATTCTTATAATTAAGCTATTTATAATTTAAATCATAAATTATTATTTATTTTTATTTAAAATTCCGTCCAGTATAATACCCGCGCCATAAGAAGATCTTACAAATATCCCGCTGACAACAGCTTTAAAATTAAAACTCTCTGCTAGTTCTTTTATGCTTTCAAATTCTTCGGGTCTATAATATTTTTTTACCGGAAGATTTGACCCCGAAGGTCTAAGATATTGCCCTATGGTAACAATATCACAATCTACCTCTTTTAAGTCTGATAGTAATTCCGCTATTTCTTTCCTGTCCTCTCCTAAACCCAGCATAAATCCTGATTTTGTGTAAATGTCTGGCTTTAACGATTTAGCTGATTTTAATATATTAAGTGAAGTTTTATAATCTGCATATTTTCTAACTTTACTAAAATTTTTTTTAACCGTCTCAATATTATGATTCAATACATCCAGGCCCTCCGCAAGAAGAATTTCCAGATTATTAACATTTCCTTTAAAATCAGGAATCAGACACTCTATTCTTAACTCCAAATTTAGCCTGTTTATTTCACTTACAGTCTTTGCAAAATGAGAAGCCCCTTCATCGGGCAGATCATCCCTGGTTACCGAAGTAATAACTACATATTTCAATCCCATTTCTTTTACCGCATTTGCAACCCTGGAAGGTTCCTCCTCATCTAATATTTCAGGTTTCCCGGATTTTATACCACAAAAACCACAATTCCGGGTGCAGATATTTCCCATTAGCATAAAGGTTGCAGTTTTTTTACCAAAACATTCAAAAATGTTTGGGCACTTCGCGCTCTGGCAAACAGTATTTAGATGTGAACCGTAAATGAGGTTTCTGACCCGATTAATATTTAAACTATTTAGGCTGACCTTTCTCTTAAGCCAATCTGGTTTTCTATTCAACTATTTTACCTACTATTCTTTCCAAATCTCTTATGGAGCCAAATTCTATTACGATCTTTCCCTTTTTTCTGCCCATTGTTATTTTCACAGGAGCACTAAGATACTCGGACATTCTCTGGGATATTTCCGGGAGTTTGCTGAACTGCAGGACTTTTTTAGTTTCTTTGTCTCCAGCAGGCTCTCTCTTCTTAACTGCTATTCTTTCCACATCCCTTACGCTCAGCCCATTTTTAACAATAAGGTTTGCAATTTTTACCTTTTCCTCTTTTCCTTCTATCGCAAGTATTGCCCTGGCATGCCCCTCACTTATTTTTTCTTCATCTATCAATTTTTGAACTTCCGGGGGAAGAGAAAGCAGCCTTAGCGAGTTGGTTATTGATACCCTGCTTTTGCCAATCCTTTTTGAAAGCTGTTCATGGGTAATTTTAAATTCATCTATGAGTTGTTTAAATGTATAAGCCTTTTCCATGGGTCTTAAATCATCTCTATGAAGATTCTCAATAAGAGCCATTTCCAGTGAAGATCTGTCATCAACATCCTTAACCACAATAGAGGGGATGGTATTAATACCAATTTTTTTAATAGCCCTATACCTTCTTTCGCCAGCAACAATTTCATACTTTTCTTCCCCATCCAGTTTTCTGACCACTATGGGCTGAATAACTCCAAATTCCTTTATTGATTCAGCAAGCCCGGCCAGCGACTCTTCATTAAATCTGTTCCTCGGCTGATTTTTGTTTGGAATAATTTTATCTAATGGCAACTCAACAATTGCATTTGATTCACTTTCGGAGGGCCTGTCTATGCTTGGAATTAATGCGCCAAGCCCTCTACCTAAACCCCTTCTAGCCATTATCTATCACTTCCTTTGTAAAATTACTGTAAGCTTCTGCCCCCTTACAATCAGGATCATACTCCATTATAGGTTTGCCATAACTTGGTGCTTCACTGAGCCTTACATTTCTAGGAATAATCGTTTTGTATACTTTTTCTGAAAAATAATTTCTAACTTCCTCAATTACCTGCCCGGCTAGCTTTATCCTTGGATCATACATGGTCATTACGGCTCCTTTTATTTTCAATTCATCATTTAGATTCTTTTTAACCAGGTTTATGGTACTTAAAAGCTGACCAAGCCCTTCCAGAGCATAGTATTCGCATTGTATTGGTATAATAACTTCCCTTGCTGCTGTCAGCGCATTAATGGTTAAAAGCCCCAGTGACGGGGGGCAGTCAATCAAAATAAAATCATAATTCTTTTCAATTTTACTTACTGCTTCCTTTAATCTAAACTCTCTTTTCAAACTTAAAACTAATTCTACTTCTGCTCCAGCAAGCTGTATGGAAGATGGAAGAATCTTGAGGTTTTTATATGTAGTATCTAATATTATTTCATCGGGTTCCCTGTCATTGATAAGGATATCATAAATTGACTGCTTAACATCCATCGGATTTTTACCAAGTCCGCTTGTTGAATTACTTTGCGGGTCAAGATCTATAAGTAATGTTCTATAACCATAATAGCTTAGATAGGCTGAAACATTTACTGCGGTGGTGCTTTTCCCTACTCCTCCCTTTTGGTTTGTAATTGCAATTACCCTTTCCAGATGTTTTTTATTAACAAATTCATCAGTTTTCTTATTTTTAAGTATCATATCTAAAAACTTCATTTATTAAACTGCTTCACTTCACATTTATACATTTAATCTATTGCACATTAGCATATATTAACGGCGCCTCTCTTACAGAGGCTGGGTTTTTATTTTCTTGAAATTCCGGGGGTATGCATCCGGAGACTTTTTCGCCTTTTTGATTATTAGAAAAGCCCTGTACTCATCCAGATATGGAACTTTGACTTCTAACAAATTATCTGCCTTCCCCCCCAACTTTGAAATAACTTCCCTGTGGGCCGCCAGTTCATTAAATATATTTTTACTCTTATAGAATATAATTCTACCATTTATTCTGCAAAATGGAATTATTAATTCACTAAGAATATTAAAACTTGCGACAGCTCTTGCTAAAACAATATCAAAATTTTCCCTGTATAAATTTTCTTTTGCCAGTTCTTCGGCTCTTCCTCTAATTATCCTGATATTTTCTAGTTTTAGCTCTTTAACCAATAGATTTAAGAAATTAATTTTCTTTAATGTTTTATCCAGCAGGTAAAATAACTTATCCCTTAAAAAAATAGATAGGATTACCCCGGGTAATCCTGCACCTGTTCCCACATCGAGTACTTTTTCTACATTATCTGTATTATAGAAAAGATATTTTTTATATTTCAATATTGAAATAGAGTCCAGGATGTGCCTTATAAGTATCCCCTCCTTATCCTTCGTGCCAATAAGATTAAATTTTTTATTATGCTTATAAACTAAATTCAGATACTCTTTTACAAGACTCAACTGAGCTTCAGAAAAATTAATACCAAGTTCTTTTAGCGATAATTTTAAAATGTTATCAATATCCAAATTTAAATCCCTGCCCCCGGTTTCCCTTTTAGGTTCAGCATGAGTATTGATATATCCGCAGGTGATATCCCCGCAATTCTTGAAGCCTGCCCCAGGGTATTCGGTTTAATTTTTGTAAGCTTCTCTTGTGCTTCATAAGTCAGCCCAACTATTTTAAAATAGTTTAAATCCCGGGTAAGATAATATTTTTCCAGGCTCTCTAATTTCTTAATTTCGCTTAATTGCCTTTTTATATAACCTTCATATTTTATTTTAATTTCTACCTGTTTTAAAATTATTCTATCATAATTATCTCTTTTATCACCGGTAAAATCTATTACATCAGAGATATTAACCTCGGGTCTTTTTAAAAGCTTGTATATGCTTAAAGGAGTATTAATGGGTTTCGTACCCATTTTTTCCAGAATAATATTATTACCCCTGTCAGGATTTAAACTGCTGGCTTTCAGTTTAGATATTAATCTATCAATTTCTTTCTCTTTTTTGACTACCCTTTTATACTGCTCATTAGTTATGAGCCCAATATCATTCCCAAATTTACTTAATCTTATATCAGCATTATCAGAGCGCAACACCAGTCTATATTCTGCTCTTGAAGTATACATCCTGTAAGGCTCCATAAGATCTTTAGTAAGAAGGTCATCTATTAAAACTCCTATGTAACTATTATCCCTGGTTAGTATTAATGGCTGCTCATTCATTATTTTCAGTGCTGCATTTACTCCTGCAATAAAACCCTGAGCGGCTGCCTCCTCATACCCTGAAGTGCCATTTATCTGCCCTGCAAAATATAAATTCTCTATTATTTTTGATTCCAGAGTAAAATTCAATTGACTGGGAATTATATAGTCATATTCTACGGCGTAACCCGGTCTTATTATCCTTGCGTTTTCCAGTCCCTCTACAGTATTTATTATCTTCTGCTGTATTATCACAGGCATACTGGTAGTAAGCCCCTGGAGATACATTTCGTTAGTATAGGTACCCTCAGGCTCAATAAAAACCGGATGCCTTTTCTTTTCGGGGAAATTAATTACTTTTCTATCAATAGATGGGCAATGCCTTGGGCCATGTGTATTAACCATCCCGGACCTTATAGGAGATTGTTCTATGTTTTCTGCTATGATTTTGTGGGTTTTTTCATTAGTATAGGTCAAATGACACTCAATGCTCTGGTAAATCTTCTCCTCGTCCCAAAAAGAAAAACTTAAGGGTTGCTTATCTCCATACTGCACCTCCGTTTTTGAAAAATTTACTGTTCGTTTGTCTACCCTTGGAGGAGTTGCTGTTTGAAATCTATTTATTTTGAAACCAAGACCGATTAAATTTTTTGTTAAATTTATTGCAGGATACTCACCCATGCGCCCCGCTGGATAATCCTTTTCGCCAATGATTATTCTTCCCCTTAAAAAAGTGCCTGTGGTTACTATTACTGCTTTCCCGCCAAATAATAGACCGCTTTCTATCCCTACGCCAACTGCAGCACCATTCTTTACCAATATTTTATCCACTGTACCCTGCCTTAAAGTTAAATTTTTAGTATTCTCAAGGACTCTCTTCATTTCGATTTCATACTCCTTTTTATCTATTTGAGCTCTGAGAGCCTGGACCGCAGGACCTTTTCTTATGTTTAGAATTTTAATTTGTATTAGAGTTTTATTAGTAGTCTTTGCCATCTGTCCGCCAATTGCATCTATTTCTCTAACAAGCTGGCTTTTCCCCAATCCACCTATTGATGGGTTGCAGGGCATTAAAGCAATTTTATCCACATTAATGGTTAAAACTAGAGTTTTTAATCCTAATCTTGCTGATGCCAGGGCTGCTTCACAGCCCGCATGTCCGGCACCTACAACTATTACGTCATAATCCATATTATTTTTACTTCCTTAACCTATCCAATAAATGATTTTATGTTTCACGTGAAACATTGATCCCTGTTTTTTTATATTTTTTTATGATTTTTATTGCCTTATCTTTATTTCCTAATTTTTCTAAAAATTTTAGCATCCTTATATCAGCATTATCATGCCTGTGGTAAAAACTATACTCATTTCTAGAGACTAACATCCTGTATGGTTCATTTACACCCTTAGCTACCAAATCGCTAACAAGAACGCCTAAGTATCCATCTTCTCTTCTTATGATAATACTATCAAGATTTTTTGACTTTCTAGAAGCATTTAATCCTGCAACTATTCCCTGTGCTGCAGATTCTTCGTAACCATTTGTTCCATTTATATGACCGGCAAAAAAAATCCCTTTAAATTTTTTACTTTCCAGATTACCGGTTAATTGAAGGGGCAATAAATATTTATACTCTACACCATAGCCGGGCCTTGTTATTTCTGCCCCCTTAAGACCTTTAATTTTTTTTAACATTCCACCCTGTATTTCTTCGGATAATGCAGTTTCAAGTCCCTTCAGGTATACTTCATTTGTCTCCCTGCCTACTGGAAGTATAGAGATCATATAACCTTTTTTATCTTCAAACTTTAAAACTTTATCCTCAATCGTAAAGCAGCTCTCTGCTGTTTCTGATTTAATCTGACAACTATTAACTTCTTTTTTATTTATATTTTTTAAAATATATCCGGTACAGTCTTTGCCAGCATTGGTTATATAACTACATAACTGGCTTCTCCCATCAAAATTATTTTCATATGAAAACATTTGAGGGTGTCTGTCATATGATTGTTTTTCTAAAACTTTTACATTGATTGATTTTCTATCTATTAGAGGAGCCGTATAATTTTTTAACCTGCCAAATTTAAGGCCTAAATTTTCTAAACCAGCCAGAAGCTTTTTGGAACATATCTCACCCTGTCTTCCTGCCTCAATTACATTTCCTCCCCAAAATATTTTTGCTCCCAGGAAAGTCCCGGCGCATATAACAATAGATCTGCAGCAGTAAGCAATCCCATCACTGGTATATAAATTATATTTCTTTCTGCTTTCTTCTATACCTGCTACAAGCCCCTGCCTTAAATACAAATTATTCTGGTTCTCCAGGACCTCTTTCATTGATAAAAAATATCTCCTCTTATCAACCACAGCCTCCAGAGTTCCGATGGCTGGCTCTTCTGTGCTGGTTGCTGTTCTCATATGAATATAATTTTTATCAATATTTCTGGAAATCTCTCCCCCTAAAACATCTATCTCCCTTATAAGTTGTCCTCTTCCAAAACCACCCACTGCACTACTATGCGGCATAAGAGCTATGCTATCCATATTTATTGATATAAGAAGGGTTCCTGCACCACTTCTTGCAGAGGCAAGGGCTGCTTCGCAGCCTGCATGGCCGGCACCTATAACTATCACATCATAGTTAAATTTTCCTTCATTTTTAATCATTTCAATCACTAAAGATTTTATAATTTTGTTTCACGTGAAACATTTTCGCCAAATATTCTTACAATATTGTTTTTTGACATTATTTATTTGCCAATACAGAACTGACTGAATATTTTATCTAAAAGGTCATCTCTTGTTGTTTCACCTAATATTTCACCTAATAAACCATATGCTGTTTTTAAATCGTAAGAAGGGAATTCCTCTGACATTTTTTCTTTCATTGCCTTTTCAGCACTATCCAGCAAACTGCTTACTTCTTTTAGTATATTTTTATGCCTGCTGTTAATAATTATTTTTTCTTCCAGATTAAGATCACCGTTATCCATTATTAACACTTTTATTTTGTTCTCTAATTTTCTTATTCCTATTCCTTTTAGAACAGAGATCTTTATAATAAATTTTTCATTAAAATATTTTCTAATCCTTTCCATTTCCAAATTTTGTTTTAAATCTACTTTGTTTATACAGCAAATTGTTTTTTTTCTTTCTATTTTTTTAATTATCTCCAAATCCATTTTCTCAAATTTTCTATTTCCATCCAAAACCAGTAAAACCAATTCCGCCTCGTTTATGTGTTTTAAACTCCTGTCTACACCTATT
>JABMRD010000212.1 GCA_013202875.1 Actinomycetota bacterium | reverse complement strand
TGGTAGCTTCTTTTCAAGAATTACAATTGAGTAATTTACTTATAAAAATTTAAAACCCCGGTTTAATTTCGTATTCAGTTTCTAGTATGATACCAGATATATGAGAATAATAAATATAAGATAACAACAGTAAAGGTTTCCTTTATTTTACCACCCGCTGCAAAGCTTAAAATGTCTGATACTGCAGCGGTAAGTCTTGCATTGCAGGAAGTAAATTTAATATATTATCAAATTTTGCAGAAAAGCAGCCGTCCGTTATGTGTAAAATTATAAACCATCTGACCGGTAACTTCTCCGGGATAAGCACTTATGCCTTTTTCAACAACACCGTGGTCAGCTGCCATTACAATTATGGCTTTCTTTTCTATCCTGGGGTTTAGGTTAGCGGTAATGCTTACAATTTGTTTTGCCAGCTCTTCAAGCCTTCCCAGGCCGCCCCGCGGTTTGGTGAGATTGTCAAGCCTTGCCTGAGCTTGTTTTGCTAAGCTCAAGTCCGGCTTTTTTATTTTTTCTATTATATTTTGCAACTTGTCCATTTTTTCTTCCCTTTTTAATAACAAATAATAAAAATATATATAATTTGAAATACAATGTCAAAGTAATTTTCCAGGTAGATTTAAAGTTAAATTGTAAAAAAAATTCTTTTTATAACTTGTAATTTTATTATTCATATCTTAAGATTATATTTTAAGTTCTTTATAATTTTATTTTACTATTATGCATTTATTTTTATTATATCAGTATTTTGTTACATCAGTTCTGGCAATATTCTTATTTAATTTTATTGTTAACAATATTTTATTTAAAAATACAGCTAATTATTCACTTCCGGAATCTTTAATAAAATCTCCTCCTCTGGTATCAATACTGATTCCTGCCAGAAATGAAGCCAAAAATATTAAAAGGTGTATTCTATCTCTTTCAAAACAGGATTATCCTAATATAGAAATATTGGTATTAGATGATAATTCTAATGACGGCACTTCGCTAATTGTTGAAGAGTTTGCAAAAAAAGACAGCAGGGTAAAGCTTATTACCGGCAAGCCGCTAGAAAGCGGGTGGATTGGAAAAAGTTATGCCTGCCACCAGTTATCAAAATATGCAAAGGGAAAGTATTTTGTTTTTACAGATGCAGACACACTGCATTTTAAAAATTCAATCTCCAGCGCAATTGGCTGCCTTACTGACAATAATTTGGGTGCTCTTTCAGCAATTCCAAAACAGATAATGGTTTCTTTTCATGAGAGAATGGTGGTTACCTGGGTTCATTTTGGGATTCTTACTCTGTTGCCTTTATTTCTTATAAAAAAATCAAAAAATCCCTTATTTTGTACTGCAAATGGTCAATTTATATTATTTATAAGAAAGGTTTATGAAAAAATCGGGGGACATGAATCCGTAAAAACTAAAATTTTAGAAGATATACATATCTCAAAACAGGTAAAAAGATATGGATATAAGTTTATGATATTTGATGGAAGTAAAAATATATATTGTAGAATGTATAGAAGTTTTAGTAAATTGATAAGAGGATTTTCTAAGTTTATGTTTGCTGCCTTTGACTATAATCTTTTTAATATGTCAGCAGTTATTTTATTAATTACAGTGTTATTTTTACTTCCATTTATTTTGCTTCCCCTGGGAGTTTTACTTTTTGATTGGTCCAGGATGATAATAAACCTGGGTATTATTCAAGTTTTTATTGTTCTTATTATTAGATTTATACTGGCCATCAGACTTAAAAACAAAATCCTTGATATACTTTTTCACCCTCTTTCAATGGTGTATATAATATTAATTTGTATTAATTCTGTTCTTCAGACCAAATTCGGAGAAGGAGCGTGCTGGAAAGATAGAAAATATGGTATTGACTTTAAATAATCTCTTTATTATGGAAATTATTTAAAGTTAATCAATGATCAGGGTTAAAAAATGAACATTTTAGAGTTAATCCCTGGTGAATTATTATAACTATGAAAAAGTAATTATCCCTTACGGCTCCAGTCTTTTTACATCCTGTAGTTCGTCAAAATCTCTGTCAAATGAGTAAATTTCGGTAACACCATTGGCCCTTATGAAAGAATAATTATATGCATCAATAAAACTTATATTTTTCTCTTTATAAACATTGACAGCATTTACTAAAATTGCTTTATCTTTAAACCTTATATTGGGTGTGATTAAAATTAATTCTATATTATCGCAGATTTTTTCTTTATTCCATTTATAAGATCTACTTAATACCCAAATAACTTCAGCAATAATCATTGCATTTGCTACACCAATTATATTGCCTAAAATTATTTCAGAAAATAATTTTTCTAATCTTCTAAATACTGTTTCATTTTCTTTTAAAAAATATCTTAAAAAAATATTAGTATCTAAGAAAATCATTTCATCTTCCTTACAATCTCTTCAGCAATATCTTTTTCCATTTGTTCCCTGAGCTTTTTAAAATTAATTTTTCTATTTGTTTTCTCAATATGGGCATCCAGTATGGTTCCTTTCTTCACAGTAAAGACAATATTTCCTTCCTTTACCGCAAACTCACCGATATCATGAGGCTTTATATTAAATTTATCCCTAATTTCTTTAGGTATGGTTATCTGCCCCTTTGAGGTAATCCTTGGCATTATATCAACTCCGCTCCTTTTATTAATATTCCATACTATAATACAAGTATTACTGATTTACAAGTATTACTTTTTATATTGTAATACTTTTTATAAGCCAGCACAACAAATTTCAATTCCCTGAAATGTTAGATATGCAGTTTTTTTAAGGATTCTTTACAGAAAGCGATACACAACCGGAAATTTTTCTTTCTTTATTTTAAATTGTAGAAGGCATCCAGCCCCAGGTACTTTGCTTCACTTCCAAGGTCTTCCTCGATCCGCAGCAATTGATTATATTTACAAACCCTGTCTGTTCTTGAAGGAGCCCCTGTTTTTATCTGGCCGGCATTAACTCCCACCACTATATCAGCAATGGTGGTATCTTCCGTTTCTCCCGACCGGTGAGATATAACAGCCGTATAACCTGCCGTTTTGGCCATCTCGATTGCATCCAGCGTTTCGGATAAAGTTCCTATCTGATTTACTTTAATCAAAATAGAATTTGTTACCCCAAGTTCAATTCCTTTTTTAAGTCTTTTGGTATTGGTAACAAAAAGATCATCGCCCACCAGCTGCACTTTTTTGCCAATCTTATCGGTTAGCTTCTTCCATCCTTCCCAGTCTTCTTCAGCCATTCCATCTTCTATTGAGATTATTGGATATTTTTCTGTAAGATTTTTATAATAATCAACCATCTCTGCCGGGGTCAAGACTTTGCCTTCACCTTTAAGATTATATTTTCCGTCCTTATAGAATTCCGTAGCTGCAGGGTCAAGTGCAATATAGATATCTTTCCCGGGTTTAAATCCGGCTTTTTCAATAGCTTTGATTATATACTTTACTGCATCTTCATTAGTTTTAAGGTTAGGGGCAAATCCGCCTTCATCCCCTACTGAAGTATTAAGTCCGTCTTTACTTAGCACAGCTTTTAGACTATGAAATGTTTCTACCCCCATCCTTAAAGCATCACTGAAAGTAGATGCACCCAGCGGCATTATCATAAATTCCTGCAGGTCAACACTATTGTCAGCATGCTTGCCGCCGTTTAGAATATTCATCATCGGCGAAGGAAGAATATGTGCATTGACTCCACCCAGGTATTCGTAAAGAGGAAGGTCAAGCGCTATAGCGGTAGCTTTTGCCACAGACAGAGAAACACCCAGTATTGCATTGGCTCCTAATTTAGACTTATTCTCCGTACCATCCAGATCAATCATGGCCGCATCTATTTCCCTCTGATAAACGGCATCCATACCTTCCAACTCCGGAGCAATAAAGGAATTTACATTTTCTACTGCTTTTTGAACACCCCTGCCCATATACCTTTTCTTATCTCCATCTCTCAGCTCAACTGCTTCAAATGCTCCGGTAGAAGCTCCTGAAGGTACCGAAGCCCTTCCAATTGCTCCGCAATCCAGTACCGTTTCAACTTCTATAGTTGGATTTCCCCTTGAATCCAGGATTTCTCTTGCAAAAATTCCTATAATTTCAGTCCAGTCACTCATTATTATTCTTCCTTTCCTGTTATTAATAACAAAATATTTTTTTACCACAGCCTTGTAAATTTTCTATGATATAATAGCATAATATTATTTATACGATTTATTATATTAGTATTTTCTACATTTTAAAATTAATTATTAAAAATTATTCTTGAAATTTAAAAAATAACTGGTTAAATAACATTCAATTTGTAAATTTTTAACTGTAAATATTTTATATAAATCTTAAATATATATTTTCAGATAGGACATTGAAGGATAGGAGATGAAATGATAAGTAAAATAACAGGAAAATTTTTTTTTATAATTACAGCTATTGCTATTATTATAATGGCTTCGTTTAACCTTACAGCCTGTAATAGACTTGGTGATATTTCAGAAATTATGGATACCTTCGAAGTAACAAAAGGTGATATTATCCAGACTGTTACTACCAGCGGTTACGTGGACAGCAGCGAACAAAACGGCTACTCCCTTTCTGCTTCAGGTAAAGTCTTGAGCGCTCTCAGCAAGGGAGATACTTTTAGCAAAGGTGATTCTCTAATAGAGATAGATGACAGCAGGCAGGAACTCCTTATTGCCCAGGCAGAAGAAAATCTAAATACAGCTAAAAATTCCCTGGCGCTTGCCAGAATAAGTTACCAAAAGGCACTCGATGCAAATCATATAGCACTGCAGCTGGCTGATACCAATACCAGCCTTTCCGAACAATCGGTACAGAATGCTTTAACTGCGCTGGAAGGTGCCAATAAATCCCTGGATTTAGCAAAGAAAAATATCTCTTCTACTGATCTCCAGATAGCCCAGGCATCCACCCAGTCCCATTCGGCAGAAGGCGCATACCAACAGACTCTGATAAATCAATCTTCCACCTACTGGTCAAATCTTTCCAGTACGCAATCTGCTGCAAGTCAGATTGAAGTAACCGCTAAAAATATAAATCAAGCTGAAATTCAGCTTAATCTATCCCAGATCAGCCTGGAACTGGTTAAATTGGATATAGATTGCGGTACAATCTATGCACCTTATAATGGAATAGTACTTTCTTCTGCCTATAAGGAAGGAGAATATGCAGGGCCTGGAGTACCTGCAATTTCCATAATAAGCAGTGGCTTTATAATAAGTGCAGATATAAATGAGATTGATGTGGTTAACCTGCAGTTAGAACAAGATGTAGATATAAGGCTGGATGCCTACTATGAAAATGAATTTAGCGGTAAAATAATTAATATATCTCCAATTTCAACAAATATTGGCGGTGTGGTTTCATTTGAGCTTATAGTAAAACCGGAAATAGAAAATGGCCCCAAACTTCTATATGGTCTTTCGGCAAGTCTGGATATAACCACTTCCAGCTCAGAAAACGTCTTATTTGTTCCCATACAATCTGTATATGAGGAAGATGGAAAATCATACGTTGATCTGGTAGCTGAAGACGGTGGTATAGAAAAAACAGAAGTCACTACAGGAATATTTAACTATGACTTT
>JABMRD010000211.1 GCA_013202875.1 Actinomycetota bacterium | reverse complement strand
GCTCATGGAAGTAGACCTCAATAGTAGAAAAAGATACCAAATCGTCCAGGTAATCCATTCTTCCCTTGATTATTTCAATCTGCTCCTGAACATTACTCAATTCTCTCTGTACTTCTAAACTGTCACTGACTTTTTTTGACTCCTTCATTAGATCCAGAAGGACTTCCTCCTGAGCTTCGTAGTTTCTAAGCCTGCTTTCAAGATCGGTGTACTCCTGGGTCACATCCTGTCCGGAACTTGAAGTACTTTTAACCGTACCCATTTCTTTAACCCTATTTAAAGCAGAATTATATTTATTGGAAGGTATCCTTATAGTTATGCTTCCACTGGTTAGATTACCTTCAGCATCAGAATAACTCTGGCTGTTTGAAATAAAGCCTCCATTCTGCTCTGCAAGATTGGTAAGTCCAAACATTGTACTTTCAAATTTCCCCACTTCAATCTCAAGCTCAATATAGGCAGTCTTAATAACTTTTCTATCACCGGCAACCGGAACTTCACCATACTGTACCTCAGCATCACCGGAGCTCTTCTCTTCTTCGACATACTCTTCTGCCATCTTCATAACCGCAGCTTCTTCTACCATTGCCGCCTCTGGTTCTCCATAAGATCTATCTTCTCCCGCTGCTTCTTCCTCTGTGACTGATTTGGAACATCCGGTAAAAATCATCCCGAATATCAGAATACTCATAAATAAGATAAATAATAATTTTGATAATGAACCCTTGATTTTCATTTCTACCTCCGTTACTTTAAAATTATAAGCTTAATAATGAAATTATAACCTATTTTATGATACTTATTAATAGTTATTATTACCAGATACCGGTTCTTATATATTCATCTATAGCTGCAGCTGCACTCTTACCGGCACCCATTGCCAGTATGACTGTAGCTGCACCGGTAACTATATCTCCACCTGCAAAAACACCTTCTATATTTGTTTTTCCGGTCACCGGATCAGCTTTTATATTCCCACGTCCGATAAGCTCTAATCGTGGAACCGTAGAAGTTAGAAGGGGGTTGGGCCCCTGTCCAATAGCCATCACTACTACGTCAATCTCTATATCAAATTCCGATCCCTCTACCGGTAAAGGTCTTCTCCTGCCAGAGTCATCAGGTTCTCCTAATTTCATCTTAATACACATTATCTTATGCACCCAGCCATCTTTTCCTATTATCTCAACAGGATTTACCAGTAGTTTAAAATCAATTCCTTCTTCTCTGGCATGCTCTATCTCTTCATTTCTGGCAGGCATCTCTTCTTCACTTCTTCTATATATCAAATACACATGTTTTGCCCCCAGCCTTTTTGCTACCCTGGCTGAGTCCATGGCTACATTTCCCCCACCAACTACCGCAACTTTGTCTCCCCTGATAATCGGAGTATCGCACCGGGGAAACTTATAGGCTTTCATCAAGTTTGACCTGGTGAGATATTCGTTAGCAGAATATACTCCATTCAGATTTTCTCCAGGGATACCCATAAAATATGGAAGGCCTGCTCCGGTGGATATAAAAACTGCCTTAAATCCTTCGCTAAATAAATCATCCAGGGTCAAAATTTTTCCCATTACCATATTTACTTCAATCTTAACTTCCAGACTCTTTACGTAATCTATTTCTCTTTTCACTATTTCTTTGGGAAGCCTGAATTCAGGGATACCATAAACCAAAACCCCTCCCGGTTCATGCAGAGCTTCAAATATGGTAACCCGATAACCCAATTTGGCCAATTCTGCCCCACAGGTGAGCCCGCCGGGACCAGACCCGATTATTGCTATTTTTTCTCTGGTGCACCGTTTGGTAATCTCCGACAAGGCGCATTCTTTTAACCTTTGAGCTTTTCTTTTTAATTCACGGTCTGCTGCATATCGTTCAAGCCTTCCGATAGCTACCGGATCATCTTTAATGCCCAGGATACACACCTTTTCGCATTGATCTTCCTGTGGGCATACTCTGCCACATATGGCAGGAAGGCTGTTCCGTTCCCTGATCTTTTCCAGGGCATCATTAAATTTCTTCTCCTGGATCAGTTTAATAAAACCTTTTATGTCAATCTCTACCGGACAGCCTTTTATGCATTCAGGATTTTTACACTGGAGACATCTTGACGCTTCACGCAGGGCATCTTCTTCAGTATATCCCAGAGCAACTTCATTAAAATTCTTTTTCCTCTTCTCAGGGTCCTGTTCGGACATAGCCACCCGTGAAATCTTTTCTTTTTTTATATTCCTCTTATCTGTCTTTTTTGTCATTTTTTTAAGTGTTCTTCCTGCAACTAATCAATCATATTATTAATCCGGCAGCCTGCATTTATGCTTATAAAGATCCATGCACTCCTTTTCACGATCACAGTATACCTTCTGCCTTGAAAGAAGAAGATCAAAATTTACCTGGTGCCCGTCAAACTCCGGCCCATCTACGCAAACAAATTTAGTTTTTCCTCCCACTTCTACTCTACATGCCCCACACATTCCCGTTCCATCAACCATTATGGAATTCAGAGACACTATGGTCCTTATGCTAAAAGGTTCGGTCACTCTAGTTACAGCAGCCATCATAAGAGCCGGGCCAATAGCAATCACCCTTGCAATATCCTTTCTTTTGTATGCATTGCCGGTTAAATTTTTCTCCAGATACTCTTTTAAAAAATCTGATACAAAACCATGATATCCAATGGAACCATCATCGCTGCAGATATGCAGTTCATCAGATATATCTTCCATCTCTTCTTTTAAAATAAGAAGGTCTTTGCTTCTGGCGCCGATAATGGAGATTACATAATTGCCAGTCTTTTTTAATTCCCTGGCTATAGGAAAAATTGGAGCTACTCCCACTCCACCCCCAACACAGATCACTCTTCCAAAATTTTCAATCTCAGAAGCATTGCCCAGCGGTCCCACAACATCCAGTATACTGTCACCTTCTTTTAAACTGGAGAGTAAAGCGGTAGTCTTCCCCACTCTCATAGAAACTATGTTTATTATCCCATTACTGCGGTTATAACCTGCAATAGTCAGGGG
>JABMRD010000210.1 GCA_013202875.1 Actinomycetota bacterium | reverse complement strand
TTGAGCACATCCTAAAAATAGCTCTTAAGGAGATTTAATTAAAATGGTGGGTGAAAAAGGTAAAATGACAAATAATGATGAAGAAAATAATGATGTAAATCCCAAACATATAAAGGTAGATACTGAGCTGGACAAGAGTCTTCGTCCCAGGTCTATATCTGAATTTATAGGTCAGAAAAAGATAATAGAAAACCTTCTAATATTTATTAAATCTGCCAAAAAAAGAAAAGAACCACTGGATCATGTGATCCTATCTGGTCCACCCGGTCTGGGGAAAACATGTCTTGCAGAAATAATTGCAAATGAATTAGGGGTTGGTTTTAGGATTACTTCCGGCCCGGCTATTGAAAGAGCAGGAGATCTGGCTGCTATATTGACTAATTTAGAGAATTTTGATGTTTTATTTGTCGATGAGATTCATAGGTTGAACAGAAGTGTGGAAGAAATCCTGTACCCGGCTATGGAAGACTATAAACTGGACATAATAATAGGAAAGGGTCCTTCTGCAAAGTCAATTAGAATTGACATCGCGCCTTTTACTATTATTGGTGCTACTACCAGAATTGGGCTGGTAGCTCCACCGCTGCGGGATAGATTTGGAGTAAATTTAAGGCTGGATTATTATGATAAAAAGAGTATTGTCAAGATTATTAGAAGATCAGCTGATATATTTGATATAAAGATAACTGAAAAAGGTGCCGAAGTTATTGCAGGCAGGAGCAGGGGAACACCAAGGATTGCTAATAGACTGCTCCGGAGAGTAAGGGATTATGCTCTAATGTACAACGATAGTGTAATAGACACCCAGATAGCCGAAAAAGCTCTTGGCAAACTGGATATAGATAAGTTGGGTTTAGATGTGGTTGATAAGAAAATATTGAATATCCTGATTACAAAGTTCGAAGGTGGACCGGTAGGTGTCGGTACTATAGCAGCATCAATAGGGGAAGAAGTGGATACTATTGAAGATGTTTATGAACCATATTTAATACAGCTGGGATTTGTAAAAAGAACTTCAAAGGGCAGAGTAGCCACCAATCTGGCATTTAAATATCTGGGAGTAAAAAAAGAAAATGAACCAAAGCTCTTTTAACTATTTACTTAAGATATGAAGATTGAATTATTTGATTATGAACTTCCCCAAAAATTTATAGCTCAAAGACCGCTGCAGAGAAGAGATTATTCCAAACTTCTGGTACTCGACAGGCATACGGGTGATATAAAGCATGATATTTTTTACAATATCTTGAATTACTTCGACAACGAGGATGTTCTAGTTGTAAATGAAAGCAAAGTTACCAGGTGCAGACTACCTGGCAAAAAAGAAAAGACAGGAGCCAACATAGAATGTTTTGTTCTAAATAAAATAAAGGACAATCAGTATCTGGTATTGCTTAAACCTTCAAAAAGACTCAACACCTCAGACAAGGTAATTATAGGTAAATATTATTTTTTGGTTATATCAAGACTGGATTACGGCGAGGCTATTGTGGAATTTAATACATCTGCAGAGAAAATTTTAAATGAATACGGCAGAATACCGATACCTCCGTATATTAAATGTAAGGATATAGATGAATCCCGTTACCAGACTATTTATGCAGAAAGGGAAGGTTCTTCTGCGGCGCCAACTGCGGGGCTTCATTTTTCTGAAAATTTAATTAAAGAAATAAAAAATAAGGGAGTCGTTTTAGCAAAAGTGGGTTTGAATATAGGACTGGATACCTTCAGACCTATTTCATCAAATGAAATCGAAGAACACAAAATGCATAGTGAATATTATTATATAAGAGAATCCGAGGCTAAAAAGATCAACCGGTCAAAAGAAATGGGAAAAAAAATTATTGCGGTAGGTACTACTGCGGTTAGAGTTTTAGAAACTTTGATGTCCAGATATGGAAAAATAACATGGGATAGAGGGGTTACTGATATTTATATATACCCCGGGTTCAATTTTAAGGCTGTAGACCGGATGATTACTAACTTTCATCTACCAAGATCAACTCTACTGGTAATGGTATCCGCCTTTGCTGGAAGGGAAAATATTCTAAATGCATACGAACAGGCAAAGAAGAATAACTACAGGTTTTATAGTTTTGGAGATTGTATGCTAATAAGGTGACGCTCCACGGGACTTACCACGTGGCTTCTGTTTAGTCTGCCAAACATTCTTTTTCCTGTTTCAATGTCGGCTCTTTTGAACCAACTCCGCAGGTGTTAATTCGGCTTTGACCAGGCCTGCAAATATTTCTAATAGTTTAGCCTGTTTATTTAAAAGAGAATTTCTTATCAGTTATAATTTTCAGGCAGGCCTCTACTATTTCAGGATCATAAAGTTTGCCTTTATTATTCTGGATCTCTTCGAGAACTTTTTCTATACCGAGAGCAGGTCTATATGGTCTAGGTGAAGACATTGCCTCTACTACATCTGCAACACCTATAATTTTTGCCCCTAAAGTTATGTCTTTACTTTTCAGACCGTCAGGGTACCCAGAACCACTCAATCTTTCGTGGTGCTGTAATATAAAAATTGCTATTGGATAATTAAATTCAATTTTTTTAACAATATCGTAACCAACGCGGGGATGAGTTTTTACCATTTTAAACTCTTTATTTGTTAATTTACCGGGTTTCAAAAGAATGGGCAAGGGTATGTTTATCTTACCAATATCATGAATAAATGCGGCAGTTCTTATAGCTTTAATTTTATCATCACTGAGATTTAACTCCCGGGCAATTTTTACAGACAGTGCTGCAACTCTTTTTTGATGCCCGGCCATAAAAGGCTCTCTTTTTTCTGCTATTGAAACCATGGTAGTTATAGTATTATTTAATGTTTTTTCCAGAGCATCATAAGCTTTTTTCTGTTCTGTGATATCTTTGAAATTAACTAATACATATTCTAATTGCTGGTTGTTTTTTACAGGTTTTGATGAAATTTCTACCCAGAATTTTTGACCACTTTTGTTTATAAATGGCAGTTCAGCTGGGTCTATATCTTTCGTCATGGCATATTTTAATTTTTTTGTATATATACTTTTTATTTCCTTTATCCACCCTGGATAGGGAGTATTTTTGCCAAGACTGATAATTTCTTTAAAGGAAAATCCTGTAATTTTTTCTAATGCAGGGTTAACATACCTGATCGATTTATCCGGATTTATAATCATTATGGGGCTTGGAGAATTTTCTAAGATGCTTTTATTGAACTCCTCATTCTCTTTTAATGATTCTTCTGCCTGTTTTCTATCTGTTTTATCCTTTATCTTTTTCAGACTTGAAAGGTCTTTATGTAATTTCGTAAATCCATCTGATAATTTTAATTTTATCATTATTTTGACAGCCTTTTATAGGTTATGTTTAAATTTTAAGCTACATGATAGTTTTTATTAATATATTTATATTATACTACAAATTTAAAATAGATGAAGTTTGACTGTCAGGATGAGAGGATTATCTAAATACCGGGATGATTATACCAGGAATAGCTTTAATTATATTGGTAATAATGTTACCTTTATTTTTTAATAACGAAATTTTTATTTATATAAAACAAAAATTACAAGTATTATGATATAGCCTGGAGGTAAGATTTGATTAATACTCTGATGTGGGCATCAATTATTTTTTTTGCAAGAATAATTGATGTTAGCCTGGGTACTGTTAGAGTGAATATGATAGTAAGAAGAAGAAAGACCATTGCTGCAGTTGTAGGTTTTATTGAAGTTACTATCTTTATATCAGTAATAGTTAGGATAATTAAAGATATTGATAATATTTATGGAATACTTGCTTATGGAACTGGTTTTGCTGTAGGAACGGTAGTAGGTATTTTAATATCTGAAAAATTATTCCGCGATCTTATAAGTACAAATATTATTTCTAAAAAACATAATGAAGAAATAAAAGAGCTACTTTCGAAAGAGGGCTTTGGTTTTACCTGTTATAAAGGTGCTGGAAGAGAAGGCGAGGTAGAAGTTATCAATGTGGTATGCACACATGTAAGCCTCTCAAGGCTAAACAAATTAATTTATAAACAAGATCCTGATGCCTTTATGGTAAGCTATATGCTGGATAAAATACGGGGTGGATTTGTTGGGGGGCTAAAGAAAAAGTAATTAAATAAATAAAAATTTAAGCCTTGTATTTGGATAGTTTCCCAAAAGTGAAAAGATGATTTAAAATTTTTTAAATATAAAACTTTTATTTTAATTAACGTCTAATATGCCAGAAAAGATAAACATTAAAAAAATAGCTCTTATAAATTTCAGTTTACAAATAAAATGAAAGTATTAATATAAGAAAAAAGTTAAATAAAATATTAATTTAAAAAAAGAGTGTAGTAAATGAAAGGAAATTCTTCAAGTTCGGAACCTTCACGAAAGAGTATAAATTCAAATTTCTATAAAAAGACAATTGGGCCAATATCCAATCTGGAAGAATACCTGGACCCGAATTGGTGGAAAAATATTTTTAATTCAACTTATTTAAAAACTGATGGCGACGTTGTAGATGATAAACAGATTACCAAAAAAGAAATAGATTTATTTATAAAAGTTCTAAATCTATCCCCGGAAGATAAAATATTGGATTTATGTTGTGGACAAGGGCGGCATTGTATTGAACTGACAAATAGAGGATTTAAGCATATTGAAGGATTGGACCGTTCTCATTACTTAATCCAGAGAGCAAAAAAGGAAAGCTTAATGATTAAGTTTAGAGAAGGTGATGCGAGAAAACTGCCATATTCTCCTGACACTTTTAATGTTGTAATGATTTTAGGAAATAGTTTTGGTTATTTCGAAACCGCTAAAGAAGATATGCTGGTTCTTAAAGAAGTTTTAAGAGTGCTAAAACCCTGGGGGCGGTTTTTGATTGATGTATCTGACGGAAATTATTTAAAAAAAAATGTTAAATCCAGATCATGGGAATGGATAAATAAAAAGTATTTTGTCTGTCGTGAACGCTCATTATCTTTAGATAAGACTCGTTTAATTTCAAGAGAAATAGTAAATGATGTTGATAATGGTGTAATGACAGATCAATTTTACGCTGAAAGGCTTTATACGCAGGAGGAAATAATTGAATTCCTAGAGCAAGCAGGGTTCAGCAATATAACTGTACATGGCACGATAACACCGGATTCAAAAAGAAATCAGGATCTCGGTATGACTGAAAAGCGAATTATTATTTCAGCTATTGCAAAGAAGGATTGGACACCTGTAAAAACTAAAAAACCTCATTTGAAAAACATTGTAGTTTTATTGGGCGATCCAAATAAAATTGATATTCTAAAACCGTTTTATATGTTTGATGATGATGATTTATATACTATCGATCAGCTTAAAAATTCTTTGAGGGATATTGAAAAAGATTATAACTACAGATTTCAGTATGTCACCAATCATGAGACGATGGTTAAAGATCTTATTAAAATGCAGGAAAAAGGAAAGATTGATTTTGTATTTAATCTTTGTGATGAGGGATACTGTAATGACGCAACAAAGGAACTTCATGTGCCAGCTCTGCTGGATATTCTGGGAATTCCATATACCGGGTCTGAACCACAATGTCTTGCACATTGTTATGATAAATCACTGGTGAGGGGTGTTGCAGAGGAAATGGGAATTACTATTCCGGAGGCTTTTTTTATAAAGCCTGGAGATACTTCATTCGAAATTCCTTTTGAATTCCCGATGATTATTAAACCAAATTTTGGTGATTCAAGTTTCGGAATAACTCAAAGAAATGTGGTTTATGGTATTGAAAAAACTTTAAATGTAATTTCTGAAATAAGGGATAAGCTCGGATACGATAAACCTATTCTAATTGAAGAATTTCTTTCAGGAAAAGATTTGAGTGTGGGAATAATAGGAAATTTTCCTGATTCCTATAAAGTCCTGCCAATAATAGAAGAGGATTACTCAGAACTGCCACCTGAACTACCCAGGATTTGCGGTTATGAGGCAAAGTGGATGCAGGATTCACCATACTGGAAAATTAAATCTATTCCTGCTAAATTATCGGCAGATACCGAAAGATTTATTATTGATTGTTCGCTGAAGTTGTTTGAAAGGCTCGGGTGTAAAGATTATGCACGATTGGACTGGAGACTGACATCAAAGGGAGAGGCCAAACTATTAGAAGTCAACCCCAATCCAGGTTGGTGCTGGGATGGGCATTTAGCCAAAATGGCTAACATAAAAAATATATCATATAGCAAAATGCTGTTGATGATTTTAGAAGAATCAGAAAAAAGATTTAGATCTGCAGAAAAGCTTGAATCGCTAAATTCAACAAAATTGATTATAAAATAAGCAATGTTACCATTTCAACAGTATCAATATTATATCCTGCTTTTAATATCGTAGATAAAACCACTAAATTTTAAAAAAACAATAAATTTTGTAAAATATATGAAAGTAATAATTAAACGCGAAATAATATAAAGAGATGATTTAAACAGAAAAGGAATGGCATTTTTTAAAGTTTTAAAAAAAGATAACAGGTCATCTGCCAGGGCAGGAATAATGACTACAAAAAGAGGAATCATCGAGACACCGGTATTTATGCCCGTAGGCACCAAGGCAACAGTAAAGGCAGTTACTAATGAGCAGCTTTATGATGCAGGATGTGGAATCATACTTGGCAATCTGTATCATCTTTATCTTCAGCCAGGAATTAAGGTAATTAAAAAAGCAGGAGGGCTCCATAAATTTATGAACTGGACGAGGGCTATTTTAACTGACAGTGGGGGATTTCAAGTATTCAGCCTTAGCAAAATAAGAAAAATTGTTGATAATGGGGTAGAATTCAAATCAATCATAGATGGATCAAGTCATTTTTTTACTCCCAAAGATGTAATAAAAATGCAGTATCAGATAGGCTCGGATATTATTATGGTTCTTGATGAATGCATCCCTTTTAATGAAGATTATAACTATACTCTTAATGCGGCTAAAAGAACCCTTAAGTGGGCGGAGGTCTCTTTAAAGGTAAAAAATAGAATTGATTTTGATGAAAAGGCAAGGATATTTGGTATAGTTCAGGGAGGATTTATAAAGAACTTAAGAAAATTTTGTGCCCAATCCATATCTGGGATGGAATTTGACGGTATAGCAATCGGTGGATTAAGTGTTGGTGAAAAAAGAGATCGAACCCTTGATATTTTAAACCATACTGTTGAATTTCTGGATAATAAGAAACCGCTATATTTTATGGGATTGGGTGATCCGGTAGGAATAGTGGAAGCTATAGGCAGTGGAGTAGATATGTTTGATTGTGTAATGCCTACTAGAATTTCAAGAAATGGTTCCGCTTTTACCTCTGGAGGAAGGATAAATATAAAAAACAAAAAGTATACTTGTGATTTCAATCCACTGGATGAAAAATGTAATTGCTATACTTGCAAAAATTATACCAGATCATATATTAAACATTTGTTTAAAAGCAAAGAAATACTATCAAGTGTACTTCTTACAATTCATAATCTGTATTTTATTTTTAATTTAGTCAAGCAATCAAGAGATGCCATAATATCAGGAGATTTTGAAAGTTTCAGATTGGATTTTATAAATAAATACAATAGAGGTGAAAAATAAACTAACAACTATTTAAGAATAACCTTATTTATTTTAAAATTAATTTATTTTTTTTAATAAAATTAATAAATTTCTTTACCAAATTTGAATCAAATTGTGTTCCGGTGCATCTTTCAAGTTCTTCTAAAGCTTCTTTCTTGCTAACTGCTTTCTTGTAAGGTCTGTCATGGGTCATAACATCATATGCGTCAGCTATAGGCTCCAGCAGCGGAGATGATCCGGAAATATTATAACCGACTTCCGGGTGTCTTTTTACAATAACCCATTCTTCTTCTGTTAATTTACCGGGCTTCATAAGAATTTCATCGGATATTGCTAT
>JABMRD010000209.1 GCA_013202875.1 Actinomycetota bacterium | reverse complement strand
GTTATATCACAGCAGGAAGTACCGATTATTTTTACGAAAGTACCTGGACTAACTCCTGCCCCTACTGCTCCCATATGAGAATCATAAGCTCCTACTGATACAGGTATACCTTTTTTTAAGCCTAGCCTCGCTGCCCACTCATCAGCCAGTCCTCCTGCAGCATTATCTGAAGTATAAGTTTTAGTGTACAATCTATCTCTCAGACCAGACAGCAGAGGTGATATCCTTCTAAGGAAATCTTCCGGAGGCAAGCCGCCCCAGGAAGCATGCCACATTGCTTTGTGTCCTGCTGCACATCTGCTTCGCTTTATCTTCATTGGATCTATATTACCGGTAAGCACAGCCGGTATCCAGTCTGCATGCTCTACCCAGGAGAAAGCAGCTTCTCTTACCTTATTATCTTCTATTAGTATGTGAAGAATCTTAGACCAGAACCACTCAGAAGAGTATACTCCTCCCTCATATTTAGTATAATCTTCTCCTCCCCAGGATCTGGCGACTTTGTTTATTAAATCTGCTTCTTCTACTGTAGTATGATCCTTCCACATTACAAACATAGCATTGGGATTATCAGCAAATTCTTCCTTTAAGGCGAGCGCAATACCATTTTTATCTACTGGTCCTGCAGTAGAACCAGTTGTATCTACCCCTATGCCTATTACATTATCTTTGATATCCATAGGAACTTTTTTCAGTGCGCCCACTACTGACTCTTCTAAGGATTCGATATGATCCAGAGGATGCTGCCGGAACTGGTTTTTATTAGGATTGCAGTACCGGCCCTCTGCCCATCGTTTAAAATAAGATATATGGGATGATATCTCCTCACCACTTGAGGCATCTACAATAACTGAGCGTACAGAATCAGTACCTAAATCTATACCTATTACATATTTAAATTTACTCATATTGTATTTTTCTTAAGATATTTATTATCACCTGAGTTTAATTCTAGCTTATTCTCTTTTTTATAATATAATGACCAGCGACACTTGAACTATCCAGATCGAATATATTATTAAAAACAACAGAGGTAGCACCTATCAACCCTACATTTTCTCCCAATTTTGAAAATTGAATATTATAATTATCTTTAACCTTTGGAAAAGTTTTTTTGGAAACTGATTCTCTAACTTTGCTTAAATACTTATTGCCAAATTTAATAATTTTCCCATGAATTATAATAATTTCCGGGTTAAACATTTTAATTGTATTTGAAATTCCTATGCCCAGATATTCAGCGTTCTTCTCAACATTTCTAGTAACTATCTTATCGCCATTCCCATAAAGCCGGTATAAATCCTTCATTTTAAGCTTTCTACCGCCATAATCAATAGACTTTCCATTTTTTCTAATGTCAGCCATGATATCCTCTATAAGAGAACTGATTGAACATAAAGTTTCAAGACACCCTGTATTTCCACAGTGGCACATCCTGTCTCCAGCAAGATCGGTTATTATATGGCCAACCTCTCCAGCCATTCCCTTGTCTCCAGTAATAAGTTTATTATCTATAAACACACCAGTACCTATCCCGGTTCCGGTCTCAACGCAGACAAAATTCTTAACATCCTTCGCAAGTCCGTATTTATTTTCTGCAATTGCCTGAATCCTGCATTCATTTTCAATAAAAGTAGGAAGCCCAATTTTTTCCTCCACAATCTCCTTAAGCTTTATATTGTTCCATCCATCTAAATTTGGTGAGAAAATAACCAAGCCTTTTTTGCTGTCAACCAAGCCTGTAGCTCCTATTCCAATACCTATTATTTTTTCTTTATTAACCTTGGATGTTCTTATAATCTTCTTCAAGTTCTTTACCAGTTTATCTATAACTGCATCCGGCCCAAGCCATTCTTCAGTGGGAATTTTTATTATTTCTATTATGTTTGAACCTAGATCAGTTAGAGCAATCCTGATAGTCTTTACTCCTATCATTACTCCTAATATATAACCCGCTCTGACGTTAAACTGAAGAAGCATCGCTTTTTTACCACCGGAAGGAGTGGAATCACCTTTACCAATCTCTTCTATAAGACCATCTTCAATTAGCTCGCTTATATAAGCTGAAGTAGTAGGACGACTTATTTTAAGCTTTCTTGATATGTCAATTCGAGAGATATACCCCATCTCCATGACTATCTTAAGTATGTTTTTCTTATTTATTTCTTTTAGTGAAATATTATTTTTTTCTTTTCTATAAACCACAATAAAAAATTATATCATTAAATTATAATTTATCATTTATATATCATTTTAATATTTATAATTTAAAAAATCAGACTTCTATAACATCTATGCCTGTAAATTTACAGAAAGTATTCATTTCTTTTCTCAAGTCTCCGAAAATCATACTGGCATGATGTACAAAGCCTTCTTCAATTATAGTCCTATAAAGCCTTTTTAAATTATTTACTTTAATCCATTTCCAGGAACCTCTGAGTGTTCTATTATCAGGCACTGCTTCTCCAACTGTGGAAAGCATCCTGAATCTGCCGCCTACTTCCACCAGTCTGTTTAAGGTCACAATCCCTTCTTTCAATTGAAATTCTGCTGTTCCATAGCTTTTATCATAGCCAATCTGCCAACCCAGCACAGAATGGGTATTAATCTGGGGCATGCATGATTTGCATTTCAGACTTATGGGAGCATTCCCACAGTGCCATGCTAAAAGCATGTTTTCATTCTCCTGGTTCTGTATAGTCCAGTCAATAAAATGGGGCACATCCTGCCTAAAGGTTAAAAAGTTCTGTACTGCCATAGTAATTGCACCATGAATATCAACTTCGCATGCACACATTATCCCACTGTCCGTCAGCCTTCCCATACTAAGACAGGGAGATATCCCTATCTCTTCCTGCATTGCTGTCCAGCATTGTATTGCAAAACCGGAAAGATTTTCTTCTCCGGCATATTTTTTAAGTACATATTCAAGTCTTGCAATTTTAGAGATTATCCTGTCATCTGCAAGCTTGCAGTCATAAGATTTTTTTATTTCATTTTCTATTTCTTTTATGTCTTCCTCTTTTATATTCTCTATATCTGCCTTTAGCTTAAGTAATGTAAAAGGCACGACTTTAATTCTAAACTTTTCTATCAGGTCTAACTCATTTATAGCACAGGTCTCAAAAGGTGCGGGTCTTGGTCCAAGTGCTCCTATCTTCATGCCTGTAAATCCCGCACGAGCGATCACTGCTTTAGAAAACCTTTTTATATCAGATATGAATTCCTCTTCTTCAGGAAAATAAATCCCCGAAAAATCAAATTTTATATTCCTTCTCACCAGTCCTGATGCAGTAGATATGGTGCCACAGAATGAATCTGACTTTCTATTTCCATCCTCAGTAAATGGTCCTTCTTTGGTACCAAAAACCTGAACCGGAAGACTGTCAAAAGCTTCCGCAATTAAAAGATTTGGTATTTCCTCGCCAAAAGTCATCATGCCTATAATTAGTCCCTGAATATCTTTTTCTTTAAATAATTTTATGACCTTATCTGCATCTTCTTTAAAAGTAACCAGCCCACCATCTGTTAGTTTTTTATCAGGATATATTAACTCAATTTCTTCTATATTTCGCTCAATTGATTTAATTACCCTATCCCGCATACTAATTGCCCACTCCTTATTAAATGGTGACCTGTGGGATGGAACAAAGCCTATTTTTACCATATCAAACCTTTCTTACATAATTTTAATTATCTATTATCTTTATAGTTTTAATTCTTCATTATTAATAAATTATATTTTTACAGGATATCTCCCATACCCCTCAGCTATATTTCATAAAGCAAATAAGCTATTTAATTGTTTATCTATTTAATAATTATTGTCAACCTACTGTCTTTTATTAAATAAATTAATATGCAAACTGTGATAAATATATATGTTTGTCATTTTAACTAACTAAATATTGTTTGTCAATGTTGGAACAAATTATTTTTTCATTTTCCTGCAATTTCCTCATCAAAAGTTTGCAACCATCAAGCTCTATAATAACATCAAGAACTTTCTCTAATAAATTTTGAATACCAGTAAGCGGAAGCTTTTGGAATTCTTTTTTGATTTTTGTAATCTACATAAACCAGCCCAAACCTTTTAGTGTATCCATGCGCCCATTCAAAGTTATCCATAAATGACCAGACAAAATACCCTTTAAGGTTAACCCCTTCTTTGATTGCTTTAGCAGAAACTTCAAAATGTTGTTTTAGATATTTAATTCTATCCAAATCATCTATTTTACTATCTACGACTTTATCCGTGGTGGCCCTGCCATTTTCAGTAATATATATAGGAACAGAACCATACCTTTTATTTAAGTCCTTTAATATATAATAAAGACCATCAGGATAAACTTCATTATCCATTTCTGTTTTCTCAAGAGGGCCTTTGGCTTCAGAAAAACCCAAAGGTGCTTTTTTATCATAACGTATAAGCATTCTTGTATAATAGTTTAGACCAATAAAATCAATCTTTTGTGAAATAATTTCTAAATCTTCTTTCGATATAACTATGTTTAATTTAAACCTGCAAATAGTTTCATAGTATGATGAAGGATATTGTCCAAGCATAACAGGATCCATAAATGAAAAGTAATACATTTCATCTGCATACCTTGCAGCATAAATATCACTGGGACTTTGAAGATTATCTGGTACTGCCCAGGATCTGCAATTTGCCGTTCCAATTTTAGAATTAAAATCATATTTTCTAAACTTTTTTACTGCTAATCCATGAGCAAGATTTAAATTATGAACTGTCAGTAAAGCAGCATTCATATCTTTAATTCCTGGTGCCATATTTCCAAATAAATAACCAGGAAATGCAGTAACAAAAGGCTCGTTAAAAGTAATCCAGTAATCTACAAGATCTCCAAATTCTTTAAAACATAAATCAGCATACTCGGAAAAAGCTTCTGCTGTTTTCCTGCTCTCCCAACCTCCTTTATCCTGGAGGGCCTGGGGGAGATCCCAGTGGTATAGTGTTACAGTAGTTATAATATCATTATCTTTTAGCTCTTTTAGAACTTTTCTGTAGAACTTAATCCCCTTTTTATTAACCTCTCCAATTCCTTCAGGAAAAACTCTTGGCCATGAGATTGACATCCTGAATGCTTTATAGCCTAAGCTTTTCATTAGCTTTATATCTTCTTTGTAGAGATTATAAAAATTACAAGCAACATCCCCAGTATCACCATTTTCTACTTTCCCGGGAGTATGGGAAAAAGTATCCCAGATAGATATACCTTTCCCATCCCTATCCCAGGCTCCTTCAGTTTGATAGGCTGCTGTTGCAGTTCCCCAAACAAATCCTTGTGGAAATAAATTACTATTCACTGTTGCGCCTCCATGTTTATTATGTTTTTTGTTGTTTTATATATTTTCTATTAGACTCCGCTGTACCTTCTTCCAGGAATTTAATGATGACCTAAGCCCCATACCAAAACTATTTCACAATCGCTACATCATAAGGCTTCAGAATTAGCATTCCCTTCAGTTGGGTGTTAGAAATTAGTTCAAATCCATCAATAGGAATACTAACTTCTTCTTCTCCATGGTTAAGAATAAACAAATATTCTTTGCCACCCATTATTCTCTTCATCACCTCAACATTGGAAACAGGTTCAGGTAATAAAGGATTTACCCCGCCTTCTCTGGTAAAATTACCTACCATATGAGTTATAAATTTTTGGTCCAGGTCACTTCCAACATAATATACTTTACCATTTCCAAGGTTATTCACTGTAATGGCAGGCATTCCACTAAAATAATCTTGTGCATATGTTGCCAAAATTTCTGCACCATCAGTTTTTAAAATATCACACCACACAGATGCATAGCCTTCAATTAATTCGTTTTTCATCATCACCTTGACAGTTCTTCCATGATTGAGGGAATCAAATTCCTCTACTTCCACACCTGCTAATTCTTTTAATAAACCAGGAAGTACCTTTGTTGTCATCTGGTTGTTCCACTCCCGAGCACCTGAACGATAAGTAATTAACAAATTGCCACCCGCTGTCACATAATCCATTAGATGCTTTTTGATCTCTTCCGTCATAAGTATATGTGCGGGCAATATTACAAATTTATATGATGATAAATCATCCAAACTATTCACAATATCAGTAGAAATATGATTCTCTGTCAATGCCCGGTGGTATTGACCAATAATTTTGTCATACTGAAAATTCTTATTATGTGATTGAATTATGTTACTCCATTCACAATCATAAGACCTCACAATAGCTACTTGCGAGAATACCTTCAGACCAACCAGACATTCTGATAAACGCTGCAGCTCTTGTCCTGTCTGCTGTATCTCTAAATATCTTCTTCTTGGTATCCCATCATGGTCCAGAATTCCATACCAGTATTGCTCTATCCCAAATAAACAAGCTCTCCACCGGAAATACACAATGGCATCAGCCCCATGGGCTATTTGCTGATAAGTCCAAAGTCGTAACTGGCCAGGTTTGGGAGTATCTCCAAAGAAATTCCATCCGCAGGGACCGCTTTGCTGCTCCATTACCCAAAAATTTTGCTTCTTGATTCCCCTCATGACATCAGCAGACAGACCAGGACTATCATAATGAGCCTTGCCCCATTGATTGTTTGGATAATTATCCAAGGATACAAAATCTAAATCTTCTCCCAACTTGTAATAATCAATCTCATTAAACATTCCCATCATGTTATGAGTTACAGGCTGAGCCGGTGCAATTTTACGAATGATATCCACCTGTAATTTTTGATATGCAATACAAGAATCTGAATTGAATCTTCGGTAATCTAAAAGAAGTCCAGGATTATGAGCATAAGGCGTACCTGAATCACAAACTGTATATCCAGGAAGTATTGCCTCATCCCAATTATTGTACGTTTGACTCCAGAATACTGTTCCCCATTCCTCATTCATCCTTTTAACTGTACCATAACGTTTCTTTAACCATCTCTTAAAAGCTTTAAGGCAATTATCACAATAGCACAGTCCGCCAAACTCATTATCAATCTGCCAGGCAACAATATTGGGATTATTTTTGTAATGCTCGGCTATTTCTATCACAATTTTACGCGTAAATTGTTGAAAAATCTCACTATTATAACAGTAGTGCCGTCTGCTACCAAACCCGCGAATATTTCCGTATTCATCTACATTATAAATATCTGGATGTTTATCCATCATCCACTTTGGAGGAGCTGCAGTTGGTGTTCCCAACACAACCTTAATTCCTTTCCTGATCAGTATGTCGATAGCTTCATCAAGCCATGAAAAATCAAACTTGCCTTCCTGGGACTCAATCTTGCTCCATGCGAACTCAGCCAATCTCACCACGTTTATGTTGGCCCCTCTCATCAAATCAGCATGTTTTTCCCAGTTTTCTTCTTTCCAGTGTTCCGGATAGTAGTCTGCACCAAAATATAATTTCTTAAGACTCATATTTTATCTCCTTTACTATGCTGCTTATTACTGTGAAAGTAGTCACTTAAAACCATAATTAGTGGCTATTTCTATAAGAATAAATAACTACCTCCTCTCTCTTTTCTCTAGTCCTGAGAATACAAAAAAGCTGTGTAACTGCTATTGTTGAATGCAACACAACATACTAACAAATGCTTCCAACTTTTAAAAATTTTCCGAGCTTTAGCCTCTCTAACCTTTAACTGCCCCGAAGGTAATTCCAGCAGTGAACCTCTTCTGAAAGAGCAGGAAGATGATAATCAAGGGAGCTATGCTTACAACTGAGACAGCCATCTGAAGGTTGTATATGGTCATACCTGCTGGACCTGTTAAGCTTGATAACATAACAGGCAGAGTTTGTTTTTCCGGAGACTTGAGAATAATCATAGGCCACATTAAGTCATTCCAGACCTGCATAAAGAAGATAAGCCCCAGGCTGATTAGACCGGGGGTTACTACAGGTAGGATCACTCTAGCGTATATTCTAAACTCCGAGCAGCCATCAATGCGGGCTGCATCTAACAGCTCATCAGGTATACTTCTTATGTACTGACGCATAAAAAAGATACCAAATGCACTGGCAGCTCCTGGTATAATTAGAGGCATAAAGGTATCTATCCAACGAAAGTCCCTCATCATGATGTAGAGAGGAACAACAACTATAGCAAAAGGAACAATCATGGTAGCAATAAGCACTGAAAAAAGGAACTCACGACCCGGAAAGCGATACTTGGCAAAGCCATAGCCAGCAAGGGAGCAAAAGAACAGTCTAAGAGCAGTAGCTGTAAAAGCAATAAAAAAGGTATTCCATAACTTTATCAGAACTCCCTTATCAATAATAGCCTTGAAGTTATCCAGGCTCATATTGCGTGAGAAAATGATCATGGGAATGTGAAACACTTCCTCCATTGGCTTAAAAGATGTAATTAGCACCCAGAAGAAAGGAAGTATCATAAAGATGGATATGGAGATCAGCACCAGGTAGACAAATATCCTCTTTCCTATTGTCTTTGTTTTAATTAATGTACTCTCTGTTATAACAGCCATTTGACTTTTACTCCTCCCTTCCAAAGTACCTTAACTGTAATAATGTCAGGACAACGATAATTGCAAAGTAAACGTAAGATACAGCTGAAGCATAGCTGAATTTATAATGTTGAAAAGCCTGCTGCCAAATGTACACAATGGGTGTTAGAGTAGCATTCATGGGACGACCCCCAACAGTCAGAGAGTAGACCTCACTAAAAAGACCAAAGCTCCCTATGGTAGACAGAATCACACAGAACAGTATTATGGGTTTCATAAGGGGCACTGTTATACGAAAGAACGCCTGCACCGGGTTCGCTCCGTCTATTGTTGCCGCCTCTACCAGGTCTTTGGAGATAGTTTGCAGACCCGCCAGCATTATCACCATATTATAGCCCAGCCAGGCCCACATAACTAACAGACTGAGTGATATCCTTGCCCACCAGACATTCTCCAACCATGGGACCGGGGGGATACCAATTGAGGTTAGTAATATATTAAAGAAACCATATTTCATATTCATCATCATGCGGAAAACAAATCCAGCTGCAATCATGGTGGTGATATATGGAATAAAGATCATTGTCCGAAAAACCTGAAAAAATCTGACAAACTTGGCGTTGAGGATGACTGCCAGAACCAAAGCTAAAAGGGTCATAATTGGTACATATAGAAAGAAGAGAATGACACCATTTCTAATAGACTGCCAGAAAACAGAATCTCCAAGCAGCCTTCTGTAATTCTCCAGGCCCACAAAGACCTTAGGTCCCATGCCCTTCCATTCTGTAAAACTTAGATAGATAGAAAATATAATAGGGTACACACTGAATATAGCAAAAAGAATATAAAATGGAGAGATGAACGCGTAGGCCCACCTTTTCCTTTTAACCTCGCCCCAGCTCCTCTTCATTCTTGTTAATACCCTTGTGTCTGTTGTCATAGTTTTTACCTTTCCTAGCTATTGTATTTCTTAAGTGAAAAGTAGGCAAACAACTGAGCACTTGCCTACTTTTTCCCCTTTACCCTGTAACTTTTTTTACTGTCACTCTATTCTCTTCCTGTAGCCTCCCTAATAGCTGCAGCAGCATTATTTAAAGCTTCCTCAGCAGTCTGCTGCCCAGTAAAGTATTTCGCGATCTCAACCGCTGTAAGACTATTCATCTCTGCATACTCTGCTGCATATATCCCTGCTTCAGGTATCTCCGTCACAATCTCATTGAACAGAGTACCAACAACCTGGCCACCATAGAAGTCAGATTTTATTCTGAATACATCCGAGTCATAACAGGTCTCTAGCGACGGTGTAAAGCCACCAGCAATAAACATATTAATCTGGCTCTCATCCCTCAAAAGAGTATACTCAATAAAAGCCCAAGCTGCGTCAGGATTCTGACTCTGTGTTGTGATGACTAAAGACGAACCTCCATCATTGCTTGCTCTCACTCCACCTTCTTCCCAGGCAGGCATGCGTATTACACCCCACTTGCCACTGGTTCCAGGGGCAATCCATCCTCTCAGGAAAACATCCATCCACGAAGCTTCGATAATAGAAGCTACCGGCTCATCCAGACTTGCAAGCTCAGCATACCACCCTTCGGTCCATTCTAACTCATCAGAGAACAACTCCTCAAACGTCATCTTTCCTAAAAATTCCAGAGTCTCAATAGCCTCAGGGCTGTTAATTGCAACTTTTCCTTCATTATCAACGTAACCCAGGCCGCGCTGCCAGAGAAGCATCTCATAGAGCCGACCTAAGTTGTTAGCTTTGTTGTTAGACTGCATATAGAGGCCGGTCTCCTCCTTTATAGTCTTTGCCACTTCGTAGTACTTATCAAAGGTACTTACCAACTCTTCTACAGATGCTGGGTCTGATGCAAGGCCAGCTTTCTCAAAGACATCACGACGGTAATACATAGCTACCGGACCACTATCCTGTGGTACAGCGTAGTAACTACCCTCTTTTACGGCCTCCTTCAACTTGTATGCATTCACACTTTCGATGTAGGGTTGAAACTGCTCCGTTATATCCACCAGACCGCCTAGTTCAACCATCTGAAGTAGGTGACTGTTCTCTATCAGACAAACATCAGGAGCACCCACACCTGCCGTAAGAGCCAGAGGCAAGTTCACATAGACGTCTTGTGGGTTATACACTACCCATTCCACCTCGATACCCGGATATGCTTCGGCGAAGCCAGCCATACCTGCTTCCAGGGTACCTTTGGCTGCTTCCCACGCCCAGACTACAATCTTACCAGAGGGTAATGGAGCTGCTTCTTCTTCCTCTGCTACCACTTCTTCCTCTACGGCTTCCTCTGCTGGTGCTGCTTCTTTTTTACAGCCAGCAAATGAAAAAGCTGCAACCATTGATATGCTCAGTACCAGCACTACTATCCACAATAATGATTTTTTCATCTTCCAGTCCTTTCCTTGTAAAAACTTTCAATTATAAAAAATACATATATTTTTCCCTACAAATCACCTCCTCTAATGCTTTACTTTTTACATTATCTTTTATAAATTTTTCTTGGGATTTGTTTTGGATACGTTTCTAATATATATTATATTAATCAGTCTGAACAAATCTCTTTCTATTTTATACCTGTCGCCTCCCCTTATTTCTCTCAGTATTCTTATATATTATTATTTTTAGAGCATACTTATTCTTCTAAACATAATATAATATTTTTTCGCCTAGATCTTTGTTGGATAACTTTTAAAAGGTTTTAATTATTTGTTTGTTAGTAATATTACATAACATTTATTTGTATGTCAACTCTTTTTTCTTTTCTGTAAGTTTTATTTACTGTTGCTTGTCTGTTATCTAAATTATTTTATTTCAAATACTGCTCATTGGCTTTTATTTTTAACCTCCTTGATTGCTGGCTTGACTATTATAAATAAAAATATTAAAGTTAAGCGTTTCTAATTGATATATACTAATCCAATAAAAAAGAGCCAGTATTTTTTTCGGGAAAATTGAAGCTGGGAATTTGTCTTAAATCCAATAATATATTAATAAATTTACATTTCTTTTTTTTATAAAAAATTATAAAATTTTGTAAAGATTTAAATAAAGGGGTGAGTTCTGATGAAAACTCTG
>JABMRD010000017.1 GCA_013202875.1 Actinomycetota bacterium | reverse complement strand
CTTGGCTTTATTCATATCTTACTTATTCTTTATATCCAATAATAAATAATTTATTGGATATAAAGAATAAGTAAGATATGAATAAAGCCAAGGGTTGTTTTATTACCATACTGATTATTTTCGTACTGGCAGCGTTTGTATTCCTGTGTATCTCTCTTATAGATTTAAACCCTGGCGGAAAAGATATACTACTTCTGGGTATGGACGAAAGAGAAGATAGTAATGAGTTTAAAAGTTTGACCGATACCATCATAATCTACCATGTTAGCAGCTGGGGAAAGAAAGACAGCCTTATTTCTATTCCCCGGGATATAAGAGTTCAGCTGGAGGGGTATGGATGGAATAAAATTAATGCGGCATATAAATATGGCGGGAATGAGATGATCAAGCAGGAGATTTATGAACTTACCGGTATCGAAATCGATAGAGTAATGGTTGCAAATTTCAATGGTTTTAAAGAGATAATAGATATATTGGGAGGAATTGAGATAAAAGTTGAAGAACCTCTTCACGACCCTAAATCCGGTGCGGACTTTGATCCAGGGACTTATACCATGAACGGGGAGCAGTCATTAGCATTTGTCAGGGACAGGTCATCAACTGCAGGATCCGATTTTGATAGAGTGAACAGGCAGAAGTATTTGCTAAATGAAATAATAAAACAGAAGCTTAATTTTTCTATAGTTTTCAAAGCTCCCCAAATTATCGAAGTTCTGAACCAAGAAACCAGATCAGATTTTACAGTATGGGATTTTGGTTCTACAGGATTTGTGTTATTATTTTCAAGTAAGGATATGAATCAGATTACAGTACCTACAGAATCGGCTGATATAGATGGCATAAGCTATCAGATTGCGGATGAAGATGAAGTAAAGGAATTTTTAAGTGGTTATCTAAAATAAAAGCCTGCGGTAACATTATCAGGGTATCTGGTTTTAAAAATAAATGGGAGATAATAAAATATCTATATTTGCAAAAGAGAAATGATATACAACATTACAAGGGGTGATAGCAGTGGCCAATGATATGGATTTAAGCATAGCGAATATTTCGTCTCTTACAAGTAAACTTGATTTTTTATTACAGGTTTCAAAAAAATCCAGGAAACTTGATTATTTTATAAAAAGAGATATACCTTCCAGTGAAAAAAGCTGGTTAAGTGATCTAAAAAGCTGGAAGCTTAGCAGCAAGTGGCTTTTACAAGTTTCAGATATCTGTCTTAAGGATTACGATCAGGTCTTTTTTGATTGTGGTGAAGAACTCCTGGATTTGAATGATTCAAAAAATTATCAAACTTTTAGAGAAAAAATACTGGAAGAATTTATGTAACCATATTAATTATTTGGATGGTTATATAGATTGAAAAATATGCAGTGTAATTTATATTAATAATTTTTATTTTAGGAGTGGTTATGATTCCAAGATATACCACGAGAGAGATGGGCAGGGTATGGGATGATGAAAATAAATTCAGTAAGTGGCTTGAGGTTGAAAAAGCAGTAGCCAGAGTGCAGGCAGGTTTTAATATTATTCCGAAAAAAGCTGCAGATGATATAAATAAGAAAGCTAAATTTGAAATTTCAAAAATAGATGAGATTGAGACCGGGACACATCATGATGTCATTGCTTTCCTGACCAATGTATCTTCATATATTGGAGATTCGTCTAAATATCTCCATTATGGGCTGACCTCATCAGATGTTGGGGACAGCGCTCTTTCGCTGCAGATGCTTGAAGCAACAGATATAATTGAAAAGAAAATAAAAAAGATTCTAAATATTTTAAAATCCAAATCTAAAAAGTATAGCCATACAGTTATGGTGGGCAGGACCCACGGGATCCATGCAGAGCCAACCACTCTGGGGCTTAAGTTTTGTATGTATGCTTTTGAGATGGCAAGAAATCTTGAAAGACTGAGGCAGGCAAGAGAAAATATTAGATATGGAAAAATATCCGGTGCTGTTGGCACTTATGCCAACACATCTCCTGAAATCGAGAAAAAAGTCTGTGATATCCTGGGCTTAAAATCATCACCTGTATCCACCCAAATTCTTCAAAGAGACAGGCATGCACAATTAATTTCAGCTCTGGCAATTTGTGGAGCCACTCTGGAAAAAATAGCTCTTGAAGTCAGGAACTTACAGAGAACAGATGTTAAGGAAGTTGAAG
>JABMRD010000208.1 GCA_013202875.1 Actinomycetota bacterium | reverse complement strand
GTCTTGCTGTTGATGATAGGTGCTCCGGTATTAGGGTTAACACCTACTACCAGTCTGAATTGTAAGGCTGAATCACGAGGGATGGTTATTACTACGGCCATTATTTTTCACCTCCTTTTTTTAAATCCCCGATCAGGTCGAGGACAGGCTTTAATTCAAGCAAAACTAAGCAGTATATGGTATATTTTACCATACTTGACTAATTTAGTCAACTTTGAAGCGTCCTTTCTGGACTATATAGATAGAAGTGTGTTTCCCTCTGATTTGCTTATAAATACTCCTTATTTTATGCAACTAAAAAGGGATCCTCATCGATACAAGAAGGACCCCGGACTTACCTATATATAATATTATTATTTGTAGAATTGATAAAATTGTTTTATGATAAGCTAAGAATCAATAAAGACATACCACAAGGAAAATTAGTGGTTAATTTTCGAAAATTCACCCCGAGTTGTGCATAAACGGAATAGTTCGCAAAACATAACAATTTGAGAGCCCAAACAAAGAAGTTTAGTTATTTTACGTTAGTTGAAATATAATGGGGCTTTCAAAAGAAAAAAACTCATCATCTTAAATATTTGGGGGCATGAGAAAATGTTACCAGACTTCCCTAAAATAAAAGGAAGATTTGTAGAAACGATTGATAACTATATTCAAAGCCTCGTTCGTCAAGAACCTTTCCTTTCACAGATAAGAGAGGAGCGGCATTTTGAAGGAAATAAAACATCATCAAAAGATGAAAACGAGGAACTGTATCAATCAGCTTATAAAGAGATTTCCAGTAAAATTCCAATAAATAGAGAAGATGTTATAGTAAAAGGTCCAATGGCGTTCGTTGAAAATATTCAAAACATGGCCGAAGAAATAAAGAAAAAGAAAGCAAAATTTGTATTCGATAATCTTAAGGAAATTACAAGTAAAACTGGAAATGTTGTAAATGGAAAAGGACAGCCATTTAGCTTTGACATTTTTATGGAAATGCTTAATAAAATAAGTATCGCTTTCGATGACCAAGGAAATCCTGATTGGCCCACACTTGTGGTTTCTCCAGAGATGGGAGCTAAACTTAGGGAAAAGTTCCCCGAATGGGAAAGTAACCCTGATTACAAGAAGAGATTTGAAAATATTATCAAAAGAAAGAGAAAAGAATGGAATGATCGAGAGAGCTATAGAAAACTGGTTGATTAATACCAATGAGAAAAATTACCAAATAGCATTCTGTCAAGTCCTTTCGCAGGAGGGGCATAGGGTAATTTACGTTTCCTCTCATCGCCCTATGGAGCAGGGGAAGGATATTGTAACTATAAATAGTAGTAGCGATTATTGTGCATACCAACTTAAGACAGGCAATATAGATCTCAAGGAATGGAGAAATATTTTAGGTGAGATAAAAGAGTTGATAGAGCTACCAATAGTTCATCCATCTGTTGACAAGACAAAGGTGCATAAATCTTTCATAGTTACAAATGGTAAAATAACTGATGAGGTAAGAATCCAAATTGATCAGATGAATGAAGACAACCAAAGAAAAGGAAGGAGATATTCTTATTTAAATATTATTAATGGACAGTCATTATTAAAGGAATTTATTGATGCTCAAGGAAAGTTTATTCCTACAAATTTGGAAGACTTTCGTTTGTTTTTGGAGCTATTCCTTGCTGAGGGAACTGACTTTTTGCCAAAGAATAAGTTTTTTAACTTTCTGAATAATACAGTCTTTAAGGGGATTCCTAAACAGAAATCTAATGCTATTAATGCTATTGCTAGTAGTATAATAATAACTGCTTATTTACTAAATTCTTATCAGATTAAAAATAATTTTTATGCACTTTTTGAAGCATGGACATCTTTGGCTGCTTGTATCGCGCGATATGCTCAAAAAACAGAACTGAAAGAGAAAGATTGGGTTGATTCACTAAATTTGGTTACTTCAGAGATAGTTCGAAATCTACTGCTCCTTAAAGCTGAGATCTCAAAAAGAAAAGACTTTCTGGAAGGAGACTGGACAGGAGACGGTAGATTTATTTATAGAGCAAGAACAACCATTGTATTAGGAGCATTGGCGACATTGGAAATCCATCTTCAAATGACGGACAAAGAATATCTTCAAGATGGGAAACTATTGAAACTAATAAAAGACAATATTCATATTTTGTGGATTTGGGGAGAGTCTGCATTTCCTTATTTTTTTAACTTAATTAAGTATTTAGAACTTAATAAAGAAAGCCATATTTCACATTTTTTACTAGATGGCCTTTTTCTCGGGATCATTAACAAGAATTCACATGGAAGCAAGAACGGTTTGGCAAATCCTTATTATAGTGTAAATGATGTTCTTGAGGCTGCCTTCGGAATCGATAAAGCGGAAATCGACTTCAGTCAATTTTCTGGTAGTTCCTACATGCTGGAAACAGTGATCTTAATGATGGCCATAAGAAATAAAAGAAAAATATTAAGTGAAAACTGGCAAAAATTGTCACATATTCGTTTCAAGGAATTTAAGCCCAATAACCTTGAAGATACATTTATTTGGCATACAGAAGAAGGCTTGAATTATACAGAATTTCCTAAAACAACTCAAAGTTGGGCTGAGCTAACAAAAAAAGCTAACGATCTCGCTGGAGTGCCAGATTTATATATAAAATATTCAGATTTATTGCACTTCTTTATTCTTGTTTGTCCGCATAGAATAAATAAAATAATTATTAATTTACTAGATCAGAAATCATTGAAAATATAAATAGTGTGAATCTTAAATTTGACCAATCAACATTTTACCTAACGAAGCACTTATAACTTTACTTCGTTCTGCCTAATTTGTTTCGCAAGTTCGTAAATGCTAAACCCGTTATATGAAATGGTGGTTTTCACCATTTTGATATAATCC
>JABMRD010000207.1 GCA_013202875.1 Actinomycetota bacterium | reverse complement strand
GGCAGTGAAGGTACCACTTATTTTAATATAGATTTAGACAGTCATGGTCTTTCTGAAATTAAAGAAAGGCTTATAAACAATATTTTATCACCAGAGGAGCTTAAAAGCTCATGTATAAAAAGTTCTTCGTTATATTTTTTACCGGGAGAGAAAGAGATTTCTAAGGTCAGGCATTACCACCCGGACCATATTGAAAAACTGGTAGACCTCTGCTCTAAAACTTTTAATGTTACCATTATAAATGGAGGCAGCACTATTACCGGTATGAGTATAGGTGCCCTAAATTCATCTAAATTAAAATTCCTTGTCACCACACAAAGTGATAAGCATTTTAGAAATTTCAATAATTTACTGGACCAAATTTTTGTAAATTTAGGTATAAGTTCAGATGATTTTTCACTGGTAGTAAATAAATATATAGACTCGGGCGAGCTCGAAACTGAAATAAGCCTGGCTAAAAAATATGGTATGCCACTGGCTTCTGTTATTCCGCTTTTAGAATACATACCCAGCCTGGAAGCTGAAAAAAAGAGAAAGACACTACTAGGGTATGACCGGCTGTACAGCAACTCTATAAAACAGTTAGCAGTTTCCCTGTGTACAGAGCTGGGTATAGAAATTTTATATACCGGTAAAAAGGATGGGAAAAGAGGTAATTTTTTTAAAAAAATCCTGGGGAAGGTTTAATTATGAATACTGGTTTATTAAGGAAAGAAAAGAAGTCAGAAGAATTTTATATTGATAATTATTTAAGTAATATAAAAGTAAGTAAAGCGGCGGGTAAGAAATATTTAAGTGAAAGAGAACTCTTCCTGGATCTTTGTCGGTCCGTACAGTCCTATTTTGAAGACCAGTGGAATAAAGCGGAAGGACAGGAGTCTAAAATACTTGAACGACAGACCAAAGCTTTAATAGGAATACCCGACCATGTAAATTATTTTAAGGATCTTATAGGCAAATATTTAGAGGATAATGCTAAGACTAACATAGCTTATCCTAAATGGTATAAGAGCTTAATTGATGGTATTTTTCATGAAGTATGGGGCCTTGCGGGCATAAGCGGATGGATGGATATTCCTGAAAGCTCATCTGCAAAGATCATAGGGGAGAGAATCTATTATCTAGTTGATGGGAAGATGGTCCTGCAGGAACAGAAAATCTCTGCCCAGAGGTTCGGTGCACTTAAAAAAGCTCTGCTTCTTCTTACGCCTGAAATATCGCAGAGCAGACCAAACATTGAAATTCTTATGCACTCCGGGGAGAGGGTTACTTTTTACGGCGGGTCCCTTACAAAACCCGGCCAGGATATTATGGTATTTCGTAAATATGTTGTAATTAATTATACTCTTGAAGAACAGGCCAGAAGAGAAACTATTCCAGAAGAGGCTGTAAGTATGCTTAAAAGCCTGGCTAAAGTAGGTTTTAATATTCTTTTTTGCGGGGCTGTTAGAACTGCTAAAACTACCATGCTAACTACATTCCAGTTGCTTGAAGATCCGAGTCTTGAAGGAGTTCTAATTGAATCCAATGCAGAAATACCCATGCATGAGCTTATGCCCGAAGCTCCTATAATGCAGCTTGTTGCCGATGGAGAGGAACTGTCCGGTATTACAAAGAAGCTTATGCGTTCAGACGGAGACTATATTATTTGTGGAGAAGCAAGGGATGGAAATATGTTAAATCTACTGGTTGAGATTGCAAACCGTGGTACCAGACATTGTAAAAGCACTATTCATCTGACCGATGTATTTGACCTTCCTTATGATATAGCAAATATGATTGTAGGCAAAAAAGGTGGGAGCCTGGACCATACAATAATAAAAGTTGCTAAAAGTTTTCATTATGTTCTTGATTTTATACAACTTCCCGATCGTTCCAAAAAAAGATTAAAAGGTATTTATGAAATCCGATACGATTACAAGACACATAGAATATCAATACACCAGATATGCAAGTACGAGCTTGGATCTGACAGCTGGACTTTTACCTATGATATAGGCAGTGATAAGG
>JABMRD010000016.1 GCA_013202875.1 Actinomycetota bacterium | reverse complement strand
TATTTTTTCCCTGATATCATAAATATTTTTTTCATTTAATTTCTTGCCATATATAAATATTTCACCGGTGCGGCACTTTCCGTCCATAAGACCGGCGATATTCAGCATTAAAGTTGATTTTCCTGCACCATTAGGACCGATTATGGATAATTTTTCTCCCCTTCCGACAGAAAAATTGATGCCTTTTAACACTTCCTTGTAACTGCTAAAACCTCCATCCAGCCTTCTGCTGGTAAGATACTTATAACATAGATTTTTAACTTCAATTATTTTTTGGTTATTCATTTAAATTAAAATAAAAAAGTTTTTAAATTAAATAAAACTTTAACGCATATTATATAATACTGGTCAGCTCAATAACTTTTATAGACATCGGAGCCAGGATAAAGATTAAAAGCAGGACTATATTTAAACTCCCTGCTGCGGTTTCCTTTTCCATAATATAAAAATTCCCATCAAAACCCCTGCTTTCCATAGACCTGTAAACATTTTCTGCCCTGTCTAATGACTTTATAAATAAGTTACCCATAACATGCGTGAGTCTCTTATTTACAGTATGATATGATTTTTGGAATACCCTGCTTTTTATGGCCATCTGGCCGGTTCTGGATTCCTCTACTATTAAAAATATATACCTGTACATTAAAAAAATTATTGAAACAATTATCCTGGGTAAATGTATTTTTCTAAGACCATGCAAAAGCTCTATTTCGTCCGTGGATACAATGAGTGAAGCCAGAAGCAGTATTGAGAGAAAAGATTTTATAAGCACAGTTGCAAAGATAGTAAGACCATTATCGGTCACAGCTAAAGTAAATACCTTTAAATCGATCTTTGCTACAATTGCACCTTCATTTGCAAATGGAATAAAGATAGAGATAAAAAAAGGGTATAAGAATACTAAAGACACTCTCTTTGCCAGCTGCTTGAATTTCGGCTTAAATAATAACACAACAATAATGGTGGCTAGAAAATAAAAGGCCAATATTAAATAATTCCCTGCCGCCACACTGACAATAAAAAAGATATTTACCAGGGTTATTATTAATTTGCTTCTAATGTTTAAAATACTGCTCAATAGAGTTAAAATCCTATCCTTTTTTTTAAATTTGTAAAAAAACTATTCCTTTTTGCCCGCTGCCTTATAAATCAGGTACACAACTCCAAAAACAGCCAGAATAATAAGTACACCAAACAGTCCGGCCAGAGATGTCTGCCACAGTTCATTATCCACAGCACCAAAAACATAATCAGGAATCAGGAAAATACTTTCCGGAACTATTTCTTCAGCTTTATCGATAAATCCAAGATTTTCAGCGACCTTTTCCAGCCCATCAGGAAAAGATGATGCAAAGACTGACACAAACATGGCAATTACCAGTGCTGCAATTATCCCCGCCAATATAAATGTATAATCTCTTCTATTTATCACTGGAGGCTCCTTTCCCTGGTTAAAATAAGATCCGGTCTTATTTTATTTATAAAGGTAATTATGGCTACTGTAATTACCGCCTCTCCAATCCCTATTATGGAATGAACCCCAACCATTGCCTTTAAAGTAATTCCCATAGCATAAGTGCCTGAAATCCCAAGTTCAAGTGCTGCAAAGAAAGAGGCAATTACCACCGAAAGCCATGAGGCCAAAGCAACAGAAATAAAAAAAGCAATCCTTTTTTTTGATATTCTACCAATCAGCCAGTAAATTAAATAAGAAACATAAACTCCAACAATAGCCATATTAAAAATATTCGCTCCTAATGCTACCACTCCCCCGTCCATAAAGATAAATGCCTGTACGATCAGCACCACTGCTATAACTATGGCCCCGGCATGGGGTCCCAGTACTATTGCTGCAAGAGCTCCACCCAGAAGATGTCCGGAAGTGCCTCCCGGTATTGTAAAGTTAAGCATCTGCAGGGCAAAGATCAATGCGCAGATTGTCCCCATCAGTGCAATAACTTTTGCCTTGAAATAACTCTTTACCTTATAGATTGCCGCAGCCAGCCCGCCTGCAGAGACTACCGCGGTAGAAACTGCAGTTTTAAGATCAATAAATCCATCAGGTATGTGAATATTGCTCCTCCATTAATAGTGTTACTAAATATATAAAAAGTAACACGTTTTAAGCAATAGGGCAAGCTTTTTTTACTAATATTTAGATAAAAAAATGATGTAGACTTTTTACCAGCTCTTTATCAAATTTACCTTTTCGGTAAAATTACAATCTGCAATAAATTTCCCTATATTTCTACTTTTTATTTTTAATTCAGGAGCTATTTCACTTAAGGGAACCAGAACAAATTTTCTTTCCTCTATTCCAGGGTGGGGAACAGTAAAAAAATTAGATTCTATAACCATTTCTCCGTAATATAATAAATCTATATCTATAATTCTTGGACCATATCTTTTTTCAGACCTTTTTCTTCCAAAACCATACTCAATACCTTTTAAAAAACCAATCATTTCAAACGGCGTGAGTTCTCCGCAAACCCGGGCATGTAATACTATATTATAGAAAGAATCCTGGTCTTTGATATACATTGGTTCCGTTTCGTATATAGAAGACATCTTTATAATAGAAATATGTGGATTGTCACCAATCATATCAACAGCTTTTCTTAAATTATTCTCCCTATCGCCCACATTGGAGCCAAGAGATAAAAAAACATCAACTTTGTTATTTTTAGATTTGTCTTTTTCCTCTCTTTTACGATCAAGTACATATTCCACTCCAACTGATTCCAGATTCTCTTTTATAGGTGGGGAAGTTTTTTCTATTTTTACCGTCACTTTTTCTACCAGTGGTGACATTTTCATTATATCTTCAGCTATTGTCTGCGAAAAGGCTTCAAGAAGATTAAATTTATTGCTGCTATTTATCTTTTTTACAAGTCTTATTACCTCAGAATAATTCAGGGTATTTTCTAAATCATCATCATTTAAGAAGCTGCCTTTATTTATTAAAATTTCAATATTGAAGCGGAAATTCTGGCCATCTTCCCTCTCGTTTTCCCTCACACCATGATAGCCAAACAAATTAAGATCTTTTATTATTATCCTGAACATCTTAAGATTATATTAAAATCCGTTAGTAATTCTTTTAGCAATCTTTACCGCTCTTATGGTTTCTGCAACATCGTGCAC
>JABMRD010000206.1 GCA_013202875.1 Actinomycetota bacterium | reverse complement strand
TTATTTTCAATGTAATCAAGATAAACTGTCAGGGCTTCTTCGTACTGGCAGGATATTTTCCTTATTTCGGCCAGTAAGTGTTTTTTTCTATTTTTGTTAAAATTAATATTTTTTTTAATTTTAGTTAAATTCTCTTCTATGATGCCCTTATAACCGGTTATTTCTGCCTCCTCAAAGGAAACACTGCCCAGATATTCTTCTGCATCCTTCTTATATTGATTATGATAGGCTAGAATTACGTATGTAACATCTCCACCTTCAGACAATTTCTCGCAGGAAATTTTATTTTCATCCAGGTTTTTTACAATTTCTTCAAAGCCATATTCTTCCCTTTTAATAATCCCCAATTTTATAGTATAAGTATCACCATCCGCTATATCCTCAAGATTACCTCTGTAACAGGACCATACATTCAGTTGATTAATTTTTGTTTCCATATCGGTAATCTTTGCACCCAAACTCTCCATTTCATCTTCAATACCTAAAATATTATCTACTATTTCTTTAAAGTTTGCGCTCTCCGGGATCTTATCGTATTCACTTCTTTTAATTACCAGTTTGCCTGCTCTTGAGGCAATCTTTTTTAGTTTTTCGCCCTTAGAATCATTAAGAATATCCAGAGCCCTTTTAACCCTGGTGATGTACTCCGGACTTGTATCTGAAACCGGGATCTCTAAATCGATTTTGTCCGTATGTGATTTTACTTCAACAGTAATTGGAATTTTTTGTAATTTTTTAAGAACTTCCTCTGTATCGGATTTATGTGAAATAATAAAAAGTTTACTTAATTTAGCAACTGCCATTAATCTACAATCCTCTGAATAATTTTTTCAATAGCTTTTTCCTGGTTAGCTTTGGAAATATCCTTTATTTCCGCCAGCCTCCTGTCAAAATCTTTCTCCAGCCTTACAGCTTCTTTGCCTGCATCACGTTTTGCCTTATTTTCAGCTTCTATGTACATAACCTTTACTTCTTTTTCGGCTTCTTTCAGGATTTTTTCCGCTTCCCTGTATACTTCCCCTATAATCTCTGCAGATTCCTTTTTGGATGAGGCTGCAATCTCTTTTGCTTTCTTCTCAGATTCTTTTATCTGACTAATAATGTTATCAATCATTTTTTAAAAAAATTACTTAAAAATCCCGTTAAAATATTTTGCTGATAGCTGAATTAAGATAATAACCTAAAATTAAATCCATAAGGGAATAACCTGATTCCTGCCTTATAACCTTAGGTTCACCTTTAATTCCGCCTAATTCTGCCGCTATATTTATCGCATCTTTATAGGTTCCAATACCGTCAATCAGACCCAGCTCTAAAGCTTCTGTCCCTAAAAAAACCCACCCTGTTGCAAGTTCTTCCACTTCACCTGTGTCCATATTTCTTGCTTCGGCAACATCCGTGATAAACTGCCTGTAAATTTCTTTAAGCTGGGCTTCAAGCAATCTTTTTTCTTCTTCAGTAATAGGCCTGTCAGGACTTCCTACATCTTTAAATTTTCCCTGCTTTATGGTGGTATATTTTATTCCTAATTTTTCATACAAGTCCTCGTAATTGGGAATCTGCATTATTACTCCGATGCTGCCCACCGAAGAAGACCTGTTAGCAATTATCCTGTCAGCTGCAGCTGATACGTAATATGCCCCTGAGGCACAAACCTCACTGACTGAGACTACAACCGGCTTTTCTACTTTTTTAAGCTCTTCATATATTTCCTGCGAAGCGGCAGCGCTTCCGCCGGGACTATTAATTCTGATCAATATTGCTTTCACGTTTGGATTCTTTCTGGCTTCATCAAGCTGGCTGATTATCTTTTCAGGAGTAACTGTAGCCCCACCAAACAGGCCCAAATAGTTCTCTGCAGAAATTACACCCTCAAGGCGGATTTCATAAACCGAATCACCCACAGCATAAGAGGTTCCACCCAGGCTCCCGGTAAATAAGCCTATAAAAAAACAGCCTGAGGAAAATATAAAAAGCACAAAAATACAAAGAAAAGTAATGCCCGCTATTTTACCAGTACTCCACCTTGCCAAAATAAAATCCTTTCATTCAACGCTTATATTTTATTTAAACCATGCTATATTTTTATAATAGATAATCTAAAACTGCTCTTATATATCCTAATCTAATGGAAAATTTTATACCGCTTTATTTTAACAATAATATGATAATTATAGAATAGCTTCAAAT
>JABMRD010000205.1 GCA_013202875.1 Actinomycetota bacterium | reverse complement strand
CTTCCGGGCCCACAACTTTTACATCATAACCGGCTTCTTTAAACCTGTAATATGGATAGATTACCTCTTCGTCCCTGAATTCATTTTCTATCAGTAACAATAATTTTTTAGCCATGGCATACCTCTTTTTTTGAATTATCATTTCTTAAAGAAGTAATTATATAACCATTTATCATTTTATCAGGATTTTTAATTATATTCACTGCCGCCTTTTTATTTATTTGAAACCCATGTTTATTTAATATTTTTATCTTTTCTATTGACTGATTGCTGAAGATTATTTTATCCATTTGATTTAAATGAATCTCATTTTTCACTTTAATATTGTCTTAATTTATGCTAAAGTGTAAATATATAATAGCATAAATAAACAATTCTTAGAATATGAGTTTATTAGATATAAAAGAAAAAATAAATAGAGCAAGATTCCTTATCTATAAAGTTAAATATAAAAGAGGAAGGCATTTCTATATGACAATTTTTGGGCTACTTTTTTTAATAATAACTTTATTCACTGCTGTTTATATAAATCAACAGGTAGAAATAAAAAGGAAAGAAAATATTCTTAAAAGTTACTACTCAGAAAATTATACCGGTAGCAGCAAGCTAAATGAAACTACTTCCCATCCTGATGAAATTAAAATAATAGCTGATGATGGAAAAGGGGAATATCCCTGGCCAGATCCATTAGATGATATAGAGGACATCCAGGATTTCAGTAGTTCGCCACAATTTAAAAATACCATAAAGGTTTATATATGTGGCGAGGTAAAAAATCCCGGTGTTTATGAGATTGAAGATGGAGCTAGAATAATAGACTTACTGGAGCTTGCAGGCGGGCAGGATGAAAATGCCTGTCTGGAGATTATTAATCTTGCCCAGATCGTGATCGATGGACAGAGAATCTATATTCCATCTCAGGAAGAAATCAGCGGCGGCAGTTCTTTATTTTTTACCGGCGGTTATTCAAATGATTACAACTCTTCGGTAAACAGAACCATAAATATCAATACTGCAAATATAAAAGAACTGGAATCGCTGTCCGGAATCGGTCCGGTAATTGCACAAAATATTATTGAATACAGGAATAAAAATGGATTATTCAGAACAAAAGAGGAATTAAAAAATGTCACAGGTATCGGGGAGAAAAAATATGAAGAAATCAATCAGTTTATATCTATTTGAATAATATAAAAGGGAAAATACTATCATTTCTTTACAGGGAATATTATCTTTTCTGGGCGTCTGGATTGACCGCAGGAGTATATACCGGTAGTAAATATCATTTATTTAATCCCTATATTCGCATTGCTGAAATTGCGGTTATTATATTAATACTGATTATAGGTATTTTAATAACCAGGAGGATTTTAAACAATGAACATTCTTTAAATATTTCCAACCATGGTAAAGTCAATATTAAGCTCGAGGGCAACAAACTTCCATTCAGGGAGATATTGCGGTCTGATTTTAAACAGGATAATGCAAGGTTGGTTATTTTAGTTATAATCCCATTTTTAATTTTATTTGTTATAGGAAATTCAATTATAAATATATATAAGTATAACGAAAGTAAAAGTATATTTTTATCTCTTTATGAAGATGAAAATCTGATAAAAGATAATATTGTTATAGAGGGCAGAGTATCAAACCATCCCACATACAGGTATGGCAATTTAAGTTTTTTGTTGGAGGCGGATAAAATATATATTTATGATTGTAATGGGAATTTAAATAGTCTTTTTAATGCAGGAGAGCTTGTAAATGTAAAATTGGATAGCACAGGTATTGAGCCGATATTGAGAGATGATCATCTCAGATTGACCGGGAGTTTAGATAAAAATGATTCTAAAAACTTCATGGCTGGCGGATATGATGAGGTAGTCTTTATAGCCGGCTATGGAGATATTAAAAAAATTGAGAGCAGTAATTTAAGCTATAGAATATTTAGTTTTAGGAGCAGGCTTTACTGTTGTCTAAAAAATGCTTTTTATAAAAACCTGGAAATTGAAGATGCCTGCATAGCCGAAGCGGTAATACTTGGTAACAGAAATAATGTCCCCGGGTACCTGACAGAATCTTTTAAAAGATGCGGAGTGTATCATCTATTTGCTATTTCAGGGCTGCATATTTCTTTTTTTATCTCTCTGGTCTATTTGTTTTTTAGAAAGATAAGATCATCCTATTTTATATTCTTGGCTTCAGTTATTTTTTTGGTTGTTTACAATTTTTTAGTTGGAGAAAGAGCCAGCATATTAAGAGCTTCAATTACAGTTATTTTTATACTTTTAGCTAAAGAATGGAATAGGGAATACAGCCATAAGATTTTACTATATCTTTCTTTTATCATCATAATTATCTTTAATCCTTATTTTATTTATGATCTGGGATTCTGGATGTCATACGGTTCAATGGCAGCATTAGTTTTTATCTACCCGGCTGCAATAAGATTGGCCGGAAATATTTTCCCGTTTCTAAAGCTTAAGAGAAGTTTTTTTATAAAAATTGCTCTTATTACTCTTTCTATCCAGACAGTTCTATTTCCTGTTTTAGCTTACTTTTTTAAGGAAGTTTCTTTAATTTCACCAGTGGCTAATATTCTCGTAATACCGGTATTTTATATTCTTCTATCCATTTTAATTGTTTCTTCTTTTGTCACTATAATCTGGCCGCCTATGGGAGGTATTCTCTTAAAGCCGAGCTCTATTTTTTTTGTATATATCTTGAAAACGGTTAAAATTTTAAGTAAGTTTGATTTTTGTATCATAAATCTTGATAGTTTCCCGGTAAAAAATGTGATAGTTTATTATATAGCACTTTTAATCATATTATTTACAGCCTGTATGATTATAAAAAGAATTAATATCAGCAAAAAAATGTATAAAGGGAACTTAAAATTTTAACAAAAAAGTCTATAAAATAAAATGGAAGAGGTGGCAAAAATTACCAAATAAAAAAGGTATCGAAAATTTTTCCTGTTTTCAAGTCTTCATTATTTTCTTTTAAAAATTTGCGTAAAAAAATATATCATAAGTCCTGTTTTCCTAATTATAGGGACACAATTTTTGATAGCAATATTTTTACCTACTGCTTTTCCCGCTACAGTAAATGTAGCAATTCCACCTGTCACTATTATACTCATTACAACCTGTTTCAAATCAGGATTCTTAAATAGAATGATTACAATTATGGTAGCACCTATTGAACCACTCACAATGCCAGTAACATCACCAATTACATCCAGGCAAAAATTGGAGACCCTGTCAGCATTTTTAACCAGATTTAGAGCCTGGTAAGCACCTTTAATTTTTTTTGCAGCCATGGCAATAAAAGGTACTTCGGAACACGCAGTAACAGAGACTCCTATAAGGTCAAATAATAAACCTATGAAAATTATGATAATGAGAAGAACAAAAGCAACGATCAGATTTATACTTTTAAGAATCGTTTCTGATATGAAACTCAGAAAAGCCGCTGAAGCAAATGTCCACAAGAGAATTATTAAAATCCAGCGGGTTACTTTTTTGCGTTGTTTGTTAGATCTGTTTTTTCTTTTCGCCAATATCTATACCTCAAATAAATAAAGATGGTAATACGGCAGGTAAACTTTGCGGCTTAGGTCTAGTAGGATTTCCCAGGCGGATACTGACATGTTTCCACATCAGCAGTTTTCCTTTAAATTCACCTCTATAGTGTCACCAGCTATAGGACTAGATTACCACTTAGTCCACACTGTAATCCCTACCGTATCTCTTTAAAAAGAGCAGTCTAGGAGCTTTCCTCGACAGTCAAACCAAAACTAGCCTTTTTTGCAGAATAGGTTTCACCCAGCAAAGATAACCGGAACTTCTAATTAAAAAAGCCCTGGTCTCTTCTCTTACTCTGTTCTCCCCCTATTCCACGCAAGGCAGGCTACGCTGCAGCTGTAAAAAACATTTGCAGGTCTGCCTCTATATGCAATTACAAGCTAAATACACACGGAGTCTCCACGGAAGGAGGGTCTACGCCCGCATGCCATTGCGGATCGCCCTTCAACCTTAACCTCCAGCATCAGCCCCCGACTGGGCGTCGGCAGCCAACACCAGAGACTTCATCTATATGCCCTCAACGGATTTTTAGCCCCGTCTTCATTGTTGGTAGTACTGACTAGAATACTGCACCATCTTTATTTCAAAAAAACAAATTGACTAATCTAACAGATTAATCTAAATTTTCCAATAAACACTTATTATTTATACCATAACTGGATTTTTTTCTCAACATTGGTGGTTTTGGTGGAACAGTAAACCCTAAAAAAGTTGGAGATATGGGAATTGATGGTTTTACCTTTATGCATAGGGGCCCCATACAAGTAAAATTAGTTACTTTTTTAACTTTGATTCCAGTTCGAGAAGAGCGGTTTTTAATATTATTAAAATTTACTATATAATAGTTTTAATCATATTAATTCCAGTATGTATAATTATAAAAAGAATCGACATCAGCAAAAGAAGGCAGGTGTAACGCAGGTTTACTTATTCGATCTGTTAGATTATATGAATGAATATGAAAGATGATAAATTAAAAAAAGAACTTTTAAAATTAGAAGAGCTTTCATCCTGTTATTTATATATCAGTACCAGTGATTCGGTACTGGAGGGTAAGCTTGAGAATGTAAAAAAATTTCTTAAGGGGAAGATTGATTTTTATACAGACTTTAAAATTTTTAATGGAGCAGAAGAAATTGATGAAGAGGAATTCAATAATTATATAAGTACTCCTTCCTTATTTTCCCCCAAAAAAATAGTAGTAATAAGATATATTGAAAAAATTTCCGCAAATCTGCAAAAAAAAGTAATAAATTCAATATCATTAAAAGATAATGGTAGCACAAATATAATTTTTATTATTACTGCCTTAAAGCAGAAATTTAATCCTGCACTTCTGGATGCGATCAGGAAAGCGGGAAAAGTTGTGCAGCTAAAGGCACCTTTAAGCAGCAGCCTGAAGAAATGGCTGGAAGAAAGATCCGGATCTGATGGAATAAAATTCACCGAGAAGGCAGCATCGCTCCTGATAGAAAATGTGAATCTGGATTTAAATTTACTAAAGAAAGAGTATGAAAAGCTCTATGATTATATAAGTTCGGAAGAAAAAAAAGTAATTGATGAAGATACAGTAAGATTTTTGGTTAGCCGTACTTATTCATTAAAAATTTTTGATCTGGTGGATTATCTTGGTAAAAGAGATAAAGATGACAGCCTTAAAGCGTTAAGATCTATGCTGGAGGAAGGCCAGAGCTTAATCGGACTGGTCACATTGATTCACAGGATGTTTAAATGTTTTTTATATATTAAATCGGGAAATAGCAAATCATCGGTAACGGACTATATTGAAAATAATATGAAGGTTCCCCCCTATTTTGTTGGCAAGCTGGTAAGCAAATATATTAAGTTAAGCAATAATTATACAGAAGCTGAAGTACTCAAGGTCTTTGAAATCTTAAATAAATATGATATCAGTTTTAGAATCAATACCATTGAAGGTAAACATCTGGTTAAAAAGTTAATTTCAGAAATTATAGATATAGATGTCTGAATAATAACTCTGGTCCTTTTTTAGTTGGGATTATTTAAGATATTTTAATTGAATTAACCAGCTTTGCTGCTTTAGATTTTTTATTGGCTGAAAAATTCTTATGAACAGCGCTTTTCTTTACCGCCTTATCCAGGTGCTTGGAAAGCATATTGAAGTTCTTTTCAGCCTCTTCTATATTTTTGCTCTCTACGGCTTCAGCAAGCTTTTTTTGATCGGTTTTTATTCTGGTTTTAAGAAGCTTATTTTTAGTTCTTCTTTTAATGTTCTGTCTGTCTCTTTTTTCCTGTGACTTTATGTTTGGCATTTATCTATTTCCTCTCCAATGACTATCAATTTTAAACGAAAATACATTTTAGCATTTTTTTAGATAAATAAAAATATTTATTGCCAGGTAGATATAAATGATATAATACTTTTTTTAATAACATCTGTAATATAATATAGTCATGAATGAAGATTATCTACTGTCAAGAAGAAGAATTTTTAATGCCACATTCCTGGTAGTCCTGGCTATTCTGCTGTCAAAGATTTCCGGGCTGGTAAGGGACCAGATGATGGCCGGTTACTTTGGCATGACCTTTGATACGGATGCTTTTATCTGGGCAGATTATATTCCTAATCTTTTCAGGGTGCTTTTTGCTGAAAGTCTGATAATTGCAGCGTTTATCCCAATTTATTCGGCATATTTAAAAAGGAACCAAAAAGATGATTTGAAAATATTTGTTAATTCAGTTGTAAACATAATGGTTGTGGTGTTTTTAGTTATCTCTGCCGTTATTTTTATTCTTTCTCCGGAAATTGGAGCGATTCTTTCAAAAATCACAAATAACCAATTAGATGTATACAAATTTATGGTTATGAACAGAATTATGATATTCTCTCTTGTTCTGATGTCACTGTCCGGCCTGACTACCGGTATATTAAATTCACATAATATTTTTACTGTTCCTTCTCTTGCTCCTTTTGTGATGAATGTAATTACCATAATCTCTGTTGCCATGCTTTTTCAACATCTTGGAATATACAGCATGGCCATAGGAATAATGGCAGGCTCACTTATGCATCTTGTGATACAGCTGCCCCAGATTAAAGTCGCACCTCTAAAGTACAGGTTTGCTATCAATTTCAAACATAAGGGGGTCAGAGAAATCCTTTCACTTATGCTTCCCATTCTCTTGAGTTTAGGTGCGGTTCAGCTTAATAATAGTGTGGACTATTTTTTTGCATTAAATCTGGGAGGAGGGAATACTACTGCTTTAACATTGTCGTGGAGAGTTGCAAATCTGCCGCTCGGGGTATTTTCAGTGGCTATCGTAACTGTATTGTATCCATTAATGTCCCGGCAGGCGGCAGGAGATGATATTAAGGGTATAAAGGAGAGTTTTTCCCTTGGAGTCAGGGAAATTGGATATATGATGATACCTGCAACTGCAGGACTGGTGATTTTAAGCTACCCTATAATAAAAGTCCTGTTTGAACGCTATAATTTCGGTCCAGTGGATACAAAAAAGGTAGCATACATTCTGATTTTTCACAGTCTCGGCCTTATATTTTTTGGACTTCTTATGATTCTTAACCGTATGTTTTATGCATTTAAGAATGTAAAAACTCCGCTTAAGATTGCAAGTTTTTCTATTATTGTTAATTTGATCCTTGACTGGATTTTAATAAATTTTATGGGTGTTGGCGGACTTGCTCTGTCCACATCGCTGGTTGCATTATGCAATGTGGTAATCCTTGTTGTAATACTCAGGAAAAAAATAGGAAATTTTGGAGGCAGGAGAATATTTGTATCGTATGGAAAGATTTTTGCTTCAGCAGCTGTAATGAGTGCTGTACTATACTTTTTATGGGGATGGCTGAAAAATTTTGCTTATCAGGGTCGTCCATGGTTGCTTATCCTGCTTTTATTTTTGGCAATTGTTGCCGGGGCTGGTATTTATATAGTCTGTACTATTCTATTTAAAATGGAAGAGGTAAAATTTGCAGTGGGATTATTTAAGAAATTAAAAAAGAATACATAGGTTATTTTATTAAATTATGACAGACAGCAAACTAATTAGAAATTTTTCAATAATTGCCCATATTGATCATGGAAAATCCACCCTGGCTGATAGAATTCTGGAAATAACTGAGACTGTAAGCCGGAGAGAAATGCTGGATCAATTCCTGGATGATATGGAACTTGAAAGAGAGCGGGGAATTACCATAAAGGCTCATTCAGTAAGGGTTCTTTATGATAGCAAGTCAGATGGCAGGCAGTATATTTTTAATTTAATTGATACACCTGGTCATGTTGATTTCACCTATGAAGTCTCGAGAAGTCTGGCTGCCTGCGAAGGAGCGATACTGGTTGTTGATGCTACCCAGGGAATACAGGCGCAAACCCTGGCTAATGTTTATCTGGCAGTTAATAATAACCTGGAGATTATTCCGGTTATTAATAAGATTGACATGAAAAGTGCAAGAATTGATGAGGTTACTATGGAGCTTGGCAGTGTGCTGGGAGTCAAAGAAGAAAAAATACTGAAGGTCAGCGCAAAGACAGGCTACGGAATTGAGGAAATACTGGAAAGGATAGTAGCTGATATACCACACCCGGACGGAGACCCTGAAGGTCCGCTTCAGGCGTTAATCTTTGATTCACATTATGATTCTTATAGAGGCATAGTAGTCCTTATAAGGGTTGTAAACGGCTCTATAAATAAAGGTAATAAAATTAAATTTATTGTAGAAAATCTTATAAGTGAGGTCGAAGAGGTGGGTATATTTGGTCCTGATATGATAGAGAAGGAGATGCTGACTGCAGGCGAAGTGGGTTATATTATTACCGGGATTAAAGAAGTAGGAAGCATAGTGGTAGGTGATACCATAACTGCTTTAAAAAATCCTGCGGAAAAGAGCCTGCCTGGATATAAAAAGCCGAAACCTATGGTTTACTCCGGGCTGTTTCCTATAGAGGGTGGGGATTATGAAAATTTAAGAGATGCTCTGGGCAAGCTTTCACTAAACGATTCTTCTCTGGATTTTGTCCCTGAAGTTTCCAGTGCGCTGGGTTTTGGTTTTAGATGTGGTTTTTTAGGGATGCTGCATATGGAAATCGTAAAGGAAAGACTTGAAAGAGAATATGGGTTGAAGTTGTTGACACCGGCACCAAATGTAGCTTACAGAATAACTAAAAATGACAATTCAGTGATTGAAGTAAAAAGACCTTCTGACTTTCCTGGCCAGGAGAAAATATTAAAAATAGAAGAACCATATGTAGAAGCAACTATAATTACTCCAAAAGATTATATTGGAGATGTAATGAAGCTGGCAAACCAGAAGAGAGGCAATTTTAAGGATATGCAGTATATATCACCCGAAAGAGTCGAGATTAAATATACCATGCCTCTTTCAGAAATAATTGTGGATTTTTTCAACCTCCTAAAATCAATAACTTCAGGATTTGCTTCATTGGATTATGAGCTCCTGGAATACAAGCCTTCTGATCTTATAAAACTGGATATACTGGTAGCCGGAGAAAAGATTGATGAACTGTCTATTATAATTCATAAGGAAAAGGCCTACCAGGTGGGCAGGGAAATAACTCAAAGACTGAGGAAATTGATACCAAGACAGAACTTTGAGGTATCCATACAGACGGCAATCGGAAAGAGAGTTATAGCAAAAGAAAGAATAGCTCCATATAGAAAAGATGTTACTGCAGGACTTTATGGCGGGGATATAACCAGAAAGAGAAAAGTTCTTGAAAAGCAAAAATCAGGAAAGAAAAAAATGAAAAGAATTGGTGGAGTCGAAATACCGCAAGAAGCCTTTATGAGTTTTTATAAATGGGATGTTAAGAAATAAAGCGTATAGAATATTTTAAGTATAATTTTTTTATGCTTTATAAAAAGTATTATTTTGATAGAATGATAGATACTTTAATAAAAATTATAATATTAAAAATAGTAAGGAGATTTAAAATGAAAAAGATAGCAGCACTGACAGCAGTAATAAGTATGACAATTTTTATGCTGTTTTCTGTCAGTGGATGTTTTAATCCGGGGCAAAAAGTTGCAGATGAAGATGGAGAGGCTGAGGTTAATATAAGTGAGGAAGGAGTAAGTATAAAGGCAGATGAAGGTGAGATGATTATTGGAGAAGGTGTAGATCTGCCTGATGATTTCCCAAAAGTAGTACCTGTATACCCTGATATGAAAATTGTAACATCCTGGAAAAGTACAGCAGACGGAAAGGATACTTTTTCAATTAGCGCATCAACCAGTGATCCGGGAAGTACAGTATTTGACTGGTATAAGAGCGAGCTGAAAGGCTGGGAAAACGAAGGTGAATTTACAAGTGAGAGTGGCGGTGAAAGCACTTTTAACATTTATGCTAATAACGGCACCTATAGTATAGCTGTTATTATTGTGGAATCAGATGAAGAAACTATAGTGGCGCTTGCTGCAAGCGAGATATAGTATTATAGCTGTTGCGAGTAAAAACGAGGTAATCTATCTGGAATACATAAGGTATATAAATAAAAGAATAAACACAAAAAAAGAAATGGAAAGGTGGTTTTTAGGGGCTGCCTTTCTATTTTGATTTTTAGATGCGTATATAATATAATTTCTAAAATCGGTAATTATAGTTTCATATTTTTAGCTCTTTAGCCTGGCAGTTATAATATCTTATAGTTTAAAGGGTTGCAGTTTTAATAATGAACAATCAAAAAAAATATTTGATAAAGTTCCTTCCCAGCGGTAAATCTGTCAAAGTTTCCCCGGATTATAATTTAAAACAAGCAATACTTGACAGCGGGATCCATATCGATTCCTCCTGTGGAGGCGCAGGAACCTGCGGGAGATGTAAGGTACAGATAAGGGAAGGAAAAGTAAATACTAAAAAGTCCAGGTTTATATCCTCAAAAGAAAAAGAAAACGGTTATGTCCTTTCGTGTCTATCTAAGGTAGAAAGCGATTTAATTATTGAGGTACCCAGTCAGAAGAAAGCTGGGGTTAAAATAGAAAAGGGCAGATTTGCGGATATAGAATCTAAAATATATGCTGATATCAGCAAGGATGAGCTTTCAGCTGTTGAAATAAAACCCTGGATAAAAAAGGGGACCATAGTTGTTGAAAAACCATCGCTTAGTTATGGAACCAGTGACCTGTTCAGGCTAAAGAAAAGCATCAGGGAAAATTTAGGTATAAAAAATTGTATGGTGCCAATTCATATAATAAGAAAACTGCCCATGGTTTTGAGAGAGAAGAGTTGGGAAGTTACGGTAACTATGGATAAGGAAAACAGCACTCTTATTGACATTCAACCGGGCCGTACAGATAAAAAAAGCTATGGATTAGCCCTGGATATTGGAACCACATCTCTGGTCATATACCTTGCAGATTTAGAAAATGGGAAAATAATAAACTCAGAATCAGAATATAATCCTCAGATAAAATTTGGTGATGATATTATTAACAGGATAGTTTATGCAAATAGGAAAGGCGGACTTGGGAAATTAAAGGAAGTAATAATAGATTCAATTAATAATTTAATATGGAGATTACTGTTTAATTCACAGGTAGATGCGGATAGTATTGTATCAATGATGGTTTCCGGAAACTCTACAATGATGCATCTTTTTTATGGTGTTCCTCCCAGATATATAAGAGAAGAACCTTATGTTACCGTTGCCAATAAATTTTCAAGTTCCACTGCGAAAGAGGTTGGCATAAAACATATAAAGAATGCTCACGTGTATAATATACAGGGAGTTGCCAGTTACCTTGGAGGGGATATAGCATCAGGTATTCTGGCAGCAGATATGTACAGAAAGAAGGAGTTAGCACTTTTTTTAGATTTAGGTACCAATGGTGAACTGGTAGTAGGAAATTCTGAATGGATGATGGGAGCTTCCTGCTCGGCAGGTCCTGCTTTTGAAGGTGGGGGGGTAAAATGCGGAATTAGAGCAGTAGATGGCGCTATCGAAAAAATATCAATTAGTCAAAAGACCTATAAGTGCCAGACTGAGGTCATTGGTGGAGGTAAGCCAGTGGGTATTTGCGGTTCTGGATTGATTGATGTAATCGGAGAGATGTATTTAAAAGGTGTTATTGACAGGAAAGGTAAATTTAATAAGGACATAGGAAATAAATATCTTAAATGCGCAGATGATGATTGCCGGTATATTTTAGTTGAAGGTAAAAATAGTGCAGCGGGAGAAGATATATATATCAGTGAAGTTGATATTGATAATTTAATAAGAGCAAAGGCAGCTATTTATGCAGGTATTAAGACACTGCTGGAGGAAGTTGACATGAGCATATATGATCTGGATAAGATATATATAGCAGGAGGGCTTGGGAGACACCTTAATATCCGAAATACTGTAATTATCGGAATGCTTCCGGATGTAGATGTCGGTAAATATTTTTTTCTTGGAAACACTTCGGTTACAGGAGCTTACCTGAGCTTGCTTTCGGAAGATAAATACAGGCAAAGTTCGAAAATTGCGGAGCATATTACCTATATTGAGCTAAGTGTTAATATGAAATTTATGGATAGGTATGTGGCAGGCCTGTTTTTACCTTATACTGATATGAAAGATTTTCCAACAGTAGAGGAGTGCCTTTACTCACTTGGTAGCAAGATAAAAAAATGAACCAACTAAAAGAAAGTTTATATAAGTGAATGTTAAAATTGCATTAGCTGGAAAAGGAGGCACAGGTAAGACCACCATTGGTAGTCTTATTATCAGGAGCCTGATTGAAGGAAAAAAGGGTTCGATCCTGGCGCTGGATGCCGATCCTAACTCAAATCTTAATGAATTCCTGGGAGTCAATGTTTCAAATACCATAGGGGCCATAAGAGAAGATTTTAAGAAAAAAGCACCGCGCCTTACTGGAGGTATTTACAAGGATCAGCTGGTGGAGATGAATATACATCAGGCATTATCTGAGAGCAATGGATTTGATCTGTTGGTCATGGGCAGGGGAGAAGGGCCCGGCTGCTATTGCTATGCCAATAATCTCTTTAAAAAATATATAGATATCCTGCAGGATAATTATGATTATATTGTTATGGATAACGAAGCCGGCATGGAACATCTAAGCAGGGGGACAACCAGCAATGTTAATTATCTACTTATAATATCTGACCCCTCACCTAAAGGAATTCTCACTGCATCAAGGATAAGAGACCTTTCTGAGGAAATTAATATAAATACGGAAAAAATATTTCTGATAGTAAACAGGGTTAATGGGAAACTAGATGACAGGCTCAAGGAATATATAGAGGAGAAAAAGCTTGATTTGCTGGGGATTATAAATATGGATGATAATATTTATGAAATGGATATCAGCGGAAAAACAATATTTAATATCACGGAAGACAGCCTGGCACTAAAACAGGTAAGGGGGTTAATAGAAAAACTTAAACTGTAATGTTTAAAATTAGAAAATACTCTAAAAATAATCATGCTTTTGTAACTTGAAATTTGAGAGTTTTAATATATTATGTACTATATGAGAAATTGTTCACTGTATGCACAAATTTGCAGTATAAAATTATTTAAAGTATTAAATAATTTAATACTTATTTCTGAACAGACAGAGATTTTAAAACAAACTGCAGTTTTCTGCAAAAAATGATAGAATATTTTAGATTATTATTTGGTATGCAGGTTAATTTATTTATAATAAGTAAGATTACTAATTTACAAAGAGGGAGAGATTGAGTTTGCAAGTTCCAAAAAATACTTATACCGGAAAGATTAATGTGGTAAAACTGGGTAAGGACGATACAGAAACTGCAGTTGGTGGAGAAGCTGCCCTGCCTTTTTATAATTTTGAAGGTGAAATACCCAACAAGCCTATTATTGCAATTGAAGTTTATGATGCAAAACCTTCTGATTGGCCGCAAGTTGTAAGTAAGTATTATGATGATGTTTTTGATGATCCTGTAAAATGGGCGCAGAAGAGTATTAATGAGTATGGCGCAGATGCTATATGTTTAAAGCTTTCAAAAATCAACCCGGATGCCGGGGATATGAGCCCCGAAGATGCTGCAGAGATTACTAAAACTGTAAGGGAATCTATTGGCAAGCCGTTAATAGTATACGGAACCGGCCCAATGGAGAAAATTGCTGAGGTGATGAAAAAAATTTCTGAAAAGAATAAAGATAGTAATATTTTGATGGGCTGGGTAGAAGAAGATAATTATAAGACCATGGCTGCGGCAGCTATGGCTTACAATAATAATGTTGTGGCATTAAATCCGCTTGATGTAAATATAGCCAAGCAGCTAAATATATTACTTACCAATCTGGGTCTATCTGCTGACAGAGTAGCTATGGATCCTTCAAGTTCAGGTCTTGGTTATGGAATAGAATACTGCTATTCTGCTATGGAGAGGTTGAAGATTGCCGCACTTATACAGGACGATAAAATGACCCAGATGCCAATTATAAATAATATTGCTCCCGAAGTCTGGAAAGTGAAAGAAGTTAAAGAAAGCGAAGAGAACTATCCCCGGTGGGGCAGTCAGGAAGAAAGAGGGATAAACTGGGAAACAATTTCATGTATGAGCATGCTGCTTTCAGGAACTGATATTATTGTAATGAGACACCCTAAAGCAGTAAGCCTGATTAAAGAGATCATAAAAGATTTATGGTGACTTTTAAGCCGGAAAGGATGCTTTGATATAATAAAATGAAAAAAGATGATGAAGAGAAAAAATATAAGGAGATAACCGAAGACAGGGCAGTTATCGAAATTATGGAAAAAATGGCAGCAGGGGATTTAAAGGAAATAGAAACTGCTTTTGATAGAGCTCAGACTATGAAATGCTGTCCTATTGGTTCCGGGGTTTCAGGAATTTGCTGTAAGAATTGTGCAATGGGTCCCTGCAGGGTAAGAGAAGATAAGACCGGATTGTGCGGTGCAACTATGGGAACTATTGCTGCCAGAAATCTAGCCCGTCACATTGCAGCGGGCGCTGCGGCTCACTCTGATCATGGAAGAGATCTGGCACACTTGCTGGGTCTGGTAGCAGAAGAAAAAGCCCCGGGTCTAGAAATTAAAGATGAACTTAAACTGTTGAAGTTTGCTAAAAATCTTGGGATCAAGATTGATGATAGAGATATAAAGGAAATAGCCAAAGAGTCATCCGAAAAGGCCCTATCCCTTTTTGGACAGCAGAATGGTGAAATTGATCTTATAAAAATGGCACCTGAAAAAAGACAGGAGATATGGAAAAAAAATAATGTAGTTCCCCGGGGTATAGATAGAGAGATAGTAGAAGTAATGCACAGGACCAATATGGGGGTGGATCAGGATGCTGAGCATATTCTGGATCAGGCAATAAGAGGTGCCATAGGTGATGGCTGGGGCGGTTCTATGATTGCAACTGAGATCACGGATATATTATTTAATACCCCAAGGGCAATTAATGCGAAGGCTAATTTAGGAATGCTAAACAAAGATGAGGTAAATCTGGTAATTCATGGTCATGAGCCCACCCTGTCCGAGCTCATCGTTGAGCTTTCAAATGATAAAGAACTTATAGATTATGCTAAGAGTAAAGGCGCTAAAGGTATTAATGTAGTAGGTATTTGCTGTACTGCAAATGAAATATTAATGCGGCAGGGAGTAGCTTCCATAGGAAATTTTCTGTCACAGGAAATTGCAGTAATGACTGGTGCAATAGAATTAATGGTAGTTGATATTCAGTGCATAATGCAGGCTCTGGGCGAGTTAACCAAAAAATTTCATACAAAACTTGTTACGACTTCACCCAAGTGCAAAATTACCGGATCCATACATATGGAATTTAAAGAGGATAATGGATTAGAACTGGCCCGGGAAATAATTAGAATGGCGATAGATAATTTTTCAAATAGAAAAGGAGAAGTCTACATACCAGAGGTAACTTCTGATTTGATAGCAGGATTCTCCCATGAATATATCAAATACGCTCTTGGTGGAAGATTCAGGGGATCTTTTAGACCGTTAAATGATGCTATTATTGATGGAAGAATACAGGGTGTGGTTGGAGTAGTGGGATGCAATAATGCGAGAATAACCCAGGATAAATACCATAATTATTTAACCAGGGAGCTGATTAAAAGGGATTACCTAGTAGTCGCTACAGGGTGTGGAGCTCTTTCAATAGCTAAATGCGGTTTGATGAAGCCAGAGGCTATGGAATATGCAGGAGATGGTCTGAGGTCAATATGTGAAGCTGTTGGAATACCTCCCGTACTTCATGTGGGCTCCTGCGTAGATAATTCCCGAATACTTACAGTTATGTCAGAAGTAGTGCAGGAAGGCGGATTGGGAGAAGATATAAGTGATCTTCCGGTAGCCGGGATTGCACCTGAGTGGATGAGCGAGAAAGCACTTTCAATAGGTTCTTATTTTGCTGCTTCCGGTGTATACACAGTATTTAGCGGGGAGCCTATACCTGTAGAATCCAGCAGTGAAGTAAAAGATATAATGACAAAAGGGTGGCAGAAAAAATATGGAGGTCAGCTGGAGTATATTGCAGATATAGAAGAGTTACTGGACAAGGTAATAAGTGTTATACAGGAAAAAAGAAAGGCGCTTAGGATAGATATAAAAAAGGAAAGAGTTTTACTAGATATGGAAGCAAGGAGGACTTTAAGAGATGTCTAAAATCATTGCAACCAGTGTCATAAAGGGCGCATATAAAATTTTTAAACGTGCAGAAAAAACATTAAAAGAATGCATTGAAAAACATGGCAAAGACCAGAAAATAGAATTCCCTGATACAGGGTATTATCTTCCGATTATATACAGTATGACAGGGATTAAAGTCGAAAAATTATCGGATGCGGAAAAAGTTCTTGATGAGGCAAAGAAATTGCTTCCTCCTGTTCCGGATGAGAAATTATGGCTTCCGTATTTAGGCGGAACGTTAGATGCAGGGATTGCCACTCTATGGATGGAAGAAATAATAGAAGCCATAAAGTATATAGACGGACCTTCTCCGGTTGATGGTATCTGGCTTGGTGCAGCAACAGACAAGATTATCAGGGAAAGAGGAATTGAATTTGTTGATGGGACAGCGCCCGGCTTTGCTGCCTGTGTGGGAGCATGCAAGGATAGCAAGACTGCCGTTAAAATTGCAAGAGAACTCCAGGAAAAAAATATTTATGTTTTTATGTCCGCGTCCACTGATGGAAAAACTATGGCTGAGCAATTAGCTGAAGAGGGAGTAGAATTAGGTTGGAATACAAGGCTGGTCCCATTTGGTAAAGATATAACCTCCACTATTTATTCGGCAGGTTTTGCAACGAGAGCTGCTTTAAGCTTTGGCGGGGTTCAACCGGGAGACTATAGAAGAATGCTTCTTTATAACAAAAACAGGATATTTGCATTTGTTCTGGCCCTTGGTGAAGTAGATGAAGAGAAATATGCAAATGCTGCCGGCGCCATAAATTACGGATTTCCCACTATTGCCGATACAGCTATTCCAGAAATACTTCCCAGAGGAGTGTGTACCTATGAGCATGTAGTATCAAATATTCCTGATGATGAGATTGTCGCCAAAGCTATCGAGATAAGAGGACTAAAGATCACTGTTGAAAAAGTAGACGTACCGGTTGCTTTTGGCCCTGCTTTTGAAGGCGAAAGAGTAAGAAAAGAAGATACCTATATTGAGTTTGGCGGTAACAAGAGTGAAGCAGTAGAGTTCCTGCATATGGCCGATTCTTCGGAAGTTGAAGATGGTAAAATTGAAATATTTGGCCCTGAAGTTGATGATGTAAAAGAAGGAGATGTACTTCCACTGGGTATTGAAATATTAGTTTATGGAAGAAAAATGCAGGAAGATTTTGAGCCGGTAATGGAAAGACAGATACATTATTTTGTCAACTATGCTACTGGTATTTTCCATATGGGACAGAGAGATATTAACTGGGTTAGATTCAGCAAGGAAGCAGTAAAAAGCGGCTTTAAGATCAAGCATTTAGGAACCATACTGCATGCTAAAATGCATTCTAATTTTAGTAATATTATGGATAAGATCCAGGTAAAGATTTACACCAACCCTGAAGATGTAGCAGTACTCAAAAAAAGAGCAAAGGAAGTTTTTAGAACAAGAGATGAAAGGCTCAGAAATCTGACTGATGAGTCTGTAGATACTTTTTATTCCTGTACCCTTTGCCAGTCATTTGCTCCCAATCATATCTGCGCTGTCTCACCGGAAAGACCTGGCCTGTGCGGCGCATATAACTGGCTGGATTGTAAGGCTTCCTATGAGATTAATCCCACCGGACCAAATCAGCCCATCAAAATAGGTGAAACCATAGATGCAAGACTGGGAATATGGAAGGGAGTAAATGATTTTGTTTATAAGGCTTCAAATCAATCCCTGGAATCTTTTTCGGCATATTCTATGATAGTAGATCCCATGACTTCATGCGGCTGTTTCGAAGTAATTGTAACTATTCTTCCTTCTACTAATGGAGTAATGGCGGTAAACAGGGAACACTCGGGTATGACGCCAAGCGGTATGAAGTTCTCTACTATGGCTGGAATGGTTGGCGGTGGAATACAGACTCCGGGTTTTATAGGTATAAGCAAATATTTTATTGGTTCAAAAAAATTTATAAAAGCAGATGGAGGGCTGGAAAGGCTGGCATGGATGCCAAAAGCACTAAAAGAGGAGATTAGAGATATTCTTGAAGAGCGGGCCAAGGAGATGGGAATGGAAGATTTTCTGGATAAAGTTGCTACTGAGGAAGAGGCAGAGACTGAAGAGGAAGTGCTGGAGTGGATACAAAAGGTAAATCATCCTGTTCTTAAAATGGAACCAATGATGTAAAAAATATAGAAGTGTATATAAAGTGAGGCAAGGAGAGTAGAGTATGGCATTGAG
>JABMRD010000204.1 GCA_013202875.1 Actinomycetota bacterium | reverse complement strand
TAAATTTCTGGCCGGTATTACCACCCTAAGTATCATCATAACAAGCATAGTATTTATAATTTCAGGCATTGGCCTTTTTTCAATCGGCGTGCCGCCAACCTCGGAAGAAATCTTGAGAATATTTTTCTTTATATTTATCTGTATTTTCTATGGCGGATTCTGGATGGGACTTTCCATATTATTTTCGGTTATTATGGAGAAAACCTCTGCATCGATACTCACTGCCATTGCTATATGGATATTTCTTATGTTTTTCCTTCCAATAATTGCCAATGCCATAGCGAATGGTGTCGTTCCGGTGGAAAATGCCTCTATAGCTGACCAGATACGTAATTTTAATATTGGGAGCAGTATTTCAAGAATTTCTCCATCCACACTATTTGGTGAAGCTATTTTCATACTGCTTATTCCCACTGCTAGACTGTTCCAGCCTACACTTCTTAATGTTGTTCAGACGCCACCGGAAAATCCATTACCTCTGGGCCAGAGTCTGATACAGGTATGGCCGCAGCTTTTGGTTATTGTTGCGCTGGCAATCATCTGCTTTGCAATATCATATATTATATTTATGAGACAGGAGATAAGATCAACTTAGTCCTGAGGGGTGGCTACTTCTCCCTCTTAAAATTTTAAGGCACCTCAACAAATCATCTGCGAGCTTATCTTCAAGCACTATTTGTTTTCCGGTTACAGGATGGGTAAATTCCAATCTTTTTGCATGTAAAAATTGTCTTCCGATTCCTAACTCTTCTGCCATTTTTTTTGATTCCGCGCTGCCGTATATCGCGTCTCCTATTATAGGATGGCCGATATAACTCAGGTGCACTCTTATTTGATGTGTTCTTCCTGTTTCCGGATGAACACCCAGCAGTGTAGAGTTTTCGAATTCTTCTTTAACCTCAAATCTGGTTACAGCATCTCTACCCATGTCAATAGATATGCTCATTTTCTTCCTATCTATTCTGGAGCGGCCAATGGGAAGAATTATTTCACCTTTTCTTTCGGAAAAACTACCCCATACCAGTGCAGCATAGGTTTTTTTAATTTCTCTTTCCTTGAACTTTTCCGATAGTATCCGGTGGGTATTATCATCCTTTGCTACTATAAGAAGTCCTGAAGTATCCTTATCCAGCCTGTGCACAATTCCGACCCTGTCTTTGCCGGATAAGTTTGACAGCTTATCGTAATGATAGAGAAGGGCATTGACAATTGTATCTTTACTGAAGCCAGGAACAGGATGGGTAAGCATACCCGATTTTTTTGATATCACCAGTAGATACTGGTCTTCATAAACTATCCTTAGATTTATTTTTTGAGGTGTTACTTCAGTATAAGGGCCACCTTCTTTAAAGTCTTCAATAGTAACCCTATCATTTTCTGCAAGCTTGTAGTGCTTGTTTACGACTTTACCGTTTACTTTTACCTTATCTCTTTTGATTATATTCTGAACATGGCTTCTTGATGTATTCTCTATTCTGCTGGTTAAAAATTTATCAATTCTCTGTCCTGGACTTCCAGCATCTACTGTAAAATTTAAAGTGTCGTCTTCTCTCTTACTCAACTCCCCTGAGTCTTTCCTTTTTTAAAATATTCTCTAAGTATTAGTATTATAATAAGGCAAAAACCAATTATAATAAAGCTGTCTGCTATATTAAATACAGGCCTGAAGAATGTAAAACTTATGAAATCAGTAACCTCCCCTACAAAATATCTATCAATAAGATTTCCGAGTGCCCCGCCTAATATGAAGCCCAGGGATACATTATAAAAAGCATAATCAAGCTTAAGTATTATCTTTAATATAATTATTAAGACAATAGCTACAAATGATATAGTGGTTAAGATCCTGATGCTGTCCTGGAATAGTCCAAAGGCTGCGCCGGTATTTTTGAGATGGGTTATATAAAAAAACCCGCGAATTAATTCTATGGAGCTGTTTACCGGAAGTTTTTCTATTATAATATATTTTGTTACCTGGTCCAAAATCAGTATACAAACAGCGCTTATTAAAAAATATACATTCATAAGAACATTTCTGATTCTCCTGCTTATCATTTATACAATACTCCCCACTACTTTTATGCCAATTTTAATTTTTTTATCATTTACCCTGACTTCTTTTATAAACATATCTTCTTTAAATTCATAACACAAAGTTTTACTTAATGTCTCCTTCATTATATAGTTTTTGAACTTATCTAAAACATCTTCCTTCACTGCCGGCTCAATAGCTGTATCTATTGTATTTTCTATTTCAAAGCCTGCTTCCTTTCTCAAGTTCTGTATCTGGTGCACCAGTTCCCTGCAGAATCCTTCCTCCAGGAGCTCTCCTGCTATAGCAGTAGGAAGTCCTACCGTAAATTCTCCATCACTTTCCACTCCAAACCCCTCCTTGTTTTTTATATCAACCAGAATCTCTTCGGGCAAGAGCTCTATTTTTCTGCCTTCTACAACCAAACTTATATTTTTATCATTTTTAACCTTAAGCGCAATCCGGACTGAACTTTCAGAAAGAAGCGCATCTCTTATTTTTGGCACCAGAGAACCATATTTTTTACCAAGCACAGGCAGGTTTGGCTTTATATCATAGGATACCAGTTCATCAAGTTCTCCGGCAAACTCTAATTCTTTAACATTAAGTTCACTGGTTATGATATCCTTAAAATGATTTATAGCCTCTTTTTTACCGGTGTCACCGTCAAAATATATCAACACCTTTTCAACCGGCTGCCTGATCTTTATATTGACCTTGCTCCTGACCGCTCTCCCAAGACCTACTATTTTTCTTGCTGTATCCATTTTAAAACTGAGCTCTTCATCTATCAGGCTCTCATCTGCAGCCGGGTAGCTTTCCAGATGCACACTTTCTTCCCCTCTTCCAAGGCTGCCGGTTAGATTCTTGTAGATTTCTTCGCTCATGAAAGGTATAAAAGGCGCGCACAGCCTGGAAATAGTCACCAGGCATTCATACAGGGTACTGCAGGCGCTTATCTTGTCTTTATCTTCTTCACTCTTCCAGAACCTTCTCCTGCTTCTTCTGACATACCAGTTGGAAAGGACCTCAACAAAATTCTGTATGAGCCTGCCGCTTTCAGTAACATTGAAATCATCCATAAGCTCATTTACTTTTTTTACGGTCAGGTTGAGCTCGGATATTATCCACCTGTCAATCTCAAATCTGTCGCCTACCTTAAGATCATAGTCGTAAGGATTAAAATTATCTATATTGGCATAAATCACAAAGAAAGAATAAGTATTCCATAGAGTAAGTATAAATTTCCTGATTACTTCATCAATGGCTCTTATGGAGAAATTTTTGGACAGCCATGGTGACACACTGGTAAAGAAATACCACCTCATGGCGTCAGCTCCCTGCTTGTTTAAAACATCCCACGGATTTACCACGTTGCCCCTGGACTTGGACATTTTCTGTCCACTTTCATCATTTATAAGACCAAGGCAGAGTACATTTTTAAAGCACGGCTTTTTAAACAGGAGTGTAGAGATAGCAAGCAGTGTATAAAACCATCCCCGGGTCTGGTCAATTGCCTCGCATATAAAATCAGCAGGGAAATTATCCTCAAACAACTCCACATTTTCAAAAGGATAGTGGTATTGTGCATAAGGCATTGAACCAGAGTCAAACCAGACATCTATTACTTCAGGCACCCTTTTCATATCCTTACCGCACTTTTCACATTTTATAATAATATTATCCACATATGGCCTGTGCAGATCCAAATCGCGAGGTATATCTACTGCCTTTTTCCTGAGCTGGGCAACACTGCCTATACAGATTTTATGACCATTATCGTCCATCCATACCGGAAGTGGTGTGCCCCAGTATCTTTCCCTTGTAAGAGCCCAGTCAACATTATTTTCCAGCCAATTCCCAAACCTGCCGTGTTTTATATGCGCTGGATACCAGTTAATTTCTTCATTGGATTTTAAAAGATCATCCTTTATCCGGGAGGTTTTTATATACCAGCTCTTCCTGGCATAATATATTAATCTACTGTCACATCTCCAGCAGAAAGGATAAGAGTGCTTTACTTTTTTAATACTAAAAAGAAGGTTCCTTTCTTTTAGGTCCTTTATTATTTCCGGATTGGCTTCCTCTATACCCATACGGGCAAATTTTTCAACCCTTTCCTTAAACTTACCCTCTTCATCAACCATCTGAACAACCGGCAGATTATTTTCCTTTCCTGCATTCATATCATCTTCACCAAAGGCGGGCGCTATATGAACAATTCCGGTCCCCTCTTTAGTGGACACAAAGTCACCGCCTATTATACTGAAGGCATTGCTATTACCATCCGCATAATCATAAAGCGGCCCGTAACGGGAAGAAACCAGCTTACTGCCTTTAAAACTACCGGTAACCTTACAGTCAGCATCCTCTCCAAAAACTTCTGCAAGCAAATTTTTTACCAGTATTAGACTTTCACCCTTATACTCCACTTCTACATAATCGCAAGTCTTATTTACCGCACCGGCTACATTGGAAATTAAAGTCCATGGAGTCGTGGTCCATACAAGAAAATATGTATTTTCCCTTTCGGCATGAGGGAATTTTACTATGACCGAATAATCCTCTACTTCCCTATAGCCAAGAGCTGTCTCATGAGATGAAAGCGCCGTTCCGCACCGCGGACAGTAAGGAACAATTTTATAGTCCTGATATAATAAATTTTTATCCCATATAGTCTTCAAGATCCACCATACGGTTTCGATATAGTCATTTTTAAAGGTAAAATAAGCATTGTCCATATCCAGCCAGAACCCTATGTGTTCGGTAAGTTTCTTCCAGTCTTCCTCGTATCTCATTACACTTTGCCTGCAGAGCTTATTAAATTTTTCAATACCGATTTCCTCTATTTCTTTTTTGGAATTAATGTTCAGCTCTTTTTCCATCTCCAGTTCCACCGGCAGCCCATGGGTATCCCAGCCAGCCTTTCTGGGAACATAATAACCCTTCATAGTCTTATATCTGGGAAAAATATCCTTATAAACACGCGACAGGACATGATGTACCCCTGGAGCTCCATTAGCAGTCGGAGGCCCTTCATAGAATACAAACTTTTTATAGCCTTCAGATTTTTTCAGGCTTTTTTTAAAAATATCATTCTTCTTCCAGAAATCTAGAATTTTTTCTTCCAGCTTGACCAGATCTACTTTGCTGTCAACTTTTTTATACATAGCTTATACCTTTGTATCCTTGTCATTTATAAATAACTGTCCCGGAACTTTTTAATAGATTTTATATAATTAGTCTAATTTTGTGAAGTAGAAATATCACTATCTTCTATAAGTCCCTGGAGAATTTTTGCCGGTCTTACAGCTTGCGCTTTATAATGATTATTAAAATAGATGTAGGTTTTTTTGTTCCAGTCCTGCTGGATAAAATGTAGTATTCCAGTCAGCATAACTATACCCTGAAGCACCAATAAAAATACTGCTCATTAATTTTATAAAAATTGAGATATCTCGGTTAATATTTTATCTTTGGACATAGCACCTATAAGTTTCCTGACTACTTCTCCATTTTTAAATAGTAGCAATGTTGGAATACTGCTGATACCATATTTTATAGCAATATCCCTATTATCATCTACGTTAAGTTTTCCAATTTTTAACTCTCCGCTTTTTTC
>JABMRD010000203.1 GCA_013202875.1 Actinomycetota bacterium | reverse complement strand
CTATCGTCATCATCTTCTATTTCGGAAACATCCTTAGCTTCTTCCAGTACTACTTCTAATGCCTCTTCTTTTTCCCCTTTTTTCCTTACTTTTTTTTCTTTCCTTCCAGCAACAAGGCCAATAACAGTAAGATTTGTCTTTATAACTTTAATACCCAGTTTATCCGATACGATACCGGCAGCTTCATTTATTATTTCCTGCATCTTTTCGGGGATTTCCAGATCCTCGTTTAATTTAGCATTCATATTAATTATTATACCTGCTGCCTTTGGAACTATTTTTACTTTAATTTCTTCCAGACCATCTATTTTAATTACTGCATTTTTTATCTGCATAGCCACAGTCTCTAATGTCACCATAGCATTTCCTGTTTTAGAGCTGGATATATTTGCTACTCTTGTTCTCCTTCTATAAAACTCCAATAACACTATAAATATACTTATAGAAAATACCATCATTAAAGCAAGAGCAGCAATAAATGGATTTACATTAATCCCCGAATTAAAAACTCTTAAAGCAAGATCTGACCACTTAAAATATTCCACAAATACATTTACAATAGAAATAAGTGATACACAGATCATACAGATTAATATTAGCAAAACGATTACTTTATTAAATATATTCACTCCACACCTCCATAAAACATTTTAAAAGATAAGAAACACTTAAAGATTATAATAGGCAAAATAAAAAGTCAATAAAACCAGATACAGCAAAATTAAAAACTTCTCTAAAAAAAATTAAATTTTATAGTTTCTTATTGGTATCTTATCCAGGCACCATCTTTTACTATAAAAACTGTCGACCGCGGGTTTACCCTATCACCGTTAGAATCAAATTCAATATGCCCTGCCAACCCATCATAAGAAGTAGTTTTAAGTTCATCTATGTAATCATTTGGTGAAATAGAATTGGATCTTTTCATGGCTTCAATAATTACAAAAACAGAATCGTAGCAGTAAGGAGCATATGGTCCAGGGCCATCGATACTAATATCAGGATCGTCCATCTGGCTTAAATAATTATTGAAATCACGCCAGAAATTTTCAGCCCTGGGGTCCTGGGAATAACTGGCAAGTGAAGGTGGTTCGGGAATTATAGCAATCAAGCCCTCCAGATACTGCGCATCCGCTAAATCAAAAATCTTATCATTCATTCCCAATGTCTCTGTTATAAATCTTGACCCCAGACCAATTTCTCTTGCTTTAGTCATAAGAGATGCCAGCTCATTATAACTTCCACAAAAGAATATGGTATCCGGTCCCTCTATTAACAGGTTTTCTGCAATGACTGCAACATCTTCTTCACTTATTTTTATTGACATTGGTCCCGCAGTCTCTATGCCATAATCAGACAATACTTCTCTCAGGTAATCAGCCAGTTCTATTGAATATTCCTCCCGGTTATTTATAAGTATAAGTTTCTGTGGATTAATTTTGCTTGCGATAAAATCTGCAATATTTTCTATTTTCTGCTTATTATTCATTATCATTCTAAAAAAATTATTTCCCATTTTAGAAATTTCAGTTTTTTGAGCATACGATGAAATTACAGGTATGCCATATTCTTCATAAACAGGTATTGAAACTTTAGTTGTTCCATCAAAAGTGGAGCCGATTACACACGCCACTTCCTCATTTGCCATCTCCTGTGCAACCAGAAAAGCTTTTTCCGGATTGCCTTCATCATCTTTAGTAACTACTTCAATTTCATAGTCAAATCCTCCTATTCTGACAGGAGATAATTTGGAAACAGCAAGTTTGATACTTACCAGCTGATTTTCACCCCAGGATCTGTCCTCACCGGAAAGAACAGCCTGATTGCCAATTTTAATCACTCTTTTCCCTGGCTCACAGGCTCCAAGATTGACCGACAGGTATATTAATGTAAAAATTATTATAACCAGAAGAAAAAGCCTAAAAGCCCTATTTAAAAATACTCTTTTAAAATTCATTTACTTGCTCCAGAATATATAAATCAATAAGCAAATTATAAAAAATAATAGAAAGATTATATAGGATTATGGCAAAAAAACCAAAATAATAATTATTTTTAATATAAAAAGTATGCTAAAATTTAATAAAAATACTTAACAGGTAATTTAAACCACCTTTTTATTTCATGAGAAAATCAGCTTTTCCAGGAGAAGAAAAACTTAAAGAAACATGTAATTATTTATCTTCCTATATACCTGAAAAGATTGATTTTGGATTAATACTTGGTTCATTTCTTAACAGATGTATAGATTTTTTACCTTTACAGAATAAAATAACCTTAAATATCAGTGATGTACCTCATATGTCAGTTCCATCCATCTCCGGCCATGGCAAATTTATTGTTTACGGAAAATTGGAAAACAAAAATATTTTAATATTCTCAGGAAGGCTGCATCTCTATGAAGGGTATGATATAAAAGAAGTGGTATATCCTGTAAATTTACTGTCTAATCTTTCAACAGATAATCTAATAATTACCAATTCAGCAGGCGGAATAAATCCTGGCTTTACTGAAGACGATATTATGATAATAAAAGATCATATAAATTTAATGTTTGATAATCCATTTTTTGGCAACAAATATAGCAGGCAACATGATTATTTTGTTGATATGAGTTGCCCATATGATAAAAAATTGTCCGGTATTGCAAAAGAAGCAGATGAAGATATTGGTTTTAAATTAAAAACAGGCGTATACGCAGGTGTAAAAGGACCGGTGCTTGAAACTAATGCTGAGATAGATATGCTGGGCAAGTTAGGAGCTGATGCTGTTGGAATGTCGACAGTTCCAGAAGTCATAATGGCAAATTATCTAAAAATAAAGGTATTGGGGCTATCTCATATAAGAAACATAAAAAGGTCAAATCAACCTGAATTTGAAAATAAAAATAAAGAAAAAAAGTTCAGTCACTCTGACGGTTTTAAAAAAGAAATTTTTATAGGTAAAAGGTTTGCGAATTTAATTGAAATTATTTTGAAAAAAGTATAAATTATAAGCAGGTCATATAAGTTATAAGTTAATAGTTATTTATTACAAACTAAAAAAAGGAGGATAAATGAGTAAAGTGGCAATCGTTACCGACAGTACTGCTGACATACCAAAAGATATTGTAAAAGAATTGGATATAAAAGTCGTACCACTTTCAGTAATTTTTGATAAGGAAAGTTTTTTAGATGATGGAAAAGAGATAACCATAAGCGAGTTTTACAAGAAAATCAGGTCATCTGAAAAACTGCCCTCTACTACCGTTCCATCTCCGAGGTATTTTATAGAAGCATATACAGATATCCTCCAAAAATATGACAGTATAATTTCTATTCATATATCAAAAAAGATGTCAGGTACTGTAAATTCTGCATGGACGGCAAAAAAAGAACTGTCTGGCAAGGATATAGAGATAATTGATTCCGAATATGTTAGTATGGCGTTGGGTTTTTTAGTATTGAAGGCAGCCCAACTGGCACAGGAAGGCAAATCAAAAGAAGAGATTTTAAAAGGTTTATATAACTTAAAACCAAAGATTAAAGTATTATTCGTACCCAGCACACTGAAATATTTAAAAAAAGGTGGAAGGATAGGAAAGGCAAAAGGGCTCATTGCTTCACTTTTAGAAATTAAACCCATACTTACTCTTCACGATGGTGAGGTATCTCAATTTAAAACCGCCAGAAGATGGAACCAGGCTAAAACCGAGCTTATTGATTCTATGAAAACTATGATAAAAAATCCACAAAACCTTGTAGTGTCCATAGGAGATTCAGATGCAAAAGAAGATGGCGCAGAAATGTATGATAGAATAAAAGAGACATTTAATCCTAAAAGAATATTAAGAGTGGATATCGGTACTGTAGTGGGAACACATCTGGGACCAGGAGGTTTATGTATAATTTTTTATGAAGAATGATAATAAATCTGAGAGAACCAGTCTTTTTAAAAGTGATATCAGAAAAAGAATTCAAAATAAAAGGAACAGCCTACCAATCCGGGATAGAAAAAAAAGAAGTAAAATAATAGCAGAAAAATTTTTTGGCACTGCTTACTATAATAATTCAAATAATATCTTAATCTTCTATCCTTTTAGAAGTGAAACTGATGTTACCATAATCATCAGGCAGGCACTGGAAAACAAAAAAAATATAATCCTGCCCAGAATTCATGGCCAGGAATTAAAGCTCTTCTATGTAGACAATTTAAAAAAACAGTTGGAGAGAGGAGCTTATGGCATAATGGAGCCTACCACTGACTTATGCAGACCTGCTAAAATTTCAGATATTGATTTGGTTGTCGTTCCTGGAATAAGTTTCGATAAGAACTTGAACCGTTTAGGTTATGGAGGAGGATATTATGATAAACTCCTTCTACGCATCCCCGAAGGAGTAAAAAAGATAGCACTTTGTTTTGATATTCAGGTGGTTGACAGTATCCCTGTATCGGAACATGATATAAAAGTTGATATTTTGATTACAGACACTAAAATATATCATCCTTAAAAAATTTCTTATAAGATAAAAGTATTAAATATGAAATCCAGTAATATAAAATTAAAAAAGAAAAACAATAATACCAGAATTGCAATTCTTATCCCGGCTTACAATGAAGAGAAATATATTAAAGGAGTGATTAAGGATTGTCATAAATACAGACTGGATATAATCATTGTTGATGATGGTTCGACTGATAATACATTAGAAGCGGTAAAATCAATTCCAGTTCCTAAAAATTTTAAAATAATACCAATTAAACATCCTATAAATAAGGGAAAGGGGCAGTCACTTAAAACCGGTTTTAGTTATATTGTAAAGAATAATTATACCGGAGTTATAACTATTGACGCAGATGGACAGCATAAGACGAGTGAAATTAAAAATTTTCTTAAAGTAATAGAAAAGGAAAATCCAGATTTAATAATTGGGGACAGGCTTGGCAATACTAAAAACATGCCCTTTATAAGATTGGCTACAAATGTCTTTACTTCAAGGATTATTTCCAATATTGCAGGCATAAGAGTCAGCGATGTGCAGTCCGGGTTCAGATATATAAGTACAAAAGCTTTAAAGAATATCAAACTTGAAACTAAAAACTTTGATACCGAACCAGAAATAATAATCAAAGCCAGCTGGCTTGGATATAATATAAAAAATATCCCTATCATTACTATTTATCATAAAAATTTTGTCAGCTATGTTAATCCTGTTATAGATACTATTAAATTCTTCAAGTTAGTTTTTAATAGCTGCAAATGGAAGAGGAATCTTTATAAAAAAGGGGGATTATTACTTAAAAAATCTGATACAACTCATAAAAAACTGCCGAAATAAATTCAAGTGAATATAATGAAAATACGAATTTACTGGAGGTTAGTTATTGCTTTCATACCAATCTTTAAAGATTTCATAATATTCTTTAATATTCTGGTTAAAAATTAAAAGAATTATAATAATTATCAAAATAACAATTACTGCTACCGCTATTTTCTCCCAGATAGTAAGCCCGGGCTTTTTATTTTTATCATCGAGCATTCTTTAGAACCTATACTATTTTTTTGTTCTGCTTTCTATGAATTTTTCCAGGCTATCAGCAGGAATCCTCCAGGAGCTTCTACCTTCCCTTACCTTGAATCCTTTTAATCTTCCTGTTTTCAGTAAATTCCATATATTGTCAACTGATAGTTTTAAAATTTTTGCAATCTGTTCGGCTGTATATAAAACAGGTTCCCTGTAGCCAGTTTTTACTTCTTCTTCACCAAAAAACCCATTTAAGAAAATCTCCATATCATCTTCTTTGATCCGTATAGTCTTGCCAACTCTTATGGCAGGCAATTTCCTAATCATAACCATCCGGATTATCTCTGATTCGCTAATGCCAACCAGCCCTGAAACTTCTTTAATAGTATATAATTTTTTTTCTTCATTCATTTTTAAAAAATAAAATTTCTTATATTAGACATTCTTGATTGTAAATCCAGAATATCAAAAGAATTACCGCCGCGTGCTATCATTTTCCTATCCCCTTCAGGTATAAAAGGTATCCGGTCACAAATAGGAATATCTAATATACTTTTATATTCATCTATATATGTTTTTTCACTCTGGCCTACTTTATTAAAAATAATTCCCTTCTTTTGACTGGCTGGTAGAAATTTTTGAAAATTGCTTACCCTTGGTGCCAGCTTTACGTTTGGAGATAATACTAAAATTGAAGTAGTTGAAAGATTCAACATCTCTAACGAAATATTATCATACCTGAAAGGAATATCAGCTATTATAATATCATAATTGTTTCTGGCAGAATAAATTATGCTGTCCAGCATATCAATATTAAACTTATCACTTTGATAGATAGACAGCGGTGGCTGTAGGATATCTATCTTATCATTATCCAAATTTATTATTGATTTATTGAAACAGTCTTTTCCCTGGATAATCTTTTCAATAAATACACTTAGATTTGGCGATATGTTCAAACCAAGACTGATGGTCAGGTCCGATGGGCCCTCGCAAAAATTCAAATCTATAATTAATATTTTCCCGTCAACAATGTTTTTTATATACCAGGCAAAATTAAAAACCATACTTGTCTTTCCAACTCCTCCCTGGATCGAGTAAAATGAAATTATCTGTTGATGTATAAATTTATAGCTATTTTCTTCTTTTCTATTTATTTTTAAATTCAAATTATCTATTATCTCCAGTACTCTTTTTAAATCTTCTATACTGTCAATCCTGCCCAGATATATATCCCTGGACATAGTATTTTTTTTCTTCTCTAAATCAGTAATAAATAGTTCACCTGTGGTATAACTATTTATGTATTCTGCTATTTCTTTATAATTTTTAAATTTTGCTGATAATATCACATATTTTGGCATATATTCTTCTATATAATGCTTGATATAGTTTATATTGCTTAAAACCAATATATTATGATTTTGCAGCTTTATTCCGGGTATATTTTTAATTAATTCTTTATCTTTTATTATGACTAAAATTATTTCCATTTTTTATGTAATATTAATTAAAATGATAGCTAAAGCGCACTTTTTGCTTAACTTGAAACAAGTCTTGAGGTTAAATTTAAATCTTTATCTGATTTTATACTAATCTCTTTGTAAATCGATTTTTCACCAGCAATAATTTTTATATTTTTTTTAGGAATACCTGTTTTACCTGAAATAAATTTTATAAGTTCTTTATTAGCTTTCCCTTTTTCCGGGACAGCCGCCAGTTTTATTTTTATTCTATTCATGTAAATTCCATAAACACCGCTAACGGTAGAATTTGGCTTTACAATTAACTTAATTGTTTCAGTCTTCATCGGTTTTAAAGAAATCGTTAATTATATCCGGGTTGGCTATGTCTATTTTCTTCTTGGTTCTTTTTGGTTCATATTTTTCTTCTCTTTCTTCTATTTCTTCACCTTCATGAATTCCATGCTTTTCTTCCTCTTCTCCCGTAAACTTCTCTTCTTTTTCTTCTTTTATTTCCTCTTCTCCCGTAAACTTCTCTTCTTTTTCTTCTTCTTTTCCCTCTTCTATTTCTTCTATTCTGGTTTTTTCTTCTCCCTCTTTCTTTTCATAGCCTCTAACTACTTCTAATTCTTCCTCCGGAATATATATTGATTCTTCACCTTCTCTTACACCTTCACCTATTTTAGTTTCATCAATATCAAAATCCTTCTTACCAATTTCGGAAATTTTAAGAAATTGATCCTCTCCTAATTTTGAAGCTGTTTCTTTAAAATCATCCACTAGTTTTGAAATCTTATCTTTAAAGTCTTCATATTCCTGGTTTATTTCTTTTATATCTCTTTCTAACTTAGCTTTTTTACTTAATAAGTACTTATACGTCTCCTCTTCCTTTGCTATTTTATTTCTTACTATTTCCCCAGCTTCTTTTTCTGCTTTTTGTTTTATATCTTCTGCCACCTTATGCGCTGACACAAGAGCTTCCTGAATAACCCTTTTCATTTCAACAGATTCTTTATCTCCCTCATGTTTTAGTTTTTCCAAATTTTCCTTAAGCTCCCTTTGAGATTTCTGCAATCTATTGAATTCTGCTGTAAGAATATCTAAAAATTTATCAACCTCTTCTGGTTTATATCCTTTGAATACAACATGAAATTCCTTTTTTTGGATGCTATCTGCATCTATATTCATAACTACCTCCAAACAAAAATTTTTTATCTACATATATCTATAACTTATATAACGCAATAATAATATTAATAGCTCAATTATTATAATTACTACAATATAAGAAAGATCAATATAAAACCTTCCAATCTTCGCTAATGGTATAATTTTCCTAAATATTATTAAAAATGGTTCAGTTATGTCAACTAAAAATTTATAAGCCCTGATCCAAAAACCAACTGGACTTATCCTAAACCATGATGTAATCATTCTTACACATATTATACCAATATAAACCCTGAAAAAAAATATAACCAGCTCAACAAAAAATCCCATTACATTTCCTTAATCAAGAAAATTCTGCAATTCATACGCTCTTTTCTTTGCACTTTCTACAGCACTATAAATTATTTTATCCAGCTTCCTTCTCTTAAATTCTTTTAAGGCTTCCTCAGTAGTCCCACCTGGAGATGCAACCTTTTTTATTAAACCATCAAAATCAATTCTAGATTTCTCAATAGTTATTCCCGCCCCAATCATGGTACCGGTCACCAATTTTTTTGATATTTCTGGATCCAGTCCATTTCTTATTCCAGCTTCAACCAAATATTTACAAAAAAGAAAAAAGTAGGCCGGTCCGCTTCCATTTAAAGCTGCTGCTATATTCTGATACTTTTCTTCAATTATTACATAATCACCTATATTTTTTATTAAATTTTTCGAAAATAATAAGTCCCTGCTTTTTGCAAATTTGCCTTTGCTTATTGCAGCTGCACCTTTTTTAAATAACGCAGGAGTATTGGGCATTACTCTTATAACTGAAGCATTTGAATTCAATTTTTTTTCTATATGATATGTGGGTACTCCGGCAACAATACTGATAATTGAATTTATCCTCCAATTAAAACAACTCTTCATCTGTTCCAAAACCATTTTCAGGTTCTGCGGTTTTACCGCTAGTAATATATACCTGGACTTTTTTATGACTTCAATAATTACTTCAGCAGAATATATTTTATAATTATTTTTAATGTACCTGCTCCGGTAATTATCATTATCATAGAATATTATTTCATTAGATTTTAAGAAACCGGAATCCAGTATTCCCTTGAGTATTGCTTCACCCATGTTTCCACAGCCAATTATCCCTAATTTGTAACTACCCAAATAAATACTCCTCTATTTTTAAAAATGATTATAAAAACCTTCTTCCTCCAGTAGTTCTTTTTCTTCCGAACTAACTTCTACATTATATGGAGTAATTAAGTAAACTTTTTCTGCCACTTTTTTTATATTTCCCTCTAAGGCATAGGTAAGTCCACTACAAAAATCAATAACTCTTTTACCCAAATCCTGGTCGACCTTCTGCAGATTGATTATTATGGGAATATCATCCTTAAAATTATCTGCAATTATCTGTATTTCCTCAAATTCCTTTGGTTCTGCTACAAATACTCTTGATTTTGCTTCACCTTTCACTGAACCAATCAATGCAACTTTTCTTGACTGTTTCGAGCTAATAATACGTCCTCTCCTTGAAATATTTTTGCTATGTCTTGCATCTATTTTACCACTTTTATCTCTTAACGTTCCGGCTTTTACTCTTGCTGTATCTTCATCCTTTATATCTCTGATACCTATGTCATCTTCACCCGATAAACCAAAAAAGGAAAGAGTTTTCTTAAAAAATCTACTCACTAGTCCTCCTCTCTATAATTAAAAATTTATTTAAAGATAATAGAACCTATTCTAATCATTGTGGCACCTTCTTCAATAGCTACTGGATAATCATTACTCATGCCCATTGAAAGCTCCGCTAGATTCATGTTATTAAAATCTTTATTTGATTCATCCCGGAGAATTCTTAACCTTCCGAAAATCCCTCTTATCAACTTAAAGTCATCAGTCAAAGGCGCTATTGTCATCAAACCCACGACTTCAATATTTTTATAATTTAATGCCTCTTTAAGGAAACTGTGCAAGTTTTCAGGATTTATGCCATATTTTGTCCCTTCTCCAGAAATATTAACCTCTATTAATAATTTCTGTATTTTACTAATTTTCTTTGCTTCATCGTTCACTTTGCTTAAAGTACTTATCTTATCTATTGAATGTATAAATTCTACCATGGGAACCACTGTTTTTACCTTTCTGCTCTGAAGATGCCCTATAAAGTGCCATATTGAACCTTTTCCCACCACACTATATTTTTCTTCCAGTTGGTCCGCCCTATTCTCACCAAAATTTCTAAGTCCTAAATTGGAAATTAATTTTATTTGTCTGGCAGAAGTATACTTTGTGGCAACTACAATCGATATATCTCTGGCATTCCTGCCAATTTTTTTACAAACTCTATCTATTTCAATTTTTAAATTATTGATATTTTTTTTTAATCTATCAGCTTCTTCCATTAAGTTATTACTACTTTTCATAATTTAAATAATTACCACCCCTCGATAATTATTATACTTGCAATTTCTGGTGGTAAAGCAAAAAACTATTCCATGGTTATTTCTTAAATAAGTGGATAAATATACTGGAAAACCATCTGTTAATATCTTTTCTATTTTAAACATTTTAAATAAATTACTTTTTATTTTTTCTCAGGAAAGTAGGTATATCAAGATAATCATCTTCTCCTAAAGATTTGAAGTCATCATCTGATATTTTTTTAAAATCTTCTTTTTTATCTTTTACGGCAAGTATATCTTTTTCAAACTCAAATAACTTTTTCTCTACTTCTTTTTCCTTCTTGACTCCATCAACTGTTTTCATTTTCTGGATTTTATCGGATTCAAATCCGGTAGCAATAATGGTAACTTTTACTTTATCCTTCATACTTTCATCAATAACAGCACCAAAAATAATATTTGCATTTGGACTGGAAGCATTCCTTACAATTTCCGCTGCCTGGTTGACTTCAAAAAGTTTCAGATCGGGTCCACCAGATATATTTAATAAAATTCCGTTTGCTCCCTCTATAGAGGTTTCTATCAGAGGGCTGTTAATTGCATTTTGAGCAGCTTTAATAGCTCTACTTTCACCAGATGCTATTCCATCTCCCAATATTGCATTCCCTGCATTTTTAATTATTGATTTTACATCTGCAAAATCTAAATTAATCAGTCCTGGCAGAGTAATTAGATCAGTAACTCCTCTAACACCTGCCTTAAGCACATTATCCGCGAGTCTAAAGGCATTAAGTAGTGTGGTGTTATCATCGGAAATCTCCAGTAGTCTATCATTTGGTATTATTATAAGAGTATCAACTTTATCTTTTAAATTCTCGATACCTTCTTCAGCCTGACTCATCCTTTTTCTGCCTTCAAATGTGAACGGCTTTGTTACAACTGCAATTATCAGGCATCCTGCTTCTCTGGCAGCAGTTGCTATAATAGGAGCCGCACCTGTTCCAGTTCCTCCGCCTTCACCTAATGCAAGGAATATCATATCTGCATCTTTTACTACTTCTTTTATAGATTCCAGGGATTTTTCAGCAGCTATCCTGCCAATTTCCGGGTCGGATCCTGCGCCCAGGCCACTTTCGCCAAGTAATACTTTCCTATCGGCACTTGACATCATAAGAACCTGGGCATCAGTATTTATTGCTACTAACTCACATCCGCTTAAATTATCTTCTATCATTCTATTAATTGCATTGTTACCGCCCCCACCTATCCCTATAACTCTTATAACTGCATAATAATTTTTATCAAAGTTCAAACTCACAGCTATCACCTGCTTTCATTTTTTAAAATTTTTAAAATAAATTCCCTAAACCTACTTATAAAAGTATGCTGTCCCTTCTTCTCACCTATCTGATCCAAATCCAGGTAATTTTCCAGCTGAGAAGCATATTTTAATAAACCTACGCCTGTAGAATAAATAGGATTACTAATCACTTCTGAAGGCCCTTCTACATCACAAGGAACTCCTAATCTTGCCGGTAAATTAAAAACAGAATTCGCCAGGAGAGCTATGCCTTTTAGTAGTGATGTTCCTCCAGTTATAACCAGCCCACATGGGACTTGATGCATAAAACCATAACCTTCAACTTTTTCTTTAACCAGGTTCAGCAATTCTTTAACCCTGCAATTTACTATATTATACAACCGTATGTTTAATGTTGTTTTATTGATATCCATCTTAATATCACCTATATTGATTCTATTTAAAGTCTCATAAAAGTTGTAATCAACATTAGCAAATCTTTTCTTAATCTCTTCTGCTTTCGGAAAAGTTATATTAAGACCAATAGAAATGTCATTGGTTATTAAATCTCCACCTACCGGCAGGCAATATGTAAACATCATTTTTTTATTCTTATATATTGCAACATCAGTTGTTCCGCCTCCAATATCAAGAAGTATTACTCCGCTCTCCTTTTCTTCAGGGGTAAGAACAGCCTCGCTTGAAGCCATGGCTTCTATAATTATATCTTCAATCTCTATTTTAGTTGCTTTTACACTATTAACAACATTGTTAATTAGAGAAGCTGTCCCATAAACAGTCAATAACTCAACTGCCAGTTTACTGGCTGAAAGACCTACAGGATCTACTATCCCTTTTTCTTCATCAATAACAAATTGCTTGATCAAAGTATGTATAATTTCGTTTTGTGAGGGTATATTCACTCTATTTGCCATAGAAATAAGTTTATCTACATCTGTTTTCCTTACTATATTATTAGAGGAATTGATATTTATTTCACTCCAATTGCTTATAAAAGAAATATGTTTTCCCGTAACTCCTATATAAGCATTATCAATAAACATTTCAGTAGATTTTTCAGCCATTTCTACAGAATTCAGTATGGACCTGGTAGCTTCGCTAATATCTATAATCAGACCCTTTTTTATCCCCTTACAACCAGAAATTCCATAGCCCTTTATTTTTAGTATATTATTTTTTTCTACTCTTCCAATTAAAGTGGTTACTTTCGTGGTGCCTATATCAATACCAACAATGTATTCATCATTCGCTGCCAATCGAACCTCCGCTATTTTTTATTACCGGACTATCGGGACTTCTTAAATCTATTATAGAATTTGTTTCCTCTTTTAACAATTCATTCAAAAAATTCTTTTGCTTTAATATTTCAACTTTCTTTACTATTTCACTGCTGTCGCCAAAGATGATTTCCACTCCATTGTAAGTTTTAAAAACTATATCTCCTGAAATATTATCTTCAAGTCTTGCTTCTTTGATCATACTTTTTATTTGGCTATCAAAGGCTTTATAAATATCTACACAGCTTAATGCATTTTTTTTTGCAATTTTATCTCCTATATTGACACTATAATTAACAACATTTCTTACCCGAATTAAATCTTTGTACCCATTCAAATCTTCTTTCTCAATCTTATCCAGCACTACCCCTTCATTATCCATCAGAAAATATTTATCTTTATAGACGATTATAAGAAAAGGTTTTCTTTCAACCAATTTTATTATAACTTTATCAGGGAAAATCTTTCTTAGTTCTGCCTCCTTAACCCAGTTTAACTCCAGTATGGTCTCTTCATCCTTTTTCTTATTTATCTCAAATATATTGGCACCTATTACTTCTGGTATTAAACTTATGATTTCTCCATCTTTATAATGTGTACTGCCCTGTATATCTATACTTTTAACCTTAAAATACTTGCTGTTATAAAAATAATTTAAACCCAAGACCATTCCTGAAAAAAATATTGTAATCAACAGTAGTCTGAAAAAATTCCAAAGTCTCCTCTTGAAAATTTTTCTTCTTCTGGCTAAGATAATATTTTCACTATTTTTAATTTTACCACCTGAAGTTATACTTTTAAATTTGCCAAATCCAATATTATCTCTACTAATAGATCAAAATTAATCCCTGCAGCTTTAGCTGCTTTGGGAACCAGACTTGTAGCAGTCATGCCAGGCATGGTATTTAATTCAAAAACATAAGCATTGTTATGATTATCCAGCATAAAATCCACTCTCGATATGCCGCTGCATTCCAACACCATGTGGCTCTTTACCGCTACTTCAGATATATGCCTGGATATCTCTTTATCCAATTCCGCAGGAACTATATACTCGGTCATATTTTTAACGTACTTTGACTTATAATCGTAAAAACCACTTTTTGGTTTTATTTCAATAATTGGAAGAGCAACCGGCTCATTACCTATAATACTCACAGTTAACTCTCTTCCATTAATATATTTTTCAATCAAAATTTTATTATCATATTTTAATGCATCTTCAATAGCATGTTTGATCTGATCATTATTGTTCACAATGTTTACACCCATAGTTGAACCTTCACAGTTTGGTTTTACTATTACAGGATAGAATATTTTTTCATTTATAAGCAACTTTATCTTCTTTAAATCCAGGCCATCATTAGAATCCAGGGTAATGTATTTTGGGGTAAGTATATTTTCATATTCTAGAATCTTCTTTGATAATATCTTATTAATAGCAATAGCACTTCCCAGTACACCTGAACCAGTATATGGAATCTTCACCAGCTCCAGTAAACCCTGGACAGTGCCGTCCTCACCATATCTTCCGTGAAGCGCTAAAAACGCTAAATTAATTTTCTTTAACTTACTGTAGAAATCGTTTTTAAAATCAATGAAGATAGCATTATACCCAGATTTTAATAGAGACTGGTAAATATTTTTCCCGGTCAGGAGAGATATTTCTCTTTCAGATGAGATACCACCGGCAATTACTCCAATTTTCAGTAACTTTTTCTTTTTTCTTACCTGAAGGTTTTTATATTTTTCCGATATATCTGACATATTAAAATCCAACTACCCTCACTTCATATTCTAACTCTATTTTAAACTTATCCATAACAATATCTTTTACTATTTTTGAAAGGATAAATATATCTTCTGAACTGCTATTATCAAAATTTTCAATAAAATTAGCATGTTTATCTGAAATCCTGGCACCACCATAAATAAATCCTTTAAGGCCGCATTTTTCTATTAATTCTCCAGTAGATTCAGAACAGCCAGGGACGTTTTTAAAAAAACAACCTGAGCTTTTAAAATTAACCGGCTGGGTTAGTTTTTTATTTTTTATGCTGCTTGCGATTTTTTCTAAAATATTATTTCTATCAGACTTTCCGGTATTCAAAACTATTCTGGTTAGAACTATTAAATCCGGGATATAAAAATGCCTGTAACCAAAGTCACCATCACTCAAACCAATAGTCTCTTCCCTTATATTTCCTCCTTTTTTTGAAATATAGCTTACTCTTTCCACAAAATCGCAAATTCCCCTATATTTGCTTCCACTATTGCCCATAACACTTCCACCTATGGTACCGGGTATACCAGAAAGGTCGGAAAAGTCGTATCCACTGACCGCAGTTGCAACTACAAATTTTAAAAGTTTATATGCGGTCCCTGCTATAATTTTATTCCCACCTGAAAACTCCAGATAATCAAAATCCCTGCCCAACTTTAACAGTACCAGGTCAATATATTTATCACTAAATAAAATATTAGTACCCTCTCCAATTACCATAAACTCAATTTGGTTTTTCATACAGGTCTCAATCATTTTTTTTAAATCACTCATTTTATCTGCTATAAAATAACATAATGCCCTCCCACCAGCTTTAATAGAGGTTAATTCAGATATTTCCACATCAAATATTATATTATCCAGTTCAGTATCTTTAATTACCCTTTTAATTTCTTCCCTGGTTAGTTTTAATTTTCTCAATCTCGCAGTCCCGTATTATTAACTTAAGATTTTAATATTTCATCTGTAACCCTGGTGATATCTCCAGCTCCCATTAACAGAATCATATCATTGTTTCTCATACTGAGCTCAAGATATTCGGCTACATCCAGCAGTTTAGGAATATAAATTATTTTATTTTTAAAACCGCTGTCTATTAAATTATCAATTAAAATTTTACCTGTAATGCCCGGAATTGGCTGTTCACCTGAACCATAAACATCGGTAATAATCAGGATATCACTCACATTAAAACAACTGTTGAAGTTATCTTTTAGATTGGCCAGCCGTGAATATCTGTGCGGTTGAAAAACTGTAATTATCCTTTTATTTTTTTCTTCTGCTGCAGCTTCCAGAGTTGCTTTTACTTCCGAAGGATGGTGAGCATAATCATCAAAGATTACAGCACCTTTCTTCTCCCCTCTTTTTTCAAATCTCCTTTTAACTCCGGTAAAAAACTTTAATATATCAGCAGCTCTTTCCATATTCAGATTCATACCATAGCATACTGCAAAAGCAGCCAGGCTGTTCTTTATATTATGAATGCCGGGCACATTTAACTTAATTTTTATTTTTTTTGATTTTTTACCATTGCCAGTAACCAGAGTATAAGAGGAAGTAAGATTGGAAAATATTATATTTTCAGCATAAATATGATTTTTAGGATTGATCCCATAATAAATAATCTTTTTATCATTGGATTTAAAGAAATCCTGAAGATATATTTCATCACCATTCAAGATTACCAGACCTCCAGATCTGGTATTCCCAAGAAATTTTAAAAAGTTTTGTTTTATTTCTTCAATATTTTTATAGAATTCAAAATGATCTCCTTCAATATTTGTAACAACACTTACGGACGGCTTATATTTTAAGAAAGATCCATCACTTTCACACGCTTCAGCTACTACATAATCTCCCTTTCCATACCTTGCATTTGATCCAAGCTCATTTAATTCTCCACCAACCACTATGATAGGATCGAGACCCAGTCCTCTAAAAATTAAAGAAATCATAGAAGTAGTAGTAGTCTTTCCATGAGTCCCGGAAATAGCTATTCCGTTTCTACTATTTAAAATCCATGCTAATATATCAGAACGGGCAAGTATAGGAATCCCTTTTTCTCTGGCAGTCTCCATTTCCAGATTATTATCAGGTATTGCTGTAGAATAGACAACTATATCTGCACCTTCAATATTTTTTTTACTATGGCCGATAATAATTTTAACACCTTCATTTTTTAAAACATTCGTATAGCGGGATTCTTTTATATCGGAACCTGAAACCATAAATCCCATTCCATGGAGCACCTGAGCTATAGCACTCATCCCGGCTCCACCTATTCCAATTAAAAAACACCTTTTATTTCTTTTTAAAATATTATCAGTATTTTCCAATTTAGTTCTCCATCAGTTTTGAAATAATAATCTCTGCACTATTAATTTTAGCATCTCTAATTTCTATATTTTTCATTTCTTTATATCTTTTTCTATCATCCTTAATAAGCAATTCTATAATTTTAATTATTTTTTCTTCATTTAAATCTTTATCTTCAACCAGAATAGCTTTTCCTTTCCTGGCCAGGAAATCTGCATTATAGAACTGGTGATTAGCCACCGCATAAGGATAAGGTATAAGTATCGAAGGTATATTGCATTCAATTATTTCAGATATAGTACTTGCTCCTGCCCTGGAAATTATTACATCTGATATTCTATATATTTCTTGCATCTCGCTTATGTATGGGAAAATTTTTAAAATAAATTTACCTTTAGATTCAATAATATTCTTTTCACTTTTCATTAATTGGTTGTAGAAACGGCTGCCGCAAATAAGTAAAATCTGAATTTTATCATTATCTTTAAAATAATTATATAAATTAATTACCGTATCGTTTATTTTTTCAGCACCCAGACTACCACCAACAGCAATTATGGTAAACCGCCCTTTTTCCAGGCCCCATTTCTTAAATTCTGGCTTGATATTTTTAAATTGTCCTACAGCCTTTCTCAACGGATTTCCGGTAAAAATTATTTTACTTTTTTTTACCTTAAAATATTTATCCGTATCACCAAAACTAATAAAAATATACCGCGCAAATCTTGAAAAAAAACTGTTCAACCTCCCGGGAATATAATTCTGTTCATGCAGGGCTATCTTTCTACCCATAAAAATACCAGCTGAAAGAACAGGAGCACAGATATAACCGCCCATACCCAGTATTATATCAGGTTTAAACTTCAGCACTATCTTAAATGATTGCAAAAAACCCAGAGTTAACCAGTAAAAAAACTTTATTACATTTAAAATCTTCCTGGATATGCTGCCATCCAAAATTAATCCACGGGATTTTACCATCTTATAATTTACACCGTATTGTGGTATAAGCTCTCTTCCCAATCCCCTTTTGGTTCCAATGAAAAGAAGCTCACATAAAGGATAGTTATCTTTGATGTATTCTATTATTGCCAGGGCTGGATACAGGTGCCCTCCAGTTCCTCCGCTGCATATTAATATTTTTCTTCTCATCCAAATCCTACTCACTAAGCTTAAATCTAAAATTATCTTATTTTAATTATCCAGATTATTCTGAATTCTTACAGGCGATGTATTATGCCTGGATATGTTTAATAGTATACCTACACTTATCATGCTTGTAAGCAGCGATGATCCGCCGAAACTAATGAAAGGAAGTGACAGGCCTTTGACAGGAATCATTCCGATAACCACAGAAATATTGATTATTGCCGGAACGATTATAATACTGGTAAGACCTGCTGCCATCATCCTGCCAAAATAATCTTTTGTCTTAATGCAAACCCTGATGCCAAAAAACATAAAAAGGATAAATAAAATCACTATAAATATAGTACCTGCCAGGCCCAATTCTTCACCAACAATGGCAAAAATAAAATCGGTATGCGCTTCCGGAAGATAAGAATATTTTTGTACACTATTATGCAACCCTAATCCTGTTAAATTTCCAGAACCCAGGGCAATTAATGATTGTGATATCTGAAAGTTAGCAGCCCCTCCACTTTCTCCTGTTCCATTAATTATGGCTAAAATTCTTTCAATAAAGGCAATAAGTCTTACTCTTCTATAATCTTCTAAAAACAAATAACTTACCGTTACTACAAGCCCGATAGATCCTAAACCGAATAAATGCTTAAATTTTAACCCACCTGCAAATAAAACTATAAATATAATCAACCCTATGACAATTACAGATCCTAAATCCGGCTCCAGGAATATTAAAATAGCAACCACACACAAAATAAAAAATGATGGGAAAACTATATTTTTAATATGTTTATTATCTTTATATTTTTTATCAAGATTACTGGAAAAAAATATGACCAGAGCTATTTTCACAAATTCGGAAGGCTGAATACTGAAAAACCCAAAATCTATCCATCTTCTGTAATTGCCAACTTTAATTCCAAAACCAGGAATAAGAACCAGAACAAGCAGTACAATTAGTATAATTATTATAAAATTAGAAAATCTCTCGTAATAACGGTAATTTATTCTTGAAGCCAGGATGAAAAATATAAAAGATATGGCCCACCATATTAGCTGCCTTCTGATAAACCAATAAGGATCGTTAAAATATCTCTCTCCTATTGAATCAGAAGAGCTGGATATCATTATTAAGCCAATTATTGATAATATTAAAGTCAAAATAAATAGAAAATAATATTCTATATCAACTTTCAGAAAACTGTGTCTTTTGATATTACTTACTCTTTTCATAGTATCTGATTTTTTCTGAGATTACTAAGCTTTTAAACCTGTTTCCTCTCTCTTTATAATCTTTAAACATATCCATACTGGCGCAGGAAGGAGAGAGCATCAGGACTTCCCCGGGGCCGGCAACTTTAAATCCTTTTTTAACTGCTGCTTCAAGCGTGCTGCATTTATATATTTTATAATCATAGTAGCTTCCTATTACCCGGTCATAAATCTTAGGAGCAGTTTCTCCTATTAAAATTAAGTTTTTAACTTTTTTGTTTAGAACTGAAATCAGTTCAGAAAAATCCATATCTTTATCTTTACCACCCATAACCAATGTAATTTCCTTACCAAAATCATTAATGGCTACCATAGTTGCATCTGGATTAGTTGATTTTGAATCATTAAAGCATCTTATATTGTTTATATAACCTAAATATTCCATTCTATGTTCCAGAGGCTTAAAATTTTTAATTGATTTTTCGATATTTTTTTCATTTATATTCATCAGTACCGCCGGCGCAATAGAAGCCATAATATTAGATATATTATGTTTGCCTTTCAGAAGAATATTTTCTATTTTTATTTTCCCCTTGCTCCTTTCTATCTGGTAGTAAATATAATTATCTTTATAAAAAATGTTTGTGTCATCTCCCGGTTCCAGACCAAACTTAATAAATTTCGGCAGCGAATTTTGCCTTCCGGGGATAGCTTTTATTTTTTTATTTATATACCGGTCATCTATATTGATAATTGACCAGTCATCTTCATTCTGATTTGCCAGTAACTTTAATTTCAGGTCAATGTAGTTCTTAAAAGATTTATGTCTGTCTATATGATCACTGGTGATATTTAATATTACACTAATATGAGGTTTGAAGTCGTATATTCTCTCCAATTGAAAACTGCTAACCTCTATGACTCTGATTAAATTTTCTCGCGAATTGCTGT
>JABMRD010000202.1 GCA_013202875.1 Actinomycetota bacterium | reverse complement strand
CACGAAAGGAGAAAAACAGTAGTTGATCTTGCAAGTAAAACTGCCGAAAAAGTATTTATACCATATACTATAGGTGGAGGTATAAGCAGGATAGAACATATACGGGAAATATTAAGAAAAGGCGCTGATAAGATTTCAATAAGCACAGCTGCAGTCAGGGATTCTTCTTTAATAAACAGAGCTTCAAAGATTTTTGGGAGTCAATGTATAGTGGTTGCTATTGATGCAAAATATAAGAATAAAGATTTCTGGGAGGTATACATAAATGGAGGAAGAACTCCTACCGGTATAAATGCAGTTGACTGGGCAAAAAGAGTAGAAGGGCTTGGAGCAGGTGAAATATTGCTTACAAGTATGGATAAGGACGGAACAAAGGATGGTTATGATATAGACCTTACCGGTGCAATTACATCTGTTGTAAACATACCGGTTATAGCTTCAGGCGGAGCTGGAAAACTGGAACATTTAAGAGATGTAATTAAATATGCAGGTGCTGATGCAGTTCTGGTAGCATCTATTTTTCATTATAGACAATATACAATAAGAGAAGCTAAGGAGTATTTAAAATCTGAGGGAATAAATGTAAGGATATAAAAAACTGATGTAATGTAAAAAGGAATTAAGGAATTATGAAAAAGGGTAAAAAAATTAATACAAAAGAGAATAAAAATACTGGTCTAATCCCGGTTGTAATACAGGATTATAAAACAAATGAAGTTCTTATGCTGGCTTATGTGAATAAAGAATCTCTTAAAAAAAGCCTTAGTACGGGAACAACCTGGTTTTGGAGCAGAACAAAAAAAAGGCTCTGGAATAAAGGTGAGACATCAGGAAATAAACAGAAAATAAAAGAAATAAAGTATGATTGTGATGGGGATGCCTTGCTTATTAGTGTAGAACAGATAGGAAATGCCTGTCATACCGGGATGAAAAGCTGCTTTTACAGGACTCTGGAAAATATTGACAGTAATTTAGATTTTAAAAAATATTTCAAAGAGAACTCAAAACAAAATATACTTGATGAGCTGTACGGTGTTATTGAAAGTAGAATTAAAAATAAGGTTTCTGATTCTTACACTTATTCTCTGCATAGAAAGGGATTGGATGAAATAATAAAGAAATTCGGTGAAGAAAGTATGGAGGTTATTTTATCTTCAAAGCATCAGGAAAAACAGGATATGATTAGCGAGATAGCTGACCTTGTTTATCATTTAATGGTCTTGATGGTTGAAAAGAAGATTACTTTAGGGAAAGTATTTGATGAATTAAAAAATAGAAGAAAATAGAGGAGTGATTTTAGTGGGAGAAAAAAGAAGGATTGGGCTGTTAACCAGCGGCGGAGATGCCGCCGGGATGAATGCAGTTATAAGGACAGTTACGAGATATGCAATATATAATAATCTGGAAGTTTACGGGTTCTATGAGGGTTTTAAAGGATTAATCAATAATGATTTTAAAGTGATGGATTTAAATGCGGTTGGTGGAATTATTGACAGAGGGGGAACAATTCTTTATTCAGCCAGATCGGAGAGATTCAAATGCAGGGAAGGCCAGAAGGAAGCAATAAATAATCTGAAAAAAAACAAGATAGAAGGGCTGGTGGTAGTTGGCGGGGATGGCACGTTCAGGGGTGCTCATGAACTTCACAAGCAAGGGATTCAGGTTGTGGGTATTCCGGTAACTATAGATAATGATGTTGCGGGTACTGATTATAGTATTGGATTTGATACCGCCCTTAATGTAATAATTGATATCATGTCAAAAATCAGGGATACGGCATCTTCACATGACAGGATATTTGTAATAGAAGTAATGGGAAGAGATTCAGGGATGATTGCAGTAAATACGGGAATTGCATGTGGCGCTGACTATATATTGATTCCTGAAATAAAGGTTGATTTAGCTAAAATTGCCAATGAGATCAAGCACCACAGAGAGGGTAAAAGGCATACTTTAATTATAGTTGCAGAAGGAGCAGCCAGCGCAAGCGATGTTGCATCCTCTATTAAATTGCTGGTGGGTCACGAAGTGAGAATCTCGGTACTGGGCCATATACAAAGAGGAGGTTCTCCGTCTGCAATGGACCGGATACTTGCAGCTGAGTTTGGTAAAAAGGCTGTAGACCTCTTAATGGAAGGTGAGAGCGACTGTATGGTAGGAATTAAGAGCATGAAAATAGAAACGTCTAAATTTGAAGATGTTCTTGAGACAAAGAAAAACATAGACGAAGATTTATACAGATTAGCGCATATCCTCGCTTTATAAAATTATATTGTTTAATGATTTCCTGATATTTATAGTATATAGTATATGTTACGGTCAGATTTTTTACTGGTGCCGAAGGTCGGGGTCGAACCGACACGAACCTTTCGGTTCACTGGATTTTGAGTCCAGCGCGTCTGCCTATTCCGCCACTCCGGCACTTTAGAAATAATACAAT
>JABMRD010000201.1 GCA_013202875.1 Actinomycetota bacterium | reverse complement strand
GCATTATACCGAGCTTTTATATTTAAATAACTTTGATTTTCTTTTTAAATTTAAGGTTTATGCCAGGCGAGCCATAGCCTTCACCCGTCCAGCGAAAAATAGTGTCGCTAGGCGGACTATGGAAGACGTCAAGGATCCCTGCGAGATTAGCACCTCTTTTATTACCTTATTCTTTATATCCAGAAGGATAACTCTGAACTGTTCCTTTTTTAAATCCTTAAGAAGAGGAATATAATAATTTGCCACTTCTTCACTGCACCTGAAGCTTATATTATTGCCGTTCTTTTCGGAGACTGCCCTTTTCCCCAGCTCAAGGGCAGCCATTATCTGAGAAGCTTTTGCCCGGCCGATACCCTTAATCTCAGAAAGTTCCGCAATCGAAACATCAAGCAATTCATTTAAATTCTTATACTTTGACAATAGTACTTTTGCAATATCCAGGGCTGACTTGCCGTTGCCATTATTACTTATACCGGTCCTGAACACTATTGCAAGAAGTTCGGAATTGGTGAGATATTCACTACCAGGCTTTAAAAGTTTTTCTCTGGGCCTTTCATCCTGTGGCCACCTGTTTATGGGTAAATAATCCATTTTCGTCCTGTAATTATTTTTCAAAAGGTCTTCCTCTACGAATTTTTTTATTAAATAAAAATAATAATAGCTTATTTACACAATTATGTAAATATACAAAATACGCCCTGTGATTATTTTTATATAAAAGAGATAATCCAACTAGAATAAAAAGTTACTTCTTCCAACATCCTGTAATGGGATCCCATGATTTATCTATTTGAATTCTATCTTTAATTGAGATTATTACCGGCTCAAGGAACTTAATAATTCTCTTCATTATTTCGTTGAATTCTTGATTTACATCATGAAGGCGCAATTTGCGGAGAAAGGCAGTCCACTGCTTCTGCCTTTCTTTATTTTCATAAAATTCTGCTCGAAAAACCAGTGGGTTATCAGGCATAGGAGTTTTTCTTTTCTGAAAAGTAGACTCAATTGCTTTCTTAAGCCTTCTACCTTGGGAATTATTATATCTCCAAAGCCGATGCAAGGAAAAAGAATTTATTTACGGTTTCTCTCCATCCAATCCACCGCAAAGTCAACCAGATCCTTCTGGCGGAGTAACTGGGATTTTGCCTGGCCGATATGGTAGGTACTAATACCAGATTCTTTATTTTTTATAAAGTCGGAGCCGAGCTTTTCAAAGTCATCAGTAATAGTCTTGATATCTTTTATGTCTACCCATTTCCTTTTCCCTGAAACCATTAACGGAGCACCGTAGACCTCTTCCTTTTTGGAAGGATAATCCGCCCTGTATTCCGCAAGATGGATTGAAGTATTGTTAATGTATCCGACTCCTGTTAAAAGCACATAACCGTCAAGCTCATATATCTTTGCCAGGGGTGATTTTTCACCGAAAGCATATTCCAGACTGTGGTCTCTGGTAATATATTCTGCATATTTGCCCCTTGCAGTAAATGACACTTGAGGATGATTACTCCTAAGCACCCCTCCCTGTTTTCTAAAAACCTCCGGAATAATGCCAACTCCCCTGGTCGGTGTCAGATCCGGATCGAATGCCGGCAGGATCTCCCTGATAGTGTCACACCAGTCTCTGGGTACCGGAGGATTTTCCCATCTCGAAGGATCTGAGAGGTCCCCGGAATGGACAGGCATGGACTTAAGTCCACTGTAATAACCAGCCAGCTTCCAGTGGCTAGCTGGCATGAGGTAATAAGAGATCCTACAATAGCTGATGCCATATGTGACAGGATCATAAATACCTCATACAGAATAGAGCTTGAAGGGGATTCTTTAAGGGAAAAATACGGGAAAGGAGAACATCATGGAAAGATAAATTAATTGACAAAATATTTCCACTTTCTGTAGAGTGGAATTTGGAAATATGGATGATTTTAAAAGTGTTCTTTAAAAAAATAACTGCTGTACTTAAAAAACAATACCGGTGTCCGTTAAAAACCAGAATCAGTGTCCGATTTCACCAGAATATTCAATATTCCTGCTTTTAGTACCATTTTTATTCACCATAAGTGAGTACAAATGTTTTACAATGAAGTACACGCTTATCTTAATATTCTTCGGTACTGTATGTTTTTTGGATTTAACAATGCCCAAATAATCTTTTCCTACAAGCAGATAACTCTTTTTAAAAGAAGTATATAGAATGTCAACTAGTGATCCTAGAAATATTTTCTCATTATATTCAAACTCATCATATATTTTCAAGTAAGGTGGATGACCATACCCTGAAGCAGAACAGTCAACCGATTGCGTTGGACACCGTCTGTGATAACAAATTCTTCCCGGTGGCAGATTTCATCAAAGAGAAAAACTTCCCAACCATGATTATAGCTACAAAGTACATGCACTTACTATTAATTACTGAACACAGTCTGAACCTATTCTAATAAAAAACTTTTAACTTAAAGATTTGAAGTCATATTAATCCAATCAAGTACCTGCTATATGTAAGTCAGCATATATATAATAATTCTTTCCCCTAAACCTCTCTTTTATTAACCGAACCATCAATAAAATAATTAGTAGTGAATACTTATTTCATCATAACCTTTATTATCTGATATTCTTCCTCTGACTAACTCTTTCTTTAAAAGCTATAAGAGCTCCTTTAGAATATATTCGTTAATGAGTGGAGTCGCACCAAATTGAGAAGCAACCCATGAACCTATTTTATTTGCAGCTTCACTCATTTCTTTAAGTGATTTCCCCTCTAGATATTTAACCACCAAAGCTGCTAAAAATGCATCACCAGCACCTACTGTATCAACAATATTAACTTTATACCCACGATGCCTGACCATTTCTCTATTAGTAACTAACAAACTTCCATTTTTACCATTTGTAAGACATAAAAGATCTAATTCGTATTTTTTAACTAAAAATTTACATGATTCTTCCTGAGATTTTTTACCTTGGTAGTCAAGTAAATCTATAAGTATAGACAACTCTTCATTGTTTATTTTCAGTATTGATGATGCATTTAAGGATTGGGTAATTATCTCCGTAGAATAAAAATTCTGACGAAGATTAATATCGAAGATCCGTACAGTATCTTTTCGAGTATAGTTTAAAAATTCTTTAATTGTATAATAAGATTTTAACGACCGCTGGGAGAGGGAACTAAAATTTATTGCATCAGCCTTTCTTGCAAGATTTTTCCACTTTTCATCGAATTCAAAAAAATCCCACGCAACATTCTGTTTAATTATGTATTCTGGATGCCCTTCTTCATCTGTTTTTACATTCACTGTTCCTGTAGGATGATTTGGATCTATTTGTATATATTTGGTTGAAATTCCACAACTAGTTAAGTAATTAAAAATTTCCTTTCCAAGCGCATCTTTCCCAATACGACTTGCAATAATTCCTTGATGACCTAGTGCTGAAACATGATAAGCAAAATTCGCAGGAGCCCCACCAAACCGTCTTTCTTCAGGAAATAAATCCCATAATATCTCACCTATTCCAACAATTATAAATTTTTCTTTGCTACATAAAGACATCTTTTTACCTCTCTAGTTATTTTAAATTTATTCATAAACATACTATTATTTTAAATCAACATTTTTTTGAAATAATATTTACTAAATATTTTGAAAACTATACTAATTAAAAGTAACCATTACTTTCATAGCAAGACCATTTTTCTTTTCTATATATCTATACGCATTTTGATATTCTAGGAAAGGGAAAATTTTTGTAACTAAATTCTTAAGCAACAGTTTTCCTTCCTCTATAAGCTCTATAGCTTTTAAATAATCGTCCTTTTGATACATTAAAGTTCCAATAATATTAAGTTCTCTATCTTGTATAAGACTCATATCAATTTTTGGCTTCTGACTAAAAACACCAACAATTATAATGTTTGTACCTTTGCGAGCATAAGATATAGCTTGTGAAACTGTAGTTTCAGCTCCAACACATTCTAAAATCATATCTGCTTTATTCTCACCAAATTCTTTAATAATTGCTTTTTCTAAATTATATTTCATAGGATTTATAGTCAAGTCAATTCCACATTGCTTTGCAATATTTAACCTGAATTCAATTATATCACTATTAATTACTTTTTTTGCACCCAATCCTTTTGCAACTTGTCCAACAAGATTTCCTATAGTTCCAGAGCCTAATACTAAAATATTTTTCCCCTTCACGCTCCCTCCTCGTTTTAGAGCATGAACGGCAACAGCAGTTGGTTCAATCATCGCACCTTCCTCAGGCAAAATATTCTCACTTAACTTAATTACTAATTTATCTGGAACAGCATAATAGTCTTGCGCAGCACCGTTTATCTGAAATCCCATGACTTTCAATGAATCACATATATTATATTTCCCATTTTTACAATTGTAGCATTCACCACAAGTTACTTGAGGCATTATCGTGACTTTATCTCCAATTGAGAAATCTTTTACTAAATGACCTATGTCACTTATTTCTCCATAAACTTCATGCCCTTGCACTATTGGATAATCCGTAAAAGGATGGGTACCGTGATATACATGAATATCTGAACCACAAATGCCAATCCTTTTTATCTTTATTAAGACTTCATTCCCCTTTGGCTTCGGTTTTTCAATTTCTTTATAAACAATCACACCAGGTTTTGTCATTATTGCTTGTAGCATTCTTTTTCCTTTCTTTAAATGTTGCAGAGATCTATTTAACTTTCTCTACTTGTAGATTGATACTAAAAAAATATAATAAATGTGTTATTTCAAGAATGATAATTAATATTTCCAGCACCAGTAATCAGTTTAACAATACCTATTATGGTATATTTATTGGGTAATTGCCAAATTCATTAGCTACTTTATACATTTCGATTACATTTTCTAGAGATGTACTTGCTTGAATATTGTGACAAGGTCCAAAAATAAATCCACCACCCGGGGCAAATTCTTTTTAACTGGAATATATGTTTCATAAGATATTCCTGATTGCCATCCACCAAGGCCTATAGGTACTTTATCTGGCTCATTATTACTTAAAGCTATTCTTACTCTCTCTCGAGTTCATATCGCTATATTCTTTCTATCGTATTAATTTAATTCCGTAATTTAATAAATTATTAATAATAAATATTTAAACCACATACTTATAAAGTATCAAATTTCTACCATTATTTTCATACTATCTTCTTTGATATTTTTTGCCCGTAGTACCATTGGTAAATCTTCTATACTAATAAGATCAGAAACAAGTGGTTTTACACATATTGCTTTATTTTCAAGAAGATCAATTGCAGCATAAAAAGTATAGCATAATGCAAAAGAACCATAGATCTCAAGGTCACGTTTGTAGATTTCAAATGGGCTAATCGCAATCTTATCTTCTGGCGGGCAGACTCCAAAGAACATAACTTTACCTGTGTTCTTAGTATAACTGATAGCCGTCTCTGCTACCTTGGCTACACCTGTTACATCTATAACAACATCAAATCCAAGTGGCGCAATATCTTTTAGAACTTGAAATTGTTTATCATCAGCCAATACAGTCTTACCCAAGCCCAATGACTTTGCCAATTCTAAACGTGATGGTTTAAGATCTGTTACAGTAACAGATGCTGCATTTCCATGCTTAATTAACTGCGCCATTTGTAGCCCAATTGGTCCAGCTCCAAGTATTAATACATTGTCACCATTGGTTATTTTTAATCTTCGAAGGCCGTAAACTATACAGGATACTGGTTCAACAAAAGCAGCCTCTATAAAAGACATACTCTCTGGAATTGTATAAACATTCTCCTGTGGTGCTTTTATATACTCAGCAAAACCACCATTTTGAGTAACACCCAATGCTTGCCAATTTTGGCAGTGATTGCCACGATTAGTTTTACAGAAGTAACAGGCACCACAAAATATGCTTGGATCAACTGTAACCCTGGTCCCGATTTCTGGTTTGGAAACATCCGAGCCTAGCTCAACCACAACACCTGAAACCTCATGTCCGGGAATAATCGGATAAGAACCTACAAAGTCACCATTATAGATGTGAAAATCTGTGCCGCAAACTCCACAATTTTTCACCTGAATAATAATCTCATCCTTTCCTGGTTTAGGATAGGTTACATTTTCTACACTAACTTGTCCAGCTTTATTAATGACCACAGCTTTCATAAAAAAGCTCCTTTCATGAATATTTCTAACGAATGTTTATAATATATATTTATTGCTCATCCTTGATTACCCAAAAGATAAAGTTCTTATCACTCACTTACCCTGATAAAGTTAATAGATCAACTTAACAAAACAAATACCTTATTCCCCAATGAATAATCATATTTACTTGAGATTAAAGCTAATTAAAGATACTCAATCTTTGATTAGCTTATATTTCTCTTACTATGTCTCCGATTTCAATAAAACCCTAAATTATAATCTGACCAATTATTTATGATTACCATACAGTATAACCTTCATCTATAGTAAAATCCCACCTGTTACATATGATGAAGCATCATATGCTAGATATAGAGCCATACCTCTAAGTTCCCCTCATATTCTTCTAATATTAGTTCTTTAAACTGGGGAATTAACCAATTCAAATCAGTTAAACGCCCATTATTCATCAGACATAGTTCAAATCGGTCAAATCCAAAATATTCATTAGCTGCTTTTTCATCTTTTATATATTCAGGCAAACCCTGCTTATGCCAAACATCATAGACTTCATCCCAATAACCAAATTCAAAATGTTGTATTCTATCAACACTCTTAAACTGCATGCTACATAATTCTCCTAAATCTATTCCTTCCGTTTAACAGCTCCTCGAAGCAACTTTTTTTAACAACATATGCCATGCATGTCATCCCTTTACGGCTCCCATTGTTAATCCTCTAACTAAAGCTTTTTGACTAATCCAGCCAAGTATTAATGGAGGCAACATACATATCGTTGATATTGCCGAAAGTTGAGCCCAGAAAAAACCTTGCTTTGTCATAAATGTTGCCATATAGACAGGCAAAGTTTGGGCATTTACATAGGTTAAATTCAAAGCGAAAAAGAAATCGTTCCATGTAAAAATTATGACTAATAATGCAGATGATGTAATACCCATCTTAATAAGTGGTAATATTATATAAAAGAATGTACGTAATTTTGTACAACCATCAATACTCGCAGCTTCTAATATATCCCTCGGAATCTCAACTAAAAAAGAACGTGTCATCCATACTACAATTGGAATACTTATTGCGGTATACACAATAATCAATGCTACTCTACTATCAAGCAAATTCAAATAATTAAAAATTAAAAATAAAGGGATAGCGATAGCAACTGGTGGTAACAAATTAGTTGAAATAAACCAAAATAATATATTTTGCGATTTCTTGATTTTGCTAAAAACCAAATTATATGATGCTGGTATTCCCATAACTAAAGCTAATAAAGCAGTAACTGTAGTCACTATTACTGAATTTTCAACATAAGGCCATATCTTACTTTTTAATACAATACTATAACTCTCTAAAGTTGGAATAAAAAAAATTGATGGAGGCACAACATTAGCTTCAGTCTTAAAGCTTGTTAAAAAAGTATAAAGAATGGGAAAAAAATATAAAATGCCCAATAAATAAATAAAAATTATAATTATACTTTGTTTGATTTTTTTTGAATACCTAATCATAATTCCACCTCAACAAATCTTCTCTTTAAGAATTTAAATAACATCATAGCTACAAAGAGTACAAATACTATAGTGATAATTGCTAAAGCCGCAGCTTCACCAACATCCCAAGCCCAAAATGCCGTTTTATATACAAAAAAGGGTAAATTTGTAGAAGCGTGACCAGGACCCCCACTAGTAGTAGCAAAAATTAATCCAAAGACTTTTAAGATAAAAATTAAACCTAGCATTATAGCAACTTCGACATGCCTTATAATTAAAGGGATTTTAATGTGAATAAAAGTTTGGAACCAATTAGCACCATCTACTTTAGCTACATCAATAAAATCCTTAGAGATTCCTTGTAACCCTGCAAGTAATACAAGAAAGAAAAATGGTGTCCACTGCCAAACAACCAAAATTATTATTGTAAGAAGTGGATAGTTCCCTAGAAAGTGAATTGGTTTTGTATGAGTCCATAATGCAAAATATCCTACAAAGCCCACAGTGGGTTCTAAAATCATATTTTTCCATATAACAGCTATTGCTGTATCCATAACAAAAAATGGTGCAATAATTAGAGTCCTAACTATATTAACACCCGGAAAATTCCTATCTAACAATAGTGCAAACACCATTCCAATTATCATACATAGTGTTAAAGATGCTATAGTTAAAATAAATGTATTTAATAAAACAGTATAAAAGTTACTGTCCGAAAAGATTCTTATAAAATTTCTAAAAAAAACAAATTTAGTTCCTAAATCAGGTCTAAGAACCATCCATTTAAATAAAGATAAGACAAGCGTTAATATAAACGGTACTTGTGTTACGATAGCAACCACCACTACGGCAGGTAAAATTAATTTTCTTTCATGTAATACTGATAGCTTAGCCTTAGTTTTATTCATTACTAAATTTACCTCTTATCAAAAAGTTATGCTATTGCTCTTTTGTTCTTGCTGAACAATTTATTATTTTTTATTACTTTAAAGTATCTTAGCAGGTAATTTTTCTTATTTTTACTTTCAACATTTTCATTATATTATGGTTACTCATTTATGAAGAATAACTAATCATTATTATTTAATCCATAGGGAATAAATATATATTTATTCCCTATGGATTATTAAACTTGAAGAATTTACTTCAAATAACCACCATCTGTTGCAACTTCAAGCGCATCAGCTTGTGCTTCTTCAAGAGCCTCATCTACAGTCTTTTGACCTGTCAAATATGCGGCTAGTAATTGTGCTACTTTAGTGCCTAGATCCTGAAATTCTGGAATTGATACATATTGTACTCCCTTATAAGGAACCGGATCTACAGTCGGCTCATCGTAATCTGAATTTTTCATAGCTTCAATTGTCCTTGCAGCAAAAGGTAAATCTTTATAGTTAGGATTTAAATATAAAGACTCGCGGGTTCCTGGTGGTACCAGTTCCCATCCTTTTTCTGAAGCTACTAGTTCCTGATAATCTTTACTACTTGCCCAAGTTAGAAATTTAAATGCAGCATCTTGATTCTTTGATGCAGCTTCAATTGCTAACGACCAGGCCCATAACCATCCTGTATTTTCTTTCTTGTAACTAGGCGCTAATGCGTAACTTATATTATCACCAATTGCCGGATCTGCTGCTGCTTTTATAATTCCTGCAGCAACAGTAGCATCATACCACATTGCGGCTTTTCCGGTAGACATGAAATTTAAACCTTCCGTAAAACCAGCTGTTGAAGCTCCTGGCAAACCAGCATCGTCTTGTATTTTTTTATAGAATTCCCAAACTTCTTTCATTTCTGGTGTATTGAACTGAGGGTTCCAATCCATATCGAACCAGCGAGCGCCAAAGGCATTGATCATTGTACCGAACACAGCCATATTCTCGCCCCAGCCTGGTAGACCACGAAGAGCTATGCCAACAATGCCTTCTTCCGGGTCATTAAGCTCCACAGCAAAATCGTATATTTCTTGCCATGTTGGTGCATTAGGCATTACTAATCCCGCTGCCTCAAATAGGTCTTTTCTGTAAAATACCATACTGCTTTCACCATAAAACGGAATTGCATATTGTTCACCATTCAATGATAAAGCACTTATAATTGGAGCTATAAAATCACTTCTGTCATATGCTGCTAATTCTTCATCAGACATTCCTTTGAAGTAAGGTTCAAGAGATACAATCCAATTATTGGCTGCCCAAAAAGGTGTGTCGTAAGTACCAATGGTCACTATATCAAATTTTCCAGCACCTAATCCTACGTCTTCTGTAACTTTTTGACGCAGCTCATTTTCCGGTAAAATAACAAAATTCAACTTTATTCCTGTTTCATCTGTAAATTTTGTTCCCAGTTCCTCCATTACTAACATGTCAGGATTGTTAACTGATGCTATTATTAATGTAACCCCCTCTGTAGTTTCAGCTTCTTCTGCTGCTTCCTCTACCGGTGCTACTTCCTCTGCAACTTCTTCCTCTGCTTTACAGCCGTATAATGGAAAAGCTGCAACCATTGAAATACTTATTACTAAAACAATTAACCACATAAATATCTTTTTCATTTTTTATTCCTCTTTCTTTTATACTAAACTTTTTATTAAAATGTTTATAATTATAATTCCTCCTCTCTTTTTTCTTAATAGTAAAACTTTATTGGTTTGCTTGAAATAGGCTCCTCGATTAAAAGTTTATTTCTTAGCAAACCATCTTAACATTCATATTTACCCCCTTTCAGTTCTTAAAAAATTTTAGTAATAAAATCCTTAAACAACTCAACAAATTAATTATTCATTTTATATTCATTTTAATTACTTTAAAAATAACTAAGAAATAATCTATATGTTTAAATGCTCTTTTAACAAAGATAAATTTTGCAAAACTTTATTTATAGCAATAAGACTTGCACCCAGCACTACTTCATCACTTTTTAAAGAACTAAATTCCAAAATGGTATTGTTATATATTTCTGGTAACAAATGTTCTTTAACAGAACTTTTTAAAATTTCTAAAAGTTTTGGTCCTGCTTGAATAATTTCACCACCAATAATTACAAGGTCGGGGTTAAATGAATTTACAACATTTACTATTCCGTATCCTAAAAACTTTAAGAATTCCTTAATTACTTTATCAGCAAGTTTGTCCTCAGAATTAAATGCAGAAAATATTGAATTTACTGAATAATCTTTATTTAAAATACTCTGAGGATAGTTAATAAGTCCATTTTTAACTTCTCTTACTAAAGCTATTGTAGAACAATAGTGTTCTAAACACCCATTATTGCCACATTCACATTTTGGCCCATCTGCTTTAACAGTGGTATGGCCAATCTCACCAGCTATACCCAAGTTCCCCCTATATAAATTTCCATCAATTACAATTCCCGAACCAACACCTTCTGTAATAAAAATAAAAATAAGTGTTCCAGATTCTCTACTATGTGTACCATACCACCATTCAGCAATAGCAGCAGCATTTGCATCATGTTCAAAATATACCGGGATATCAAAAGCTTTTTTAAGTTCATTTTTAATAGAAATTTTATCCCAACCAGGAAACTCCGTCATCAAAACTATTCTTCCTTCATTTCTAAAATATGGGCCTGGTATAGCAATACCAATTCCAATAATTTTTTTTTGTTGCCTATTTTTTTCTACCAAATTGGTTATTTCTTTTTTTATTTTTTTAAGAGCAATATCAGGACCTGCGAGAGCATCTATTTTTTCAACCTTATAGCTATATTCAACTCCTGCTAAATCAAAAAGCCCAATTGAAAAAAAATTTCTCGATAATCTAACTCCAATAACTCTATATTTATCGCTACGAAGAGATATTCCAATTGAACGTCTATTTTTTTCCCCATAAAGAATCCCTATTTCATTTACAAGACCCCAATCTAAAAAGTCATTTATAATATTTGAAATTGTCGCTCTTTTTAGACCTGTTGCTTTTGCAAGTCCTGCACGCGTCCATACATTATTACTACGCAACAACTTAATCAAAAGACTTCTATTCATCTCTTGGACATCTAAAAGGTTTGTACCTTTTTTTCTGGTATACATTTATATTACCTTTATATTATATTAAGATTTGTAAATTAGATTTATTTGTTTATTAAATAATTTTGTTAATTTTATTTATTTGTAAATTAATTTAACATTCATTAAAAAAAATGTCAAGTTGTTTTACTTTCATTGTTACAGCCAATTAGAAGTGGACTATTTTTAATGATTTAAAAAATAAAACTGGACTGACTATTTTCAATCAAAAGTTTGTAAATTTAAGTCATTATTTCTTAACTTCTGAATTCCAAATAATTTATCTTTAGGTTTTAAGGTATCTACCGACAGTAGTTCTTGAAATTTTTATCTCACTTGCAATCTGTCTTTGCGACTTACCCTCCAGTATCGACTCCAGTATTATTTTTTGTTTGTCTATCAAGCTTATCACTCCTTCTGCCATTCCTATATAACTTAACAATTATATAGGGTATGTTATTTTGGAGTGGTGCAGTTTTAAATGAAATATGGGCCAGTTTTAAGTTAACACAAGCATATATTATTTATGGTAATTATCCTTTTTGTTTAAAAATTTATATTCTGAAGCGAGATTACTTGAAATTAAGATTTATATTATTTTTTCCAGCGTAGGCTTTAGCAAGTGATATAAACATTGCACCCATGTTCTTTTTAATTTTCCCGGTAAGATATGTATCCTTGATTATACTTAAAAATATTGTTATCTGCTGCTCAGATATCTTATCAAG
>JABMRD010000200.1 GCA_013202875.1 Actinomycetota bacterium | reverse complement strand
TAGTATTTCTTTCCATCAATAATTACAGATATTCCATCATCTCTATTTTATCTACGTTTATAAAAACGACCTCTTTTTTAGTCTTTTTTTCATCCAGAATTTTTCCGCCCTCACCAAGATACTGTACTTCTGCATCAGTTACAGGTATAAATCTATTTTTCTGGGAGGTCAAATAATCATTTAATTTGCCATCTACCATGGTGTAGACCGTGCCTTTTACTATAAAAGACTCTGTTTTGATTATTACTCTTACTTTTTGTTTTGGTATTTGCATTTGCATGGCATTTAAAAAATACTTGTTAATAATATTTAAATGATATTATCAAAGCTGTTTTTTTTAGTCAAATAAATTTATGTTTATTATTTTCAGGTATAAAAACTATACTGAAAATCATTTTTTATTTAAAATTTACATAATATGTATTGATATTATATTGCAATATACTATAATAACCTATATTAACTGAAATTTAATTTATTAAGGAGGTTGGATGTATAAATGCTTGAAATGTGGAAACACTTATAAATTCATTGGTACTGTAAAAGAAAAGGGAAATGCTTTCATATACCAGAACTCGGATAATAAAAAAGATATGGACTCCCTTACCTGGGCTTTTTTAATTTCGGACAGTAGATGGAAAAGCTCACATAATGTAAGAAGATGTTTTTACTGCAAATCAACAAAAATAAGACAGATCTGACAGACACCAGCCAGTAAAATATCAATCCGAAGACTCATTATTCAATAACTATTTTCTTACCAGCTGACATGCCCTGAATAATGATTCAAAGGATGTAGCCGCATCCGCCCACCAGCCTTCAAGAATGGAATATTTCATTGTGCTTCTTCTGATGTATTCATTATTAACATCAGTTATTTCGAGTTCACCTCTGTCTGAAGGTTTAAGAGTTCCAATTATCTCAAATACATCACTGTCATACATATAGAGACCGACAACCGCGTAATTGCTTTTTGGTTTTTTAGGCTTTTCCTCTATATTTATTACTTTACCTTCTTTAACTTCAGCAACCCCGAATCTTTCAGGGTCACTGACTTCTTTTAAAAATATTCTTGCTCCTGCATCCTGCTTCTCAAATTCCATTACGGCATCTGAAATATCATCCTCTATTATATTATCACCAAGCATTACCACCACCTTATCATTATCTGCAAAATTCTCAGCCAGCCTCAAGGCATCCGCTATGCCCCCCTCTCCTTCCTGATATGTATAGCTTATATCTTTAAGCCCAAACTCCCGGCCATTGCTAAGAAGTATTAAGAAATCCCCGGCATTATTACCACCGGTAACTATCATTATGTCTTCAATCCCTGCACTTACCAGGGTTTTAAGAGGATAGTAAATCATTGGTTTATCATAAACCGGAAGTAAGTGCTTGTTTGTGACCTTGGTACAGGGCATAAGCCGGGTCCCCAGCCCACCTGCTAATATAACACCTTTCATGGTACTTGTGTTCACTCTCCTTTAGATAAATTTCTTTATCATAATAATAATAAAAACTGCCGCTGCAAGACAAATACAATATATGGCAAATACATTTAGATTCTTTTTTCTGGTCAAATAAACAATGAACTTTATGGAAAACAGCCCTGTAAGATAAGAAGCTAAAAATCCTGTCGCAAGATTTTGAATTACTCCAGTGTCATTTTCGAAAATAATACCGGAGGACTGCCAAAGTTTAAATACAAAGGAACCAATAATAACAGGAACCAACATTAAAAATGAAAATCTAACCGCATCACTTCTTTTTATGCCAAAAAACCTGGCAAATGAAATAGTGGCACCCGATCTTGAAATTCCGGGGAAAATGGCTAAAGCCTGTCCTACCCCGGTCACCGCCGCTATGAAAAAATTAAATTTTACCTTTTTTATGCCGTTTCCGTTAAGATCAATTCCTCCAATTAAACCATCTTCCTTATCTCTTTTACTCCCGGAAGAAGAATATTTACCTCCCTGGCTGTCCTCGCTGTTTATAATTCCAGCTTCAATATGTCTCCCCCTCAGCTCACCCAGCCACAGGAATAATGCAGTGGCAAGTAAAAATATTGCCGCTACTATAGGCTTGCTAAACAAACTTTCCACGTAATCGTCCATGAAAATTCCAGCAACTGCAGCAGGGACACTGGCTATTATTAAAAAAATGCCTATCTTAAAATTACCTGAGGTCCTCTGCTTCCTGATAAAAATACCCAGGATTACCGCTCTTATGATTCTGAAGATTTCTTTATGAAAAACAGTAACTACTGCAGCAAGTGTGGCAAAATGAACGGTAACCGTAAAGTAGAGCGGTATATAATCCCAGTTAAAAAAATAAGGAAAAATTACCAGATGACCCGAACTGCTTATGGGGAAAAACTCAGTAATACCTTGAATTATACCTAAAACAATTGACTGTAATATATTCAACTTATATAATAAATAAAATTTTGCTTTAATAACTTATAATTAGTTTTTAAATATAGCATAAAATAATTAAAAATAAAAAAATTGATACATATTTTATGAATTTTTCAAATTTCTTTGCATATCTGTCACCAAGAATAGCAACCTTTTTTAAAGGTATGGGCATCGGCGCAGCCAATTTGGTCCCCGGTGTATCCGGGGGAACACTGGCCCTGATCCTCAATGTATATGAGCAGTTGATTGAAGCCATCCACAATATTTCTCTGGGTACTTTGTGGACTATCCTGCGGTTGCTGACTTTCAAAAAGACGGCCTGGGAGGCTTTCAAAGAGGAAATGAAACGAATAGACGCGGGATTTATTATGATTATTCTACTGGGAGTATTGGCTTCCATTTTCGCCTTCGCGGGACTGATGACCTATCTGATATCCAACTATCATGACCCCATCAATGGCTTTTTCTTCGGGCTGATTTTATTATCCATCCTGGTGCCCTATACAATGATCAAGAAGAAGGATTTCAAAGTTTGGGTGACCATTTTTCTGGCTGTTGTCATGATTATTTTTCTATCCTTTTTGACTACAGGTGAAGAAACCATCGAAAAGGAACAAGCAAAAATCGAAATGGAAGAAACCGCAGGTGCGGAGAGTGCCGGAGGATTGGAATCTATTGTGGATTATGCCGTATTGTTTCTTTCCGGCGCGCTGACCATCTCTGCGATGGCTCTGCCGGGAGTAAGCGGGTCCTTTATCCTGCTCCTTATGGGAAAATACTTTGTTTTACTACAAGCGGTCAATGATAGAAATCTGTTGATTTTACTGGTTTTTGCTTTAGGTACGCTCTTTGGGATCATTCTTTTCACCCGGGTGATCAATTTTATACTGAGGAAATTCCATGATGTGACTATGGGCTTTCTGACCGGGCTGGTAGCGGGATCCCTGTGGGCCATATGGCCCTTTAAAAACACATTCACCCTGACAAATGGCGAGAAGATCTACTTATCAAACAAACTGCCAACCGACTTTGGTGCGAATGAAGTCTTAGTTCTCATTGCGGTCGTGCTCGGCGGAAGTTTGGTGATGGGCATGATGATTATCAGCAAGAGACAAAAAGCAAGGCGGGCAGCAGAAGAATGAACACCCTTAATACCCGCTGCCTATCTAAAAATGTACCTGAAACCAATACAAATCATAATAAGTGAAATATATAAAACAGCTGGCCGCATAAAATTTATTATCGCAGGCTAACCACACGGTAATAAAGATTCAAGCCCCTATAGAAGTTAACAATGCAATAAGTTCTAATAGGCTATTTATATGCCTGAAATATGAATTATTTTCCGCTGACTGCCACATCTCTTACCAGAAGCGAAGGGCTCCCTATATATCCGCCCAGAGGGATAAATCTTAAGTCATTTCCAACCTTTTTAATGCTCTTGCAGAAACTTAAAATATCAGTGGCAATAGTTACTTCTTTTACTGGATAGCTTAAATTCCCATTTTCTACCCATATTCCTTTCGCTCCCACGCTCACCTGTCCTGATATAGGATTAGCACCTGAATGAAGACCTATTATATCCATAACATAAAATCCCCTGTCAATATCATTCAGGAGCAGGCTAAAATCAATATCTGACGGCTCCAGATAAAAGTTTGAAATACCTACTTCCGGGGTTGAACGGTAGGAAGCTCTTACTGCATTACCTGTTGACAGGGTTTTATCCTTTCTTGCAGTATAGGTATTATAAAGATAAGTCTTCAGGCACCCATCTTTGAATACACAGGTTTTACCCTTGATTACTCCTTCCCCGTCAAAGGACTTTGAAGAAAGCCCATCAGGTATTGTTCCATCGTCAAATATATCAACATCAATAGAGAATATTTTCTGCCCGATTTTACCTTCAAAAAGTGATTTTCTTTTCTGTACAGAATCTGCGGTTAGAGTTCCTGCAATAACACCTAAGAATTGCGCTGAAACAATTGGGTCCAGAAGAAGGTCTACTCTTTGTGATTTGATTTTCTTCCCGCCCAGGATCGAAACAGACCGGCCAGCTGCTTTTTCTGCAACTTCTTCCAGATCAAGATCACCTGGTGCCCTGCCGCATCCAAAAAAATCACCTGTCGAAGTATCCCCGTTTTGCTTAGAAATTGCATTTACATAAATAAAGCAGGTTGTTGTCTTGTACCTGTCACAGAATCCGGCCGAGTTTAAAATCGCTGTTTCAGAAATACTGTCATTGTACATAACATTATCAATGTCAACTATTCTTGTATCTTTACTTTTTGTTAAAGTCTCCAATCTCTTTGCAAGTGTAACCTTGCTTTCTATATTATAGTCCAGAAAATCCTCCCGGAATAATGACTTATCGTCTATAAGTTTCTGTTTAAAGGTGAATTCTTCTTCCCCGGGCAGATAATTATAATCTTCTCTTCCGGTAATCTTACAGTTGGATACAGCCTTCCGGATACAGTCTTCAATACTGCTTTTATCAAGTACGGTTGTATATGCATATCCTATTGATTTATCCTTAAAAATTCTGATACCTATACCAATCGAATCCGAAAACGACAGCGTTTCTATTTTTCCTTTAAAAATTTCTATTTCATTTTCTACAGAGCTTGCAGTAAAAATCTCAAATTCATCCACCTTATACTTATTTATCCTAAAAGCGGTATCCTTGCATATTTTTATTAATTTTTCGCCTCTAATCATATAACTTTTATTGTCCTGCATCCTAATTTTCTGTGCCTCCTACAGTAATTTTACTTACCTTTATGGTTGGCTGGCCTACCTCATTTGAAATTGATTGGCCGCTTTTTCCGCAAAAGCCGGGGGCAAAATCCAGATTATTCCCCACCGCTTCAATTCTTTTTAGAATTTCCGGACCATTCCCGATTAAAGTGGCATCCTTTATGGGAAAACTAATTTTGCCGTTTTCTATAAGGTAGCCTTCGCTTATCCCAAATACAAAATCTCCTGTTACCGGATCAACCTGGCCGCCAGCAAATTCCCTGGCATGTATGCCTTTATTTACAGATTTTATAATTGATCCGCTGTCTTCATCTCTACTTTCTATATAGGTATTACTCATTCTTGGAACAGGAACATGCCTGAAAGACTGCCTCCTGCCATTACCGGTTTGTTTTGCTCCCAGTTTTTTTGATGTTCGCAGGTCATAAATATAACTCTGTAAAATACCATCTTTTATCAGCACTGTCTTTGAAGAAGGGAAACCTTCCCCGTCAAATTTATATGAACCCCACCGGTACTTGAGTGTGGAATCATCAACTGCAGTTACCGCATCGCTTGCAATCTTCTTACCTATTTTATCCTTGAATACCGAGGCATTCTTCATTACAGCATCCGCTTCCAGACCATGGCCGCATGCTTCATGAAAAATAACCCCGCCGAATGCCGGTCCTATCACCACCGGTAGCTCACCTGAAGGCGCATTTACGGCATCAAGCATATCAACCGCAATTTTAGAAGCCTCGCGGGCCAAATTTTCAGGATTCTTAAAATCAAATGCTTCGTAACCGCTTGATCTTGCCAGCGATTTATAACCTGTTCTTACATTCTTTCTTTTTCTTGCTACCACATTTACTGCCAGAAAAGTTTTTACCATTTTTTCAAATGAAAAGGCGCCATAAGAATTTGCAATATATATTTCCTCCTCAGTATCAGAAAGAACCGATGTAACCTGGATGATGGTGGGGCTAAAATCTCTTGAACTTTTGTCAACCGCCTCAAGGGTATTTTTCTTACTTCCGGGATTAACCTTGCCTGGAAATTTTTTTATATTTGTATTATAGGAGCTTTTAGTTTCAGTAAGATTTAAAACCTTAAGGGAGCTGCTTCCATTTATTGCAGAGCTTAAAACTTTTGCCGCATTCAGTAATTTATTCTTCTCAAGTGAATCTACATAGGCATAAAAAGTACTGTCACCAACCCACAATCTCAATCCACAGCCTAATTCATAACCACTACTTGAGTTCTCAATTTTACTATCTTCCAACCGTAAATTATTAAAAACTCTTCTTTGTGCAAAAATTTCTGAAAAATCAGCGCCATTTCTAAGTAAGGTATTTAAAATCTCTCTGGTAAGTCTATCTTCAATCAATATAATCCAGTTTCCTATCTAGGACAGGTCTTCTTCAACTTTTTTTGCAGTATCTTTTCCCTTTTCAATCACTTTTTTTATTTTCTTCCTGGCTTTTCCGGCTTTAGAACCTAAAACCTTGGAAAATCCTGAGATTTTTTCCTTGCCTTTTTCGATAAATTCTTCACTTCTGCCTTTTATCTCCGCCAGCTTGCTTTTACCACTATCTACATATTCCTTAGTTCTTCCAGCGGCTGTATCAAAACCTGCTTTACTCTTTTCGATTAGCTCTTCACTCTTTTCTTTTATTTCTTTTCTTGTTTCTTTACCTGACTTGGGAGCAAATAAAATTCCAATTACAAAACCTGCAGATAGACCAACAAGTAATGATGTCATTATACCCAAAAAGCTACTTTTTTCATCAGTTTTCTCTTTTTCTACATTCATTTTTTATCCTCCTTTTTTTTACCTTCAGCACCAGCTTTTGAAAGACCGCTGAATAACCCTGCTGAAGCACTTATTATTTTAATTATAGGACTGGTTATCAGGACCCGGGCAAGCCTTATAACTTTTTCAAGCTGCTCTACTATTAAACTAATACTCTGTGTAAGATCCGCAATTGAGCTGACCTCTGTATTAAGGTTAGTTATGGTGTCATTTAATTTCTCGACAACAGGAACCAGACTCTCATTTAGCTTTCCCGCCATATATTTAATCTTATTTATTAATTTAAATAATGGTATAGCAATGATTATTGCTACTATTGCAAAAGCGGAAATTAAAATTATTGCAACCAGACCTGCTATTTCTAATGATGTCATATTAACCTCTTGTATTTAATATAAAATAATCAAATAACATTATACATATTTTATTTCTTTTATTCAAAAAATAATATATTTAATTTATAATGAGTTACTAATAAGTTTGCGGTTAAAACTTAATAAAAGAAAAAAGTGAGGGAAAAAAATAATATGAAATTTAAAATGCCAGCTATTAATTTACTAGTAATAATCATAATATCATTTTTTTTGATTTTAACTTTTATATCCTGCTCGCCCCGTATAACTGATAAGATAGGTGTCACAGAAGAAGAACCGGAAGGTATTTCAGAAGAAGAAATTGAAGAACTGGAAGAAGAAGCGGTTGAAGCAGTGGATTATGAAAATGCTCAGTTCGGAGCTGAAATAAAAGGTTACATACCTTCTTTCCTATGCACGGACAGTAACAATTATATAAAAATAGAAATTACAAATACTTCCGATTTTATCTGGAGGAGCGATGGACAAAATCAAGTTAGAATCGGTTATCATTATTGGGGACAGGATGTAGACTATTCCGAATATGATAATCCCGCCAGGACCAGTCTCCCAAATAATTTAAAACCTGGTGAAAGCGCCACCATAGAAGTTCTAATAATCGGTATAACCAATAAAGGTATTTATGTATTGCAGATCGATCCTGTCCTGGAGGGGCACTTCTGGTTTTCATCTAAAGACATTCCCATGCTTGAGGGTAGAACTTACTTTGACTCCTGCTCTGATTAGAACCTGAGTGAAAATTATTTAATACAAATATAAATGGAAATTTCTATACTTTGAATTTTTCCCCCACTATTTTTTCATAGGCAGCAATATACCTTTCAGATGTTTTTTTGACAACACCGGGGGGCAATTCGGGAGGAATTGATTTTCTATCCCAATCAGTGCTGAGAAGGTAATCCCTTACATATTGTTTATCAAAACTTTTCTGTTCTCTTCCGGGCACATATTCTTCCAGGGGCCAGAATCTGGAAGAATCCGGGGTTAAAGCCTCATCAGCCAGTATTATCTTATCATCGGTTATGCCAAATTCAAACTTAGTATCTGCGATTATTATGCCATGTCTTATGGCGTATTCGGAAGCTTTCATGTAAAGCTCTATGCTTTTAACTTTTAAAAATTCTACTATTTCAGAGCCAAATATTTTTTTAGCTTTATTTATAGTAATAGCCATATCATGACCTGACACTTCTTTTGTGGTTGGAGTAAAAATAGCTTCCGGCAGCCGGTCGCATTTGGAAAGGTTACGTGGCAATTTCAAATCTCCAATCATTCCGGTCTTTTTATATTCCTCCAGGCCGGAACCTGTTATATATCCGCGTACAACACATTCTATAGGATAGATCTTTACTTTTTTTACTATAACCGATCTTCCACTAAGGGTATCTTTATATCTCTTTAAGAATTTTGGAAACCTTCCTACATCACTCTCAATTAAATGGTTATCGATTACATCCTTTAAATAATTAAACCAGAAAACTGATATCTTATTTAAAATTATACCCTTTAAAGGAATCAAAGAAGGTAAAATAAAGTCAAAAGCAGAAATCCTGTCAGTGGTTACTATTAAAATCCTGTCATCCAGAGAAAACATTTCTCTGACTTTCCCGCTTCTTAATTTCTCTAAATTTTCAATTTCTACATCCCCTACTAATTTCATAAAATCCTCCCTGATTTTTTATGCTTACTTCTTTTATAATATCTATACAGCATGTAATCAATTCTTTTGTAAATTACTACCTAATTAACTGCAGCATCTTTTAACGCATGAGAACAAATACAATCTCTCTTGTCCGGGATCTTTGAAATTGCTTTAAAAAGTAGACTTCTTATTTTCTCATTGTTCTTTTTAAAGACTCTTACTATTTCTTCAAAAGTTACCGGCTTGACTTCAGGATGACCTTCCAGTCCAGCATCATAATCAGTAATTAAGGAAATATTTACGTAACATATTTCCTGTTCTCTTGCCAGACACATCTCTGGATATTGGGTCATGCCTACAACTTCCCATCCCTGACTTGCAAACCACTTACTCTCTGACCTGGTACTGAATCTGGGACCCTGAATAATCACTATAGTGCCCTTTGGGCGGTAGTCTATCTTAAGCTCTTTTGCGCTTTCAATTACAATTTTCCTTAAAGTAGGACAATAAGGTTCAGCCATTGATATATGGATAGTTTTTGGACCATCGTAAAAAGTATCAATTCTTCCTTTGGTCCTATCTACAAATTGATCACATATTACAAACTGTCCCGGCTTTATATGCGGCTGTAGACTTCCAGAGGCGCAAGGGCCGAAAATATATTTAACCCCTAATTTTTTCATTGCGTAAATATTTGCCCTGTAATTAATTTTATGCGGAGGTAAATTATGATTTCTCCCATGCCGGGGTATAAATGCAACCTTTTTCCCTGTAACCTCGCCAATTACTATTTTATCTGAAGGGGCACCATAGGGAGTATCAATTTCATATTCTTCTGTTTCTTCCAAAAACGAGTAAAACCCGGAACCTCCAAATACACCAATATCAGCTTTTTGATCGCCAGTCATATCTTTCCTTTCCTATCATCTTAAATATATTTCAGTATTATATAAATATAAAACCGGATTAAAAACCACTGCCGTTTAGCAGTTCGATCAGGGATACCTCCGGGCGGGCGCCGAAATGGCTGATGACTTCAGCCGCAATTATACTTCCTATTTTCCCACAGGACTCGAGATCCATACCTTTAATCAGTCCCCGTAGAAATCCGGCCGCATAAAGATCTCCGGCACCGGTTGTATCGACTACATTGATATTTCTTTGTGGTGGTATCATGTATATTCTATCCTTAAATACAACAACTGATCCTTTCTCTGATCTTGTAATTGCACAGATATTTTTCATTTCCCTGCATCCGGAGATTGCTTCCTCCAGTGTGCTGGTTTCAAACAATGATTTAGTTTCTTCCTCATTGGCAAAAAGAATATCTATATGATTTTTAACCAGATTTAAAAACTCAGCGCGGTGACGCTTGACACAAAAAGAATCTGATAGGCTCAGGGCAACTCTTCCGCCTGTCCCCCGGGCAATTCTTACTGCCTTTTTAAACGCTTTTTTAGTTTCATCACTATCCCAGAGATACCCCTCCAGATAGATAATTTCTGACTGCGAAATAATAGTTTCGTCAATATCTTCAGGCCCCAGGGACCCTGAAATACCCAGGCAGGTATTCATGGTTCTCTGTGCATCAGGTGTAGTCAGCACTACACAACATGCTGTTGGCTGCCCGCTCACTGCTTTTTTGGTACAATAATCCACCCCAAGCGCCTTGAGTCCTTTCTCAAATGACTTTCCAAGCGGATCGTCTCTAACTTTACCCATGAAAGCTACTGAATTACCCAGAGATGCCAGTCCGGCAATTGTATTTGCAGCTGAACCTCCAGAAACTTTCTTCACTGTACCAATACATGTATGAAGCCTTTTAACCTCAAGTTCATCAACAAGTCTCATCATCCCTTTCCTGAGATTATGCTCCTGGAGAAAATCATCTTCTACGTTAGCCAGAACATCAACAATAGCATTACCAATACCTACAACATTATATTTCTTTACCGGCATTATTCCCTCTATCTATTATAATAATGAATAACTTACCTAAATCAGGCTTCTACCGATTAGATATCATTTAATAGAATTATTAATTATATGTCAATTATTATTGGCTTAAAAATAATGGCAGCTTTATAAAAATACCTTTTTTAACTATAATTTTCATAATTATAAAATCAGGCATTTTATAAAAAGAATGGAGAAGGATGTTTGAATCTCTTAATATTAAAACTTCAAGCAGGGTAGAAATGGTTGATATTACAGAGAAGATCGCGAACTTCATTACCAGACATAATATAAATAGTGGTATATGTTGTTTATTTGTTCCCCATACCACCGCCGGAATTACCATAAATGAAAATGCTGACCTTACGGTCCAGTTAGACATTAATTCCAAGCTAAGCGACCTGATACGTGCCGGCGATAATTATTCCCACCTTGAAGGAAATTCCGATTCTCATATAAAATCCACAGTGGTAGGATCATCTTTAAATATAATAATTGACAGGGGCAGACCGGTACTCGGGACCTGGCAGGGCATATATTTTTGTGAATTTGATGGCCCCAGGAACAGGAATCTTTACATTAAACTAATTGAAGGTTAAAACATAAATAAAAGACAGGTAAATATACCATGACTTTATTTGAACAATTTAAAACCAACCATGCTGGTGATATTTCCGGTGCTCCCCTTGCCAATAGAATGCGACCCCGAACTCTGGATGAATTCGTAGGACAGGAGCATCTGGTAGGAAAAGGTAAAATTTTAAGGGAGATTATTGAAAACGACAGGCCTTATTCGATAATATTCTGGGGTCCTCCCGGTTCCGGAAAAACCACTCTGGCTAAAATTATTGCTGAGAAAACCAAAAGCAGGTTTATATCTTTTTCAGCAGTAACTTCGGGGATAAAACAGATAAAAGAAGTTATGGAAATAGCCGGGTATAACAAGAGAGAACATTCTATAAAAACCATATTATTTGTGGATGAAATTCACCGTTTTAACAAAGCCCAGCAGGATGCATTTCTGCCTTTTGTTGAAAATGGTACTATAATCTTAATGGGGGCCACTACGGAAAATCCATCTTTTGAAGTAATTTCTGCACTTCTCTCAAGAACCAAGACTTTTGTGCTGTATAAACTCACGCAAGAAGATATAAAAACCCTTATAGAAAGGGCTTTAATAGACAGTGAATGCGGGCTGGGAAAATATAATATAAAAATCAGTAACGAGGCTATCGATTTTATCGCCAGATTCTCAGATGGTGATGCAAGAATTGCCTATAACATTCTGGATCTTGCAGCAGGCGCTTACTTTAAAGAAAGCAAGCAAAAAACTATGGAAATAGATACTCGTCTAATCGAAAATATAATACAGAAAAAAGCGCTCCTCTATGATAAAAACGGCGAGGAGCATTTTAACCTGATTTCTGCTCTCCATAAGAGCCTGAGGGACAGCGATCCCGACGCGGCAGCATACTGGACAGTAAGAATGCTCGAAAGCGGTGAAGACCCACTGTATATCATAAGAAGAATGGTTAGATTTGCTTCCGAAGATATAGGGCTTGCAGACCCCAATGCATTGCAGGTCTCAATTTCAGCCAAACAGAGCTTCGAATTTATCGGTCCTCCGGAGGGATACCTGGCTATAATCGAAGCAGTGATCTACCTTGCCCTGGCTCCAAAAAGCAATTCTCTTTATACAACCTATAACAAGGTGAAATCAGATGTGGAAGAGTTTGGATCGCTTCCTGTTCCATATCATATAAGAAATGCTCCTACCAGGCTTATGAAGGATATAGGGTACGGTAAAGGATATAAATATGCTCATGACTATAATGACGCAGTAGTGGATCAGACTCACCTTCCGGAGAAATTACTGGCAAGAAAATATTACAGCCCAACCGAAAGAGGATTTGAGAAGGAATTAATCGAAAGGTTAAGGGCTATTAATATATTAAAGAAAAAACAAAAATAATATCCTGGAAATATTTTTTTTGCCTCTTTTTCATTTACCTTCTAAGTACGGCTGATTAATTCCTCGGCAATTTGTATCGTATTCAGGGCAGCACCTTTTCTCAGCTGATCACCGACTACCCACATACTGATCCCGTTTTCTACAGATATATCTTCCCTTAATCTGCCTACAAAGACATTGTCTTTGTTTGAGGAATCAAGGGCAGTAGGATAAACAGCATTTTTAAAATCGTCTTTTAAAGTCAGCCCTTCCGCTCTTGCCAGTGCATCCCTTACCACTTTCAGCGCTATCTTCTCTTCTGTCTCAATACTTACTGATTCCGAATGAGAAGTAAAGACAGGAACCCTTACTGCAGTAGCAGTTATTTTTATCCGGCTGTCGCCAAAAATTTTCCGTGTCTCATGGACCATTTTCATTTCTTCTTTGGTATAGCCATTGTCAAAGAATATATCTATATGAGGAATGACATTAAATGCTATCTGTACCGGGAAAACCTCACATTTAACATCCTTTTTGCCCTGGCATATTATTTCTCTTGTCTGGTTTTCCAGTTCAGCTATAGCCTTTGCACCTGCGCCTGAAACAGACTGATAAGTTGAAACAACTATCCTTTTTATTGGTGATATATCATAAATCGGTTTAAGCGCCACCACCATAATAATAGTAGAGCAGTTAGGATTGGCTATAATACCGTTATGTTCAAATATTTTATCTTTATTTACCTCGGGAACTACCAGCGGTACATTTTCTTCCATTCTGAATGCACTGCTGTTATCTATAACTACAGCGCCGCTATCCACCGCATACTTTGCAAATTCCCTGGAAGTCGATGCACCGGCTGAAAAAAGTGCAATATCTACACTACTGAAGGAATCCTTTTTTAGTTCCTTTACCTCCAGTTCCTGGCCGTAAAATATTACTTTTTTACCTAACGACCGGTGGGAGGCAAGGGGAATGAGATTCTTTACAGGAAATTTCCGCTCTTCCAGAATGGACAGGAACACCTTTCCAACTGCTCCGGTTACTCCTGCCACAGCTACATTATATTCTTTTGAGTTCATATCAACCTACCACATTTGCGATTTTAATTAATCTATTAATAAAGCCGGAAGCCATAAAATAGATGAAGGATATATTAAAACAATATCAAAATAAATACAAGCTGAAGCTTAAAGTAGTGTAATAGCAAAGTAGAATGTCCGTAAGGATTGCTGGAAATAAGCCTATTCTCTTATATTATTTTGTCAGACCAAAACCGCTGTGCAGTGCTTTTACAGCTTCTTTTATCCTGCTATTCTTGACCACACAGGAAATTCTTATAGGAGAGGTTGAAATCATTTCAATATTTATATCCTTGTCTGCCAGAATTTTAAACATTTTTGCCGCTACGCCAGGATGTGTTTGCATTCCAGCACCGACAATGGCTACTTTAGCAATATCGGTATCTACTTCTATACGTATATTCTCCAGTTTATTTAGAACTTCCTTTGCCAGAGACAAATCCTCATTTTTTACTGTAAACGAAATAGCAGCAAGGTTCTCCTCACTGACATTCTGCACAATAAGATCAACATCTATATCCGCATCTGCTAATCTGCCAAAAAGATTGGCAGCAACACCTGGCTTATCTTCCAGGCCAAAAATGGATACTTTTGCCTCACCTGCATCATAAGTTACTCCGGTAATCAGTGGTCTTTCCATTCTCTCATCTTTCTTATAATCATCCATAACCCATGTCCCTTCAATATCATTAAAACTTGACCTGATATGTAATATTACATTATGTTTCCTGGCAAATTCTACAGCTCTTAAGTGAATCACTTTAGCTCCGGAAGATGCAAGCTCCAGCATCTCATCATATGAAAGCGTCTCCAGTTTAACAGCTTCGTTTACCACGTTGGGATCAGTCGAATAAACCCCATCAACATCCGTATATACCTCGCAATATCTCGCTTTTAGTGCCGAAGCCAGAGCAACTGCAGTTGTATCAGAGCCTCCCCTGCCCAGCGTTGTAATATCACCATCTATATTAACACCTTGAAAGCCTGCTACAACAACTATCCTATCTTTTTTTAATTCCTTAAGTATTCTATCTACCTTGATATTTAAAATTTTTGCATTTGAATAAACATCATCGGTTAAAATTCCTGCCTGTTCGCCTGAGAGAGATATACAGCCGTATCCTTTTTCTTGAATTGCCATAGCCAGCAGCGCGCTTGATACCTGCTCTCCTGTTGACATAAGCATATCCATCTCCCGGCGGGAGGGGCTGGAAGCAATTTTACCCGCAAGTTCAATTAATCTGTCAGTCGTATCACCCATTGCTGAAACGGCAACCACTACACTATTTCCTTCCAACCTTGCTTTAATAACCCTATCTGCAACCCTTTTTATTTTATCTTTGTCACCAACAGAAGTGCCGCCAAACTTCAAGACTATTATATTTTTTTTATATCTCATCTTTGAACCAGTTATTTTTTTATTCAAATTTATTTCTCGTAAATCTTTTTTTATTTTACTTCAGCCATTGCCCTGTATTTTTCATACTTGGCTTTAGCTTCTTCTTCCGCCTTGCCAAACAGGTCTTTGGCTATTTCCGGGAAAGTCTTGGTAAGCGATGCATATCTTACTTCACCCATAAGGAATTCCCTGAATGATTCTGTTGGCTCCTTTGAGTCTAAAGTAAATGGATTCTTGCCTTCTTTTTTCATTTCCGAGTTATATCTGTACAGGTGCCAGTATCCTGCATCTACCGCTTGTTTTTCCCTTAGCTGCGTACAGCCCATGCCGGCATAAATCCCATGATTAATACACGGGCAGTAAGCTATTATAAGTGACGGACCATTGTATCTTTCAGCTTCAATAAATGTCCTTATTGTCTGCTTCTGACTGGCGCCCATTGCAATCTGGGCAACATATACATACCCATAGGACATTGCCATTAGTCCCAGATCTTTTTTCTTAACTTTCTTGCCTGAAGCGGCAAATTTTGCTACCGCCCCAATCGGGGTTGCTTTTGAAGCCTGGCCTCCTGTATTGGAATACACTTCCGTATCAAATACAAGTACATTTATGTTTTCTCCGGATGCCAGCACATGATCCAGCCCGCCATATCCTATATCGTAAGCCCAGCCATCACCGCCAAATGCCCATACCGATTTTTTTATCAGATAATCCTTAAGTTCCAGTATTTTTTCCCCAAGCTCATTAGCTTTCTTATCGCCGAGATCTCCCCCCAGTAGTTTTAAAATTCTTGCGGTAGCATCTCTGTTTGCCTGCTCGTTTTCTCTACCTGAAATCCATTCACTCATAGCCATTTTTACAAGAGGGTTTATATTTATTTCAGACAGTTCTCTCATATAATCTTCAATTTTATTGCGCAGTTGCTTTATGGCCAAAACCATTCCATATCCATATTCAGCATTATCTTCAAATAAGGAATTTGCCCATGCCGGTCCTTTACCTTTTGCATTAATAGTATAGGAGGTCGAAGGAGCCGAACCGCCCCAGATAGACGAGCACCCTGTGGCATTTGCTACCAGCATTCTGTCTCCAAACAACTGGGTAACCAGTTTCGCATATGGAGTTTCGCCGCATCCTCCGCACGCACCTGAAAATTCAAATAGTGGTTTTTTAAACTGGCTTCCCTTGACTGTATCAGAAGGAACAACATTCTCTTTTACAGGAATTTTTGAAGCAAAATCCCAGTTTTTAATCTGAGCTTCCTGTGAGTCCAGAGGTTTCATAACCAGGGCTTTATTTTTAGCAGGGCAGATATTTGCGCAGTTTCCGCATCCGGTACAATCAAGCGTACTGACCTGTATTCTGTATGCAAACTGCTCAAGACCTTTCCCTTTTGCCCCGACAGTTTCAAATTCCCCGGGAGCATTCTTTACTTCTTCACTGGTGAGCAGTACCGGCCTTATAACCGCATGAGGGCATATATACGAGCATTGATTGCATTGTATGCAATTATCCTTCTGCCATTCCGGTACATTTACTGCTATACCCCTTTTCTCATAAGCTGCAGTCCCCTGCGGAAATGTCCCATCCTCAGCACCTATAAATGCACTGACAGGGATGCTATCGCCTTCCTGCCTGTTTATCACTCTTAAGATATTTTTTATAAAGTCCGGTTCCTGGGCTCCTGCAACATCCTCCACTTCTACTGCATCTTTCCAGCTGTCAGGAATTTTTACTTTCTTCAGTGATTCTATCCCACTATCTACTGCCTGGTAGTTCATCTGTACAATTTTCTCACCTTTTTGCCCATAGGTTTTCTCTATTGCTTCCTTCATATATTTTACTGCATCATCTAAAGGTATAACTTTTGCAAGTTTAAAGAAGGCAGACTGCATAATCATATTTATCCTGCTGCCCAATCCAATCTCAGCCGCTATATCAGTGGCATCAATTATATAAAAATCTATAATATGGTCTGACAGATATTTTTTCATACCTGCCGGCAGTTTCTCCTCCAGTTCCTGTGCGCTCCACTGACAGTTTAAAAGAAAGATCCCACCGTCTTTTAATCCTTTGAGTAAATCATATTGCCCTATGTAAGCCTGATTATGACAGGCTACAAAATCAGCATCGCTGATCAGGTAAGTTGACCTGATAGGATTCTTTCCAAATCTCAAATGAGACACTGTCAGGCCGCCGGATTTTTTAGAGTCATAGGCAAAGTAACCCTGAGCATAAAGGTCAGTATTATCACCAATTATCTTAATAGCATTTTTATTTGCTCCAACCGTACCATCAGAGCCCAGACCCCAGAATTTGCATCTTATAGTTCCTTCGGGAGCAGCCTCAATCTCATCTTTAACTTCAAGAGATGTGTGAGTAACATCATCATTTATGCCTATGGTAAATCCATTTTTAGGACTTGCCAGTTTTAAATTATCAAATACAGCTTTTATCTGGCCTGGAGTGGTATCCTTCGAACCGAGCCCATATCTTCCACCCACAATAACAGGTTTGTCTTCCACTTCATAAAATGCAGTTTTGACATCCATGTATAACGGTTCACCTATTGCACCCGGCTCTTTTGTCCTGTCCAGAACAGCAATCTTCCTGGCGTTTTTTGGTATTGACTGTAGGAAAAATTCAGTAGAAAAAGGTCTATAAAGATGAACCTTTACCACTCCTACCTTTTCACCTGATTTATTCAGATACTCTACAGTTTCATCTATAGTATCCGTAACTGAACCCATCGCCACAATTACGTATTCTGCATCTTTTGCCCCTATATAATTAAATGGCTTATATTCTCTTCCGGTTAATTTACTAATCTTATCCATATAATCTACAACTATTTCCGGAACTTTATTATAAAACCTATTGGATGACTCTCTTGCCTGGAAAAATATATCCGGGTTCTGGGCCGTACCCCTGGTAACCGGATGCTCCGGATTCAAAGCTCTTTCCCTGAACTGCTTTAACGCATCCTCATCAAGCAGTTTTTTAAAATCCTCATACCCAATAACTTCTATTTTTTGAATTTCATGTGAACTTCTAAAACCGTCAAAGAAGTGCAGGAAAGGTACTCTTGATTTAATTGCCGAAAGATGCGCCACTCCGGCCAGATCCATAATTTCCTGTATAGAACCGGCAGCCAAAAGTCCAAAACCGGTTTGTCTTACAGCCATCACATCCGAATGATCACCAAATATGGAAAGGGCATGTGTAGCTACCGCACGGGCACTTACATGGAACACACCTGGCAAAAGTTCTCCTGAAATTTTGTACATATTGGGAATCATCAGAAGAAGTCCCTGGGATGCAGTAAAGGTTGAAGTAAGAGAACCTGCTGCAAGTGAGCCATGTACCGCTCCTGCCGCACCTCCTTCAGATTGAAGTTCACTAACACTGACCACCTGCCCAAACATATTTTTCTTGCCGTGAGCGGCCCACTCATCAACATATTCACCCATTGAAGAAGAAGGAGTGATGGGATAGATAGCTGCCACTTCGGTAAAAGCGTATGCCACATATGCCGCAGTCATATTTCCATCCATGGTTTTCATGGTTTTCATATTTAATTTGCTCCTTTATATTTAAATTTGTGGTATCAAATTTTTAAGTTAATAGATAAAAATAACTTACTTATACCAGAAATTACTATTGCTTTGAAAATTTTTCTAACAACTAACTGGAAAAATTCTTAAGTATAAACAAGCTTTCAAGCTTTCAAGCAAACACAAAATCATTGAATTATAACATATTTAATTTATTTTTTTAATAAACTAATGCACGCGGCTGGAAGGTTTTTAGCTACTAGTAGATTAAAGTTCTCTTCTATCAGAAATTGCCCTTCCTATGGTTACCTCATCTGCATATTCCAGGTCACTACCAACAGGAAGTCCGCTTGCCAGTTTAGTAACTTTAACTCCCAGGGGGACTAATATCTTTTTTAAATACATACCAGTACTTTCACCCTCAACGGTAGGATTTAATGCAATTATTACCTCTTCAATATTATTAGCCTTCACGCGCTCCAGCAGCCTGGGTACTCTTATTTCGTCAGGTCCTACATTTTCTATGGGAGACAGCAGTCCGCCAAGGACATGATACAACCCCTTGTATTCACCGGTTTTTTCAATAATTATTACATCACTTACTTCCTCTACTATACATATTTTTTTTCCATCCCTGGACTGGTCCCTGCAAATATGGCAGATATCTTCTTCGGTCAGACTGTAACATTGACTGCAAAATTTAACCTTTTCCTTCATCTCAATCAGGTTTTTGGAGAATTTTACAATATCACTATGAGAAAGCTTGAGCAAAAAGAATACAATTCTTTTGGCAGATTTGGGGCCTATTCCCGGAAGTTTCCTAAATTCGTTTATTAAATTTTCTACACTTTTTATATATAAAGCCATCTGTAGTTTACAACTGGTTTAATAATTGTAAATAAATCTATTACAGTATCCCTGTAATTTTTAATTTCAGTTAAAAAAGTCCGGGTATATCCATACCGCCTGTAAGGCTTGCCATTTTATTTTTAGCTTCATCTTTTGATTGTTTCACAGCATCATTTATTGCAACCATAACCATATCTTCAATCATTTCCATGTCGCCTGAATCAACCATATCCCTATCAATTTTTACTTCTATAATTTCCTGCTCACCATTTACTTTTACCTTTACTGCACCCCCGCCTGCGGAAGCTTCAAACTCCATTTTTTTTAATTCTTGCTGGATTTCCAGTAATTTTTGCTTCATAATCTTTGCCTGCTTCATCATATTCCCGTAGTTTAAACCCAATTTTTACTCCTTTATATCAAATTTTTTCTCAAAATAATTTAACATATCCTCTTCTGTACGGCTGTTTTCACTACTCCCGTCTTTTGAATTTGAACTATTGCTGGCTTTATTTTCTGCATCTTCAGCCTTGCTTTTTCCGCTTACTTTGCTGCTCACTTCACTTTCTGCATCACTTATTACATCAATTTTATCCATTTTTTTACCAAGCTCGAATTTAATCCTTAAGTTCTTACCTGTAACTTCTTTTATCACACTGGATACCAACTCAATATTTTTGCTTTTATTTAAATGGTCCCTGTGCCATTCTTTTTCTTTATCCAGGCAGAAATACAATGTGCCGTTTTCTATTTTATAAGGCACAGCTTCCGTAAACATAGCGTGAACTGAAATTTTCTTCTTTTTTAAACTTTGTCGGATTTTATCCAGATTATTATTAATCAAACTAATTCCTTCATCTTTTTTTTCTACTCCAGCATCAGCCATTTCTGATTTATGAGCTTTACCTCCACTTACTTTATGCTTGCTCTGAATTTCGACCTCGCCTACAATCTGATCAATTTCATTAACATTTATAATATCAAAATCATTACCTTCATTTTCATAAACATTGGTATCAACATCGGCTCTATGATTATGAGAATTCTTATTACCTTCTTGCATTGAATTAATTTTATCAATTTCTTTCCTTAAAGATTCTATCTGCGTCTCCATAAGTCTGGTTTTCTTTCCTATTTCTTTTTCATCCAATACAATAAAATTAATGGCTCTGATTACCGCGGACTTGAAAAAGACTTTTGAGCCTTCACCCCATTTGATTTGCTTGAGCAAATCTGTAAACAGTTCCATATAAAACTCTATTTCTTCCTTTTGTAGTTTTTTAGCCTGATCCAGATACTTATCTTTATAATCTTCACTTATACTCACAATTTCAAAAGGATTATTGTAATTTTTAATAACATACAAATCATACAGATGATCCATAAACTCGGATACGAATACTTTAAGGTTTTGATTACTGCCAGTAATTTTATTTACCAGAAGCAAACCCCCGGTTAAGTTCTTTTCAATTAAAATATCTGTAAATTCAAAAAGCATATCAAGATCTGTGACCCCGAGAAGTAAAATAACATCGGTAACTTCAATTTTATCCTCACCAAATGCTGCCAGTTGTTCCAATATGCCATCGGCATCTCTCAGGCTGCCATCTGCATATTTAGAAATTAAACTCAGAGCTGAATCACTTATGGTTATTTTTTCACTTTTAGCGATTTTCTGCAGCCTCTCTTTGGTTTTATCCATTGGTATCGGAAAGAAATCAAATCTCTGGCATCTTGACATTATAGTAGGAATTACTTTATTTGGTTCAGTAGTGGCCATTATAAATAATACATGTTCGGGAGGCTCTTCCAGAACCTTGAGCAGCGCATTAAAAGCTTCCGTGGTTAACATATGGACTTCATCAATAATATAGACTTTTTTTCTCAGTATATTAGGCAGATATTTTACTTTTTCCCTTAGCTCTCTTATTTCATTTATTCCCCTATTGGAAGCAGCATCGATTTCTACAACATCCATGCTATAGCCATCGGATATACTTATACAATTTTCACATTTATTGCATGGATCCGGCGTAGTCCCTTTAATGCAATTTAAAGCCTTTGCCAGTATGCGTGCAGTTGATGTCTTGCCTGTTCCCCTGGGACCGCAAAATATATAGCAATGTGATAACCTATTGTTGGATATAGCATTCTTAATGGTTCTAATATTGTACTCTTGACCGATTATTTCTCCAAAATCCTGCGGTCTCCATTTTCTATAAAATGAAATATAACCCATAAAAATATACAGCTATTTTAATTAATAATAAATGACCGTGCCCCAGATCTCGATTTATAATAACAAGTGCAACTCATATAGTTAACTCCAGCCAGGTTTCCTTGTGGCACCCGGAGAATATTACTTACCGCTGCTTCCTCTCGGACCTGACAGGGTTTGTAACCCTCCGCCGCACAAGACCAGAC
>JABMRD010000199.1 GCA_013202875.1 Actinomycetota bacterium | reverse complement strand
CCCGTTAGGAGAGTAGAAATACCAAAACCTGACGGAGGGATAAGACTGCTTGGAATACCTACAGTACTTGACAGGGTAATACAACAGGCAATAGCCCAAGTTTTGAGCCCGATATTTGAAACTCAGTTTTCAGAGTTCAGTTTTGGATTTAGACCCAACAAAAGCGCACATCAGGCAGTAAAGAAATGTAAGCAATACATCGAAGCTGGCTACAACTGGTCAGTAGACATTGATATTGCAAAATATTTTGATACTGTAAATCATGACAAACTAATAAGGCTCATATCAGAAACCGTAAAAGACGGCAGAGTAATATCCCTTATTAGAAAGTACCTTAATTCAGGAGTTATGACAAATGGTGTAGTTATAGAAACGGAAGAAGGAACCCCGCAAGGCGGAAACCTTTCTCCGCTGCTTAGCAATATCATGCTAAACGAACTGGACAGTGAACTTACAAAAAGAGGACTAAAATTTTGCCGATACGCTGATGACTGTAATATCTATGTCAAAAGCCAGAAAGCGGCAAACAGGGTTATGCAAAGTATTACAAAATTTATTGAGGATAAGTTAAAACTTAAAGTCAATAAAGAAAAGAGTGTTGTGGATAGACCGTGGAAGCTTAAATTTTTAGGGTTTTCGTTCTATCATAAGAAAGAAGGAACTGGAATAAGAATCCACCCTAAGTCTGTAAAGAGATTCAAGCAAAAGCTAAAGGAAATTACAGGCAGAAGCAATGCCATGAGTATGACTCGTAGAATGTTAAAGCTAAAGAAGCTAGTAACAGGATGGATAAACTACTTTGGTATTGCAGATATGAGGGAACTTGTAAAATCATTGGATGAATGGCTAAGAAGAAGGATAAGAATGTGCTACTGGAAGCAGTGGAAGAAAATCAAAACCAAGCATGACAATCTTGTAAGGCTTGGCATTGATAACTTCAAAGCATGGGAATTTGCAAACACAAGGAAAAGTTACTGGAGAATTGCAGGAAGTCCTATCCTTTCAAGTACATTTACCAATAAATACCTAAAGAAATTTGGCTTTCAATCAATAACAGAAAGATATTCATTAGTGCATTAATTCTATTGAACCGCCGTATGCCGAACGGCTTGTACGGTGGTGTGAGAGGACGGCTACCCAAATAATGAGTAGCCTCCTACTCGATTTTCCGTAGCTCGCCTAGTGACACTATTTTTCGCTTGGCGGGTGAAGGCTATGGCTCACCTAGCGTAGACCTTAAATTTAAAAAGAAAATCAAAGTTATTTGAATATGAAAAGCTTAGCATTCTGCTGAGCTTTTTTGTTTAGATAATATGGTTTTAAAGGCAACCGTATAATGAGCAAGGATAACTTAAGAGATGGCCGGGTAAAGAATTGGTTTTATTTAGAAAATGATCTGCTGGACTGTGAAGATTTAACCATCTATGAAAAAACTGTCTATATAGTTATCGCTAGATATGTTAACGGTGAAAATAAAGCATTCCCGAGTTATGAAACCATAGCAAAAAAGGGAAGTATGGCTAAAGTTCAGGCGATGCGAGTAGTGAAGTCTTTAACTCAAAAAGGACTTTTAAAAAAAGAATCAAGAAGAAACAAAGATAATAAAGGTTCTACATCAAACCTATATACTTTATTAAACCCAAAAACTAAAAATAAGAATAATAATGGTAAAGATGAGGGGGTATCTGTCAGATACCCCGGGGGTATACCACAGATACCGGGGGTGGTATCTCACAGGTACCCTAACAATACCAATATTAAAAAGACCAATTTAAATAACGTTAATAGAGCCAGTATTGAAGGGGTTGTGGAAAACTCTAGAAAGGAGATGAAGGAAAATACAGTAGAAAATGAAGAGGATATTAACGATATTAGGAGAAAAATAAAAGAATCCTTAAAAGATAAGGGAAAACGCAACTTTATAGAACCTAAAGACTCTGAAAAGGACAAAAACACTGATTCAAAAGGTAAATACTTCAAAAACAGGGTGGTAGAGGAATATCATGGACCAAATAGATATAGGTCCAGGGGAAAAGAGCAACTAGCTAAAGAAATAGCAGAAGAGCTGGGGATAATCACAGCCT
>JABMRD010000198.1 GCA_013202875.1 Actinomycetota bacterium | reverse complement strand
GTCTTTGACAAAACTCACATCATTATATTTTATCGGCCGGTCTTTTTCCATATCTTTTTTTAAAACACAACCCTGGGAAAGACCAATCGGCAGTAAACCTTCCTGTTTTGCCTTACTGTACTCCTCAATAAGACCGTAAACCGTATATCTTCCAATGCCATCTATCACATCACCGGCTTTCAGGTCCTTCTTTGTTATAGTTATAACCTCAGATATCAAGCCGCAGTCAGGAACTATGGTAGGCTCACCATAAAAATAAGCTCTGGCAATGGATAAAGGAGTTTCAATACTGGTAAGATGATAGGGTCTGTAAAGCAGATAATATGGTCCGCTTCCCAGCATTAGATATTCAAGGTCAGCCCGTATCATCTTATTTTCAGTGGTATAGACCAGAAATACACCCGGAGAAAGATCTCCAATTACAAAATCCACCACTCCTTTTCCGGACAGTATCCCACCATCTTTCTTTAACCTGAATACATTCAGTAAGTCTTTTATATCAGCTCTGGGTCCATGCATACCCCGGCAATCCGGAACCAGTCCGGTTGAATTGGAAAGGCACGCCATCTCTATCATTGATTTTGTGCCGTCCACAAAGGAAGTCATCATATGTGCGCTTGAACCCTTACTTTCGGCATAATCCTTAAGTGCAGCCGGATTTGCGTATCTATCCAGAGGATTATTTTTCCCTTTCCCCGCTGCAATAACCTCAAGTCCAAGTGCATCTGCAAAATCATATAGCTCTTTTAGCGCAGCCGGTTCATCTCCTGCTGAAACTGTATACACCACTCCAGCCTCATCCGCCATCTTTTTAAGCACCGGTCCAATAGTTACATCTGCCTCTACATTCAAGGTCACTATATGTTTTTTCGATGATATGGCATTGGATGCTATATATGCTCCGGCTTCAGGGCTGCCCGTTGCATCTACTATTACATCCACATCATCAAGAACAAACAATACCGCAAGGTCATCTGTCACTATAAGCTTATCCTCTCCTGCCAGCTGGTTTAATTTTTCCCTTATACCGATATCTAACCTGCTGTCTTCCAGGGTGATCCTGCTTATATTATTATTTTCTAAATTTATCTTATTCCCGCTTTCAACCAGTACAATCTCCTCGAAGCCAATATCCAGCTCTTTTAGGATACCGGTAATTCTACCTATATCCCGGTTTGCCACTGCAAGAACCTGCATGCCATCCAGTTCCCTTATATGTGACACGAGGCCTCTTCCCATCTGACCCACTCCTGCTATGGCAACTTTTATGGATTTCCCATTGCTTGCAAGATTTTTAAGTTTTTTATTAAGGCCGAGCACAAACTCCTCCTAAAAAAATTCTAAAGGCAAACAGAAGTAATTATATTACAATCTAATTCATCAATAAACTATAAATGTTTTAAAGTCTATTACCTTCTATCTGTACTGTGTGGAATAGGTGAATTTACATATCTTAAAAGTTGCAGATATTGAAGAGAGGGCTTATGGGTTTGTTAAGACAAAGTGATAATAATTACATTTAATTAACCTGGAAAAGTTTTCTTAAGTATTTATAGAAATAATTGCAGTAAGTTGTTATTGGAGTTAGCCTATAAGCCGAGTTCTGTAATGCCTATGATCTTAATCATAAGCACCAGTAGTCATCCATCTTGGATAAATATTACTATTTACCTCTAGCGGCCTAACCCGGAAGAAGGCGGGCCACCTTATACTTCCCTATTTGGCCTTTCTCCGGATGCGGTTTACCAAGCCAGCCTGTCACCAGACTGCTGGTGAGCTCTTACCTCACCATTTCACCCTTACCAGGATATATAAAATCCTGGCGGTATATTTTCTGTTGCACTAGCGCTGGGATTAGCTTTTACACCAGTCCCGCTGGGTATTACCCAGCATCCTGCCCTGTAGAGCCCGGACTTTCCTCACAAGCAAAGCTTGCGCGACTACTCGGCTAACTCCGGTTATATATTACAGATATTTAGCGAAAAATCAATATAGTCTTATTTATCTAATGTTGTCACTCATCTACATTTCCAAAGCTTATTTTTGATTCTCCCTCATACGTGAGCTCTTTTTTATCCAGTGCCTGATTTACAAGCCTGTCAGCTTCTATATTATGTTTCCTTAAGATAAACCGGAGATCTACAATATCGTACTTGCTGAGTTTTTCAGATACTTTCAGGTATATTTTTAAAATACCACTGTCTTTTATCTTCCAGACTTTTTTAATCTGGTTATTTAGAAGCTTACTATCAGTAAAAAGTATTATTTTACTGCAGTGATATTTTTCTACCAGATCAAGGACTTTATCCAGAGCCATATACTCGGCCACATTATTGGTACACTCACCGATATGGGCGCTGAGCTCTTCAAGTTTCTTATCTTTATCATCATACACCACGGCACCAACCGCTGAAGGACCGGGGTTGCCTCTTGAACCTCCGTCAAAGTATATTTTTAAATAACCATAATTTTCTTCTGTCATTTAAGATTCCAGTTCCTTTTTTATACTATCTATTTCACCTCTGTAAATTACAGCCATCCTGCTGCATAAAGGACAACTGTAGATTTTATCTACATCCTCTATCTTTTCGGCCGCAATTGCCGGTATTTGCATATTGCATACATTGCAGAAATTATCCTTCAGCACTGCAACGGCGATACCTCCTTTTTTACCTTTGAGTTCCTTGTATTTTTTAAAATAATCATCAGGTATCTTTAAAATAACATCATCCCTTCTCTTTTTTAATCCTTCGATGATATTTTTTAAAACCTCTAGCTTTTCATTCATCTCGTTTTTTATCCTGTTAATATTTGCTTCTGCTTTATCTTTCCCGGCTTTAGCCAGCTTTACCTTTTCTGATATTTCTTCCATTTCAATCATAATTTCTAGGATTTGGTCTTCCATTTCTGAAATTTTTTGTCTTAATATTTTTACTTCAATCTGGTAATTTTCCAGTTCCTTTGCGCTTGTAATGGTGCCGCTGAACAATTTATTCTCATCATTTTTAATCTTTTCATTCTGCATTTCAACAGTATCTTCAAGTTTCTTACGCTTACTCTCTAAATCATTATATTCACTATTTACTTTATCAAATTTTTCCTTAACTTCAGCAAATTCCTTCTCAGCAGAAACTAGTTCCTTATTATTTTTAATCCTTTCAATCTCATAAGACCTTGCAGAAATTGCATTTTCTATTAACTGCAACTCCACCAGATCTATCACATTAAACTTTAAATCAGTCAACTTGATACCTCCAGGATTTATAGCCCAACCTGCTTTTCAATATATCAATTTTAATTTTCTGTTTCTGGAAAAAATCTTCCAGTTTATTATACATATCGTTAATAGCCAGCTTTTCACTGCTGCCATGACCTATTGCAACAAGTATTTTACCACTTTCTATGATCTGTAAGGCATTATGATAACCAATCTCGCCCACTATAACCAGATCACAATCAATATCTGCCAATCTCCTGGCAATAGAATTACCGCTCCCGCATACCACTGCTGCTTTCCTGATTTTTTTATTATCCACCTTTATATCTTTTTTATACAGCCACTTAAAACCATTAATTCCCAGCCTGTTTCTAATCTTCCTTGTAAAATCTCCAAAAGACTCTGGCTCTTTCAATTTCCCCAATCTTCCAATCCCGGCATCCTTAAACTTATTTTCAATCTTATACACATCATATGCTACTTCCTCATAAGGATGTACCTTTATGGTTGCATCAATCAGGTTACTCAGGTTTCTTTCATTTACAATGCACTCTATTCTTACCTCATCAACATAATTCACACAGCCAGGTTCACCTATATAAGGTTCTGAACCTTCCTGTGGAATAAAAGTACCTTTCCCTTCTATATTAAAAGTACAGCATGAATAATTTTGCCATTTGCCCCCACCATGCTGACAGATAACTTTTCTAATTTTTTCCTCTGCTTCTTTTGGTACAAAAACAACAAATTTATACCACTGTTCATATCGTTCTTCAATTATTTCTGTACCGGTTAAATCCAGAGTACTGGCAACAAAATCATTTAATCCCCCTTTCATCAAGTCATAATTGGTATGAGCACAGTAAACTGCTACCCTGTTTTCTATCAGCGCCAGTATTTCTTTTTCACCGGCTTTCGAACTTAGAATAGTATCAAGAGAATTAAATATTAATGGATGATGGGCAAGTATTAAATCAGATTTAAGATTTACTGCTTCATCTACTACATCACCGGTTATATCCAGAGTTATAAGGATTTTATTTATATCACTCTCGAGATTCCCAATCTGCAGACCTGCCTTATCCCAGCTTAGGGCCAGGTTCCTATTAAAAATCTTATCCAGATATAATGCAAACTCTTTAAGGATCATTTTGACTCAATAAAATTGTATTATTAGAATAAATATTATAATATTTATTCTGAAATAAAAAGAAATTCTTTATGTTAGTTATACCATTTCCCAAAGGAGGACAATTGGGCATACTGGACAATGAGAAAATGATTCTCGAAAGGATACCAGAAAAAATGATAAAGATTCTTTATGATTTCCCCAGACAATTTAAAGCAGCGGAAAACATCGTCCGTAGAGAAAAATTATCATTCAATAAAAAGTTTAAAAATGCAATTATTCTGGGAGCGGGCAGCTCATCTAATGTAGTACACAGTCTGATAAATTCAATAGAGATAGATAGAGTAAATATTCCTATCTTTCTCTGTTCAAGATCCACCATGCCTTCCTGGGTAAATAAGGACACACTGGTGGTCGCTGTAACTCACAGCGGAAATTCGATTGAAGTACTCGAAGCAGCAGATAAAGCCCTTAAATTAGATGCCGATGTGGTTGCTATTACTACCGGTGGCAAACTGAAAAAAATAGCCAGCAACAATAAAGATATAAAACTCATTGAATACGAATCAGATGCCATATCAAGAATGGTAGTAGGCTACATCTATGTTTTCGTTTTGAATATATTAAACAAAGCGGGTGCTGTGGATATCTACAGTGCCAGAAAAGAACGTCTTCTGGGCATTGACTGGAGTGAGGTTGAAAACGCTTTATCCGGATTATCAAGGGAACTGAGCCCCGATATAAGAACAAATAAAAACATCGCTAAAAGAACTGCTGTTAATTTGTTTGGCAATATCCCAATTATATATGGAAGCAGTATGCTTACCGGAACAGTAGGATACAGGCTAAAAAGTCAGATCTGTCTTAACAGCAATAACTTTGCACATTTTAATACCATTCCTGAACTGGATCATGATGAAATAGCTGCATGGGGGATGAAACACGAGTTAAGAAATAAATATTTTGTACTTTTTATTACCGATAAAGACTCAAAAGAAAAAACTTTGAGAAGAGTGGAAATACTCAAGGGAATTCTGTTAGAAAAAAGAATCAACTTTGAAGAAATTATACTGGAAGGTTCAAATGATGTCATTAAAGGATTTTCTGGTATCTTCCTTGCAGATTGGATCAGTGTTTACCTGGCAGTATTAAACAACGTAGATTCCACTTCTTCAACACTGCTCGATTTAATGAAAACCAGATTTGAACGAGTCAGTTCTTCCGAAAAACGTCCGAATATACCAGATAATATCAAGTGAGCATTTCTTTTGGTTAAAATAAATGGTGGGCCCACCAGGACTCGAACCTGGGACCTCCGCATTATGAGTGCGCTGCTCTAACCAACTGAGCTATGGGCCCTCGATAAGGATAATCCTGTTTTAGACAATTGCATATATTAATAGAAATTATAGAATAAGTCAATTAACCAAAGGGGCTGACATTTCTAATAAAAATATTTCCTCTGCACAAACTATTATCTACTTACCTTTACCCATCCTATCAGATCAATATTGGAC
>JABMRD010000197.1 GCA_013202875.1 Actinomycetota bacterium | reverse complement strand
TCCCATATGCTGATCTGGGTCACCATTTTTTCTTTTAAGTCTTCGCATAAAGCGACTTTTTGAAGCTTATCTTTTAACTGACCGGTAAGTAAATCTTCTCTTATGTACGGCTGGTAGCATTTACCTAACTTCTTTGTACATCTATAATATCTGTAGATGCCGCCATTACCCTTAGCAAATTGAGCGGTAATAGACGCGCCGCATTCCCCGCACTTAAGGAGCCCCGTAAATGGAAAGCTGTGGGATACTTTGCTTTTTCTGGGTCTTGACCTTTCATCTAATACTTCTTGGACAGCTTTAAAAGTCGCTTTAGAGACAATTGGGGCAAAGCTTCCATTATAAAGCTCACCGCTGCGGGATATTACTGCCGTATATACAGGATTGGTAAGTATCTTTTTTACAGATGACTTGGATAGCATAGTCCCATTTCTGCTCACCACGCTCCAAAAACTAAGGCGCTTTCTTAAGCTCTCTAATGTGTGTTTGCCATGTGAAAACTCTTCAAATGCCTTCTTTACTATTTTTGATTTTACTCTGTCTGGTTCAATATTTTTTATTTTCAAATTATTAATATATCCTATAGGAGCATATCTAGGATATTCGCCCCGCCTTAGTTTTTGACGGATCCCGCGTCTGACATTCTGGCTCAAGTTATCTGAGTAGTATTTACTCTGTCCAAAGGCAACCTGAAGCATAAAAAGACCCTGGGGTGTGGGTTCAAACCAGAATGTTGGAAACTTTAGCGATATGATCTTACCTATAGCTATAAGATATATAATCTGTCCCCCGTCTACTGAATTTCTTGCCAGTCTATCCGGATGCCAGGATAGAAGTCCTACAGGATCTTTGCTTTTATGTATCTTTTCTATCATGTCATTAAATACAACTCTTCCTGGTTTCTTGGCGCTCCTGTTTTCAATAAATTTCTCTGCTACACAAAGCCCTTTACTTTTAGCGTATTCATTAGTTTCAAACACCTGGGCCTCAATAGACTTCACTTGCCTTTCTTCATCTTCGGAGCTTTTTCTTGCATATAGAAAATATTTAATATCCACAGTATTGCCTCCATTTCTAAGGATTTTGTCTTGTCTTTTCATTATAGTATAAAGCGCGGGATCCTATAAGGCTTGCTTCTTTTTTATTACTGTTAAAAATGGAAAAAATTGGAAAGCAAAAGAATATACACTATTGTATTTTTAAATGTTCTTTTGCTATGGGCGCTTTCGCGCCCACGAACCGCCGCCTCCTGAACAAGAAAGTGCTGTTGCAATGGGAAAAACCCTGGGGCCTTCTAGCCGAGAGAAATGAAAGTAGCGAGTGGCTGGCTTTATTAGACGCAGCTCGAACATATTTTAAGAAAAAAGCCCTTTACTGAGTTAGAAAAATCATAGACCTTGATGAAATCTATTAATATAATTCAGCCGGTGGGCAAAAATTCCTTTCCCTGACCCCCTTCCTTTTTGCCAGCCGGCTAAACTCATTTGATTCATAAGAATGTCCTCTCTGGCACAGGTCCTTACCAGCCTATCCTGTAGCCACCCGTAGGGACGCTCAATTTTTCCCTTGGCCTGGGGGAGATAAGGCATAAGTTATATCAATGCCCAGATCACCTGCCACCTGTTTCCACTGTGGATCTACATCATCGGTTAGACTGTAATGCTTTCTCCATAGACTATCCCTACCCTGCACAAACCTGAAGGTAGAATGACAATCAACATAATAGCTGTAAGCCAGACCATAATTTAGGGTTACCTCTTCCAGCGCCTGTATATGGGCCCAGGAAGTCTCTCGTAAAAACAGTTTTGCATAAAGCATATAACGGCTGTAGTCATCAATAGAAGTAATAAGGTACCATTTACTTTTAGCATACGGGCTCCACTTATGGTGAGAAGAGTCATGCTGGATAAGCTCTCCGATATAATTTGTTATAACTTCTCTATCATGAGCCTTTTTTTTAGATTTTTTCAGGTAAAATCCGCCTTTTTTAGCTCTGTCAATAATTGTAGGAGTAGAAACCTTCTGATTATAATTACACATGAGCCTGTCTTTTATATAACTGTAATTATATGGTCTTAAGGGAACTTCAGGGTCCGCTATCAATTTTTTTTCAATTTCCAGTTCTTTTATAATACTATCTTCAATATCTTTTGATATTTTTCTTGTAGCACCTTTCTTTTTATACTCAATTGAGAAATTATCTGGATCTTTATCGTATTTTTTTACTAACTGACAAAATCTTCTTCTTTTAATCCCTAAAATTTCTTCAATATAACTTCTTTCAATTTCCTTTTCCAGATAACGACAAATCAAATCTTTTACCTGATGATCCGTGAATTTCTTATGCAGCTGTGCCATAATTTAAAACCTTTCTCCTCTCTTTTGGGTTTAAATTATGGCTTTATATGTGTGCACTTTTAAAACGTAAATGACAAGCTGTAAAAATAGCTTGACATTGGAGAAAAATTTTGATAAAGTTCTGGGAGCGCTTGCAAAAATAATGTTTATTATTTTCTAATGTTTTCTGATTCCTAGTAAATAAGATTAACCGCAAAGTTTAAATATTATAAAGAACTAAAGAATGGTTAAAATTGGGAGCGCTTGCAATAATTAAGTATTTTATTGTGAAAGATTATAAATACCCATGATATTAGGGTTTCACGAAATTAAAGATTCGGAAGGAAACTCTTAACAAACCGAATTCTTTTAGGTTCTTTGACAAACGAGGCAAAATAGGCAACAGCTAAAACAGTAATATGGGCAATGGTGCAAAGATTTGCTGTAGCAG
>JABMRD010000015.1 GCA_013202875.1 Actinomycetota bacterium | reverse complement strand
TATAAGCAGGACCATATCACCGGAAAATATCTACATAGCCATAGAAGATAATAAAGAAGACGCCATCCGGTATCTGGAAGAACTTATAATAAAGATGGGTTTTAAAGATATCTTTAAATTAGTTTCACTGAAATCCAGTTACCCTATGGGAGCAGAAAAAACACTGATTAGGGCCATAACCGGAAGGAGTGTTCCTGTTGGCGGTCTTCCAATGGATGTAGGAGTTATAGTTAACAATGTGGCAACTTCTAAATCGGTTTACGAGGCTGTTATTGAAGATAGGCCACTGGTGGATAAGGTGGTTACAGTTACCGGAGCCATTGAAAATCCTAAAAACTTACTTGCAAGATTGGGCACAACTATAGGTTATTTGACTGGCGAGTGCGGGGGAGTTGGCAGCGGGGCCAATTATATAATTATTGGCGGACCGATGATGGGTATCTCAATTGTGGATACTGATTTTCCGGTAACCAAAGGGACTAATTGCATACTGGTTAAAGAAGGCAGAGTTCAGATTGAGCAGAACTGCATAAACTGCGGAAGGTGTGTGGATATCTGTCCCATGAAGCTTATGCCGCTTACCTATGTTAGAAATGTAAAAAGAGGCAACTTTGAAGTTTGCAGGGAATATTATATAGAAAACTGCATCGAATGCGGCTCCTGTGCTTATGTTTGCCCTGCAAATATTCCTATTGTCGGGTATATAAAAACCTGTAAAAGCACAATAGCAAAAAACAACGGTTAAGGAAAAAATGGAAAAAGGTAATATATTAATTTCTCATGCGCCGCATATCCGGAGAGGGTTCTCCACAAGCAAGATAATGTATATGGTTGTGGCTGCTCTTCTTTTTCCAACTGCTGCAGGTATTTATTTTTTTGGATATTCTGCAATTTATATAATACTGACAAGTATTATAACAGCCGTACTTACGGAATTTGTTATAAAAAAACTCCGGAAGAAAAAATTTATAATGGACGGGAGCGCAGTAATTACAGGACTTCTCCTTGCACTTATCCTGCCGCCAGGAATGTCTTTATGGATGGTTGTACTCGGCGCCTTCTTTTCTATTGCTGTTGTCAAAGAAGCTTTTGGAGGGTTGGGTTATAATATTTTCAATCCGGCTCTTGCAGGAAGGGCGTTCTTATCAGTATGTTTTCCTAAAGAGATGACTACCTGGGTTCTTCCTCCTTATTTTAATTATGATGCGGTAACCGGGGCAACTCCGCTTAGCGGAAGTTTTGTACCCCAGGCTGATAAACTGGCCTCATATAAAGATCTTTTCTTTGGAAATATTGGAGGTTCTCTGGGGGAGACATCGGCAATGCTTATATTGATTGGGGCCGCGTTTCTTTTTATATTACGCATAATAGACTGGAAAATACCAGCATTTTATATTGGAACAGTGGCGCTGGGTTCGCTGCTGATGGGAAAAGATGTATTATTTCAGGTGCTGGCCGGTGGCCTGATGCTTGGGGCATTTTTTATGGCTACCGATTACGTCACCTCACCTGTGACAGGCAATGGAAGAATAATATTTGGAATAGGCGTGGGGGTACTGACTGTACTTATAAGAAATTTCAGCAATATGCCCGAGGGGGTGTGTTTTTCCATACTTATTATGAATGCGTTTACTCCCCTTATAGATAAATATGTAAGAGTAAAGCCATTTGGTTTTCAAAAGAAAAAGAAAAATGCGTAATAAAATTTTATTAAACAAAGCATATCCTGTTGTTTTTCTGGCTGTAATCGTAATAGTATCAGTTGTCTTACTGATGGCAGTCAATAGCATGACTTCACCTATAGTAAAAAACATGCAGGTAGAAGAAATTAAAAACACTCTGAGAAGCATTTTTCCTGAGATGAGCCAGTATGAAGTTGATGATGAAGTATATATTATATACGAGGATGACGAAAAAGCCGGTTATGCTTTTATAGCCAGCGGCAGCGGGTACGGCGGTAATATTGATATTATGGTTGGACTGGACAGTGGTTTTGGTATTAAGGGCGTATCGATACTTTCACAAACTGAGACTCCTGGCCTGGGAAGTATGATAACTGAAAGCTTGTTTACGGACCAGTTTAAAGAGCTGTCTGCAAGTGATATTGCCCTTAAAGCGGATGGTGGTAAAATAGACGCGGTAACCGGGGCTACTATTAGTTCAAGAGCTGTGGTAAATGCGGTTAAGGAAAAGATGATTGAAATAATAGACAGTCTAGAAAAGTAGCATATTACCATTCCGGATTATAAAAAGAATGGAAGATTAAAATGAATGACCATAAAGACAGAAGTAATAGTAAGCAGCCGCAGAGCTGCCATCCACAGGAACAGCATGTAAAAGATAATAAAAAAAGCAGCAGTAGATTCTGGAAAGAACTGGCAAAGGGTATTGTCATATCAAATCCTGTGTTTATACTTACTTTAGGACTCTGCCCTGTTCTGGCGATTACAAATTCCATTACCAATGCTCTTGGCATGAGTGCGGGCGTGATATTTGTCCTGCTCTGCTCAAATATCATGATTTCAAGTATAAGAAAAGCAATACCTCTTATGGTCAGAATTCCTGTCTTTATAGTGATAATAGCCACATTTGTTACTATTTTCAGTCTATTATTTGAAGCATATTTCCCTCCGCTTCACAAGTCATTGGGAATTTATCTTCCACTTATTGTGGTAAATTGTATTATTTTAGGACGGGCAGAGGTATTCGCCTCTAAAAATTCGGTGGTGCTTTCTGCGGCCGATGCGCTGGGAATCGGGTTCGGCTTTACGATTGCCCTTATAATGATTTCATTTTTAAGGGAAACTCTGGGCACAGGAAGCGTGGAAATATTTGGAAGACAGCTGTTCAAGCTGCCGGGTCTGTCTGTACATCCTTTGACTTTTTTTATTTCTCCTCCGGGAGCTTTTCTGATAATAGGGATTCTTCTGGCATTATTCAGATGGATAGGGGTGATAAGGAGTGAATAATCTTCTTACAATATTTATAGCGATGGTTATTGTAAATAATATGGTTCTGGCTAAATTTCTGGGACTGTGCCCTTTTTTCGGGGTATCAAAAAAATTATCCAATGCTTTCAGCATGGGTATAGCTGTAACCCTGGTAATGCTAATTGCCTCTGTATCTACTTCGGTGATTTATAACTATATACTGGTACCGTATGAAGTGGAATTTATGAATATTGTAATATATATTCTGGTAATAGCATCTCTGGTGCAAATAGTAGAGCTTACTATAAGGAGAACCAATATAATCCTGTATAATGCACTTGGTATTTATTTACCCCTGATTACTACTAACTGTGCGGTGCTTGGTATAACACTTATAAATTCAGCAGAGAATTACTCAATTCTGGAAAGTACAGTAAGTGCCCTGGGCGCAGGGATTGGTTTTACCCTGGTGCTTATTATTATGTCGGGCATAAGAGAAAAGCTTGATCTTGCTGACTCTCCAAAGTCTATGAGAGGACTGCCTGTGGCTTTTATAACCGCAGCTCTTCTGGCGCTGGCTTTTATGGGATTTAGCGGAATGGTATAAATGTAAAATGTTTTAGGAATTTAAGGTTATTATGAGTGCGAGTTTAATTATTATAATTCTAAGTGCAATAGGGATTGCATGCGGGATACTCATTTTTCTGGTAAACAGGTTCCTTCCCAAAGAGCCTGAATCTCTTAAAAAAACCGAAGAGATTTCAGGGCACCTTCCCGGTGTGAACTGCGGCGCCTGTGGATTTCCCGGATGTTTTGCCTATGCCCAGGCACTGGAAAAGGATAAAAATACTTTTTTTTCCAATACCTGCGCTACAGTGCTGCAGGAGCCAAAGATGTTAAAGGGGCTGGAAAAAGTACTGGATATTGAAGTGGATTTTTCTAAAATAAATAAAAAGGCAGTGGTTAGATGTTATGGAAATTCCAGTGTGATTGGCAATTACTCCGGCATAAAAACATGCAGAGCTGCAGCAGAGCTGCTTGATGGGTATAAAAAATGTCCTTATGGCTGCCTTGGACTTGGTGATTGTATGGCAGTTTGCCCAAATGGTGCCATATTTATTGATGAAGAAATGAATGTGGCGGTAATAGACCCTGATAAGTGTACAGGATGCGGTCTTTGCGTTAAAGAATGCCCAAGAGGAATTATCCAGCTTGTGCCCGCACATTCCAATATAGTATATTTATGCAGTTATCAATCTTTAAAAAATAATCCTGGCAGAGAAAGAAGTGATAAGGGATGCCTGAACT
>JABMRD010000196.1 GCA_013202875.1 Actinomycetota bacterium | reverse complement strand
CCAGATAACCCTAAAAAGAAACTGGTTGGAGACCGCTTTGCTGGAGAGGTTGATAAAAATAAAATGGGAAAGAGAACAAGGGATATAAACAGGCTGTCCTTAAGGAAAAAATCAACTACTGATCCTGACGCCACTATTACCCGTAAACCTGGCAAGGGAAGTCACCTTTCCTATAAGGCCCATATAGCCACAGATACTAATGGAATCATCACTGCAGTTTCTGCGTCTCCCAGCGTCTCCCATGATATTGGTGCGGTTCCTATTTTGGTTGAATCACACGAGAGGATACTGGGTGCGCCTTCCTGGGTTGCTGCTGACACTAAATACGGATCTGAGGAGTGCTTAAAATATCTTCAGGACAAAAATATTAAAACCGCCATAAGACCTGAAACTAAAACGAGTAAACCCGGTTACTTTTCAAAAAATAAATTTAGATACGACAGTAGTAGAGACTGCTACGTATGTCCCAATGGAAAGCTACTTAAAAGAAGATCTAAAAATTATCCACAAAACCGCATAAATTACAGTTCCAACAAGAAAGACTGCAACCTTTGTCCTTTAAAGGGAAAGTGCATATCCGGAAAAGATAATTTTAGGATAGTGTCTCATTATGACAGTCCCTGCTACTGGAAAGCCAGAAGCTGGTATGATTCAGGTTACGGGCAAGCTATGCAGAAACTAAGGGGTACTATTCTGGAAGGGATTATGGGACAGGCTAAGACCTATCATGGTATGGCAAAAGCCAGATTCAGGGGCTTGAAAAAAGTAGAAATCCAGTTTCTTATGACTGCCACAGCACTAAACTTAAAGAAAATAGTAAGAATTATGGATGTAGAAGAGATAAAAGACAGACTTTCCAGGAAATTTACCGATATTACTGAAATTGTAAAAGATATTTTTAGGAATTTTGTTAAAAAATTAGTTATTGAGGTGCCTTAGGCAACAAGCCCCTACAGTTAGACACAATATTAACTAAAGGATAAAATAGCTGATGAGACTAAGAAGATAAGAGATAGGAGGTATCATCAGATGAGAGTAAGAAGAAACTTTGGTGATGATTTTAAGAAGCAGATAGTAGAGTCAATTGTATCGGGTTCAGCAACCCAGGCAGAGATAGCAAGAGAGTATAAGATATCACCGGTATTAATAAAACGGTGGAAAAAGGAATACAGGAAAGGTAAGTTCTTTGAAAACATAGACTCACGGGGTATAGCCAGACACGGTCCAGTTTATTTCCTACCTTTTCTTTCCTAGCGTTTGGATTATTCGTTTTGTATTCAGTGCAAAAAAAGAAATTGCCTTTAGGTCTTTGGTCCTTGTATTTTTTTAGAAGTTCTGCCGTATATTCTGAATAAGACAGGTGCCTGTCAATTCCACCCTTGCCGTATATAACAGTAGCTTCTCTTTTTACAATATTGATATTGCCTGGCCTAAGGTTAATTACGTCAGATACCCGGGCCCCTGAGTCCCAGATAATAAATGAAAGTATTGCCTTATTTCTAAGGCCGGTTGGTACATTTTTGTTAGGCTGGCCTATTAGGCTGTTTATTTCTTCTATAGTTAATGTAACCGGTATTTTTCTTCTCATCTTATCCCCTTTCCTATTTTATAAACATAAATCTTTTAAGGTCAATGCCGTTAGATACAGCTTGGGATTTAATTTTTAGGTTATGTGTTTTTAATAGATTAACTGCTGTTTCTGTAGGTGCTGTAACAAAATTGCATTTATTATAAAATTTAATAACAAACCGCCAGTCTAGCTTGAAAACTCTGGAAGTTACCAATGTGCCTACTTGAGGAATAAACATTAGAAAACTTTCTGGAAGAAGGTGGTTAGTAGTTATTACTGGAATCCTAAACTTTTAGCATAGGTTAGTGATTTTCGGCCGATAAAAAAAGGATGCTGAATATGGATTATATCTGGAGAAATAGTCTTTATAATTTTAGGAATAGTTAAAGGGAACATTGAGATTCTAAGAGTTTTTATATAAGGTATAGAGAGGGAAAAAATACGAAAAATAGAAACAGTATCTATTTTATCATGGTACGAATAATGTCTAGCTGACGGACAAATAACAGATACTTGGTGTCCTCTTTTTGCTAAGCTTAAAGCTAAATTATAGCAGGCATAAGAACTTCCAATAATTTAAGGAGGAAAACTATCTGTAGCTATTAAAATGCTCATTTTAACCAAATTTGTATTGATGCGTACTTTTTTGTCTTTTGATATTTTATAATTTTAGGGTAATGTAGTAGATAATAATTAAGCCTTTAGCTTTTTTAGCAGCCAGGCCATATTCTCACCTAAAACCTTAAATGTCTTCATACCTTCTTCATCATTTTCTACTTCTCCAATATTTTTACCAATACCCATATTCCAGTAAATTGAGCAGGGTATAATAGCCTGATTCAAAATAAATAAATTATTAATTTGATTAAATACTGAAACTGCACCCTGTCTTCTTGCAACAACTACAGCAGCGCAAACTTTCCTCTTCAGCAGATACCCACCAGCTCTTGCGCATAATCCAGATCTATCTATTAAAGCTTTCGTTTCTGTTGTTACTGAACCAAAATAGACCGGGGAACCAATAATTATTCCATCAGACGCATACATCTTCTTGAGACATTCATTGACAATATCATCATTAATAGCACAAAAACCATCTGCAGTTTTTTTACACTTACTGCAGGCATTGCATCCTCGTATATTGTTACTACCTATCTGGACAAGTTCAGTTTCAATTCCTTCTTTTTCCAGCTCAGCAAAAACTATTTGTATTGCAATAGATGTATTCCCTTTTTCCCTTGGGCTACCGTTAAAAGCAACTACCTTCATTCGTACCTCCCTTTTTTATTTTTATAAAAGTTTCTGACCTCAGGACATTTAAAATTCTGAGGCAAATTGAAAAGCAAAGTTAAATCATTCTTATACAAAGTTTCTAATATATTTACAGCACATTAGAGGTAGCGCGTCAAGGAAATCTTTCTTATTTTATTGTCCCTTATACTCTAAACTAAGCAAATGTCCTGAGGTCAGAAAATTCAATTGAATAATAAAGTGTCCGTCCAGATATTTCTAAGTTCCTTGCAAGACCTTGCAGGGAACTATAATTTCCTTTAGCATACTTTTGAAACCTTATATCAGTATCAATTCTTTCTCCAAGATTATGATACCCTTCCACTAAAGCCCATCTTGAAGTAAAGATTGCTTCAGTAATAATTGATTTACAATCATTTTTAACTATCCCCGAGAAACAGTTGTCAGAGTAAATACTGTATTTGTGATAGATTAACCTTTCCTATTTGTGTTTTCTTTCCAGGAATTATTTGAAAATCTTTCTAAACACTTTTCCTGTTGCCTTCCCGGTTATTCTCCTGGTAACTCTTTTTGTTACCTTACTTGGCTTCCCACTGCTCACTGCTGAAATATCACCCAATAGTTTAGCTAACTTGTAGAGTAAGCCCCTGGTTTTGTTAATACTCATTATCCTATAATCTATATATTCATTAAGCTATTTTTTTTGTGCCTTAAAATCAATCCTGGTAAGTCATTTAAGTTCTTTCTACTCTAATAAAAGTTTTTTAATATAGATTTATATTAATTTTACATTTAGTATTTGTATTTATATATAATTGTTTTTTAGATCTTAGAACCCTTCTGAAATTGATAATTAAGCTTCAGTATTCTCTTTGTTTTCTTCCTTTTCTTTTTTTGGAATAATTACTTCTTTTAGTGTATCTACTTTTTCTTTGCTTTTTTTCACAAATTCTTTTGTTTTGTCTATGGCCTCAGTTGCACCTTTTTTACTTTTTTCAACAAATTCTTCGGTTTTATCTTTTATATCTTTTCTAATCTCTTTTCCTGGTTTGGGTGCAAAGAATATTGCAATGATAAAGCCTAAAAACAATCCAGTTAATAAAGAAATTAGTATCCCTAAAAAATAGTTTTTTACTTCTTTTTTCTCTACTTTTTCTTCTTCTTTAACTTCTTCCTTTACTTTTTCTTTGTTTACTTCATTCATCTTTTTCACCTCATATCGTGTTAATGTAATAATCAATTATTAATAATTGTATTTATGTTATTTATTATATGACTATTATCACAAATTGGTAATATATTCAAGATATATAATAATGGTTGGCTGCCCAGAAAAGACAATAGGAAGATTCATTAGAGGATTTAAAAAGAAATAAAATTATATGTTAAGATCCATAATTAAAATACTTAGTTTTTAAAGGAAATCCTTATTGTTTTCATAATCTTAAAGAAAGCATAATTATACCTGTTACAGTAGTATTACTCAAGATGAATATGACAAAAAAGCATATGAATTAAACAATTGCAATACGATTTGAATCTCAATCTAAAACAACATACAGAAGCAGATGAAAAGTTTACAATAACTGTAAATTACCTGTTAAACTTAGCTTCAAGAGCATATGAACTATTTGAAAGTTCGAAAATAGAGTAGAAAAGGCAATTAATTAACTTTTTACTTTCGAACTGGAGGTTAAGAGGAAAAACCCTACTGTATGACGTTAATAAACTTATAATTTTTTTTCATCCTAAATTCTAAAAAATTGATATTTATCTTAAAAAATTTACAAGTTATATTCACTTCTAGAATCTTAAATGATGTATTATGATATTCAGCTACAAAATATGTCTACTAAGGGTAGCTAAAATAAATATCTATATTTGTATTGTTAATTCCTAAACAAATCTTAACAACCTAATACATCCTTTAAATTATTTAATTCTTTTAAAATCTGGTTCGAAATTTCGTAGCTTAAGGGGAGCCAATCTTAATATATTTATAAATAAATATATTTATTGATTTGTTAATAAATTATTTGTGGTTCGAGTCCTCCCTCCCCAGCCACTTGCTACTTTCTGTTCTCTCGGCTAGAAGGCCCCAGGGTTTTTCCCATTGCAACAGCACTTTCTTATTCAGGAGGCGGTGGTTCGTTCCAATTTTTTTCACAAAAGATTTAATGGCACTTAAATCTTTTGAAGAAGCAAGCTCTTCTGCGTGGTGAGCGTCATTTACCCATTCCCGCAGCGGTTCGTTCCAATTGTCTGTCTTTTTCCCATATGCTGATCTGGGTCACCATTTTTTCTTTTAAGTCTTCGCATAAAGCGACTTTTTGAAGCTTATCTTTTAACTGACCGGTAAGTAAATCTTCTCTTATGTACGGCTGGTAGCATTTACCTAACTTCTTTGTACAT
>JABMRD010000195.1 GCA_013202875.1 Actinomycetota bacterium | reverse complement strand
TGAATATATAAAAATTGATGAGTCCAAATTTAAGAGCAAATATAAGCTGCTTGGCACAGAGAAAGAGCTTAATGAGAATATAAACATTACCGACTATGATGTGATTGTATCTGGCGGCAGGGGACTGGGCGGAAGTGAGAAGTTTTCAATGCTTAAGGAGCTTGCGGGCTTGCTTAGAGGAGTGGTAGGAGCGTCAAGAGCTGCAGTGGATTCAGGCTGGATATCTTATCCTCATCAGGTAGGCCAGACCGGCAAGACTGTCAATCCCAAGATGTATATTGCCTGTGGTATATCCGGAGCAATCCAGCATCTTGCCGGAATGCAGACCTCTGATATTATTATTGCTATAAACAAAGATCCAGGTGCCCCTATTTTTAAGGTAGCTAATTACGGGATAGTAGGGGATATATTTGAAGTGGTTCCGATGCTGATAAAGAGATTAAAGAACGGTAAGTCATTGGTGTAGATGGGTACCGGTATTTTTCTGATTATATAATTTCAAGAGAGTTTAATTGAGGTAAATGAGTGTACCCTGGTTAGCTGTAATTAAAATATCTTAAAAGGTTCGAGTCTTATTTGGGGAGCCAAACTGCATTATTCGAACCAAAATCAAGTATTCCTGGTTCTTTCTTAGAGCCATTCAATTTTGAATTTCTGCCAGCGTTTTCTTTCGCCCGGCCGCTGGCAGAAATTCCATGATCTGCGTCTTTAAGTCCTTTATAATAAAGAACCACGGCGATCTCTTCCTTTGAATAGTCTACCCTTTTTATAAACTTTTTTACCCAGAGGCTCTTTTCAATTCCTTTTTTCTCTGGTAGGATTCCTGCAAAATTCTGAAGGGTTTGCATGAAAATTTCCGGTGAAATATTTAAAGAATCAGAGCATGATTGCGATGGTTCGAGTTCAGTTCGGCCACTCGATGAGCTATGATTAAGCATGAATATCGAACTATCGATATAATGCTTATCCCGGGATATTCTCTTCAAATTTTCGAATATGTAATCTTCCAGTCTATTTGCACTTACCTGTCTTGTATTACAGTTATTCCAGTCTTTTTTAAAAGTGCTAGTGCATCGATAGTAATAATAACGCCTGGTTTTCCCCTGTCTTTTTTTATTTGTATAGCAGGGTGTCATAAGTGAGCCGCATTCTTCGCATTTAATCAAGCCAGCTAAAGGATATTTTTTATATAATCGCAGTTTTCGCACTTTCTTTTTATGAATCTTTTGTGCAATATCAAATATATCTTCTGATATGATGGGTTTATGGTTTCCACTTAAGAGCTTGCCATCATATTTAATTTTACCTATATAAATGGGGTTTCTTAAAATATTGTAAATACGGCTTTTGGATAAAAGCAGTCCATTATTTGCTTTAATGTCGTCAGTTTTTAAATTGTTATAAATCTTAGCAATAGAACGATTGGTAACATAATTTTCGTAAATATCGTGAACAATCTCTGCTCTTTTTTTATCAATTACTAATTTTTTGTTAACTGTTTTATAGCCAACAGGAACAATACCTCCGTTCCACATGCCTTTTTGTGCTCTTTGAAGCATTTTGTCTTTTGTTCTTTCACTGGTGAGCTCTCGTTCAAACTGTGAGAAAGTCAGCATGATATTGCGAAGCAGCCTTCCAGACGGTGTTGATGTATCAAATCTTTCTGTTACAGAAATAAAATCAACATTATATTTTTCAAATAACTCAATAAGTTGATAAAAATCTTTCGGCGATCTGGTCAGCCGATCTATTTTATAAGAGATAACAAGATTGATTTTACCTTCTTTAATATCTGCAAGCATTTCTATTAATGCAGGTCGATTAATATTAGCACCAGTAAATCCTGGATCAGAATAAACTTTAAAAACTTCCATATCTTCTTGGCTTTTAATAAAAGCTTTAATTTTTTCCTCCTGTGCCTCACATGAATTAAACTCTACTTCTGTCTGATTATCAGTACTGACTCTTGTATAAATGGCACAATTTATTTTGGTTTGCATATTGTTCCCTATAAAGTTAAAATGACAATTAATTGAAGGTAATATATTGTTACAATATAATTATAGCAATATATTGTTATATAAGTCAAGGCATTGCTTTATGTTATCAGATAATATTAAAAAAATTAGAAAGAAAAAAGGATTATCTCAAGACAAATTAGCAAAGCTTGCTGATGTAACGCACACTACTCTAGTAAAAATAGAATCAGGAGTAAATGATAATCCAACTATGAAAACTTTAAAAAAGATTGCAGGTGCATTAGAGGTTACATTAGATGAACTAGTTGGTTGAGTAAGGCCATAGTTAAGTTTGATGTTTAAATTTTTGTAAATAATTTTTAAAAATTAAATAATTGAGAAAACTATAAATACATGGAAGAGAAAAAATATCAAGCATCCTTTTTACCTTGGGTTGGAATTGAGAATAAATTCCAAATTGGTCCAATAAAATTTACACCATTAAATAAAGCATTTGAGAAAATTGAAGATTCATCTATCAAAGAACATCTAGCTAAGTTTTTTGAATCTTATGTTGATCATCAAGGCAAACCAGTTGAAACGATATTGCTATGCTCATATTTAAATATGGATTTCCACTATTTAACTGAAGAAGAATATAATGAATTAATGAATGCTGTGAACATTCTTGTTTTCTGCACTATTGCACCTGCTATAAAGAGAGCTGTATGTGCTGATAATCGTAGTATGGGACCGCCGAGTACTGAGATTTTTCAACTTATAACCCAAAACTTTCAACCAGGAATTAATCATATTGCTGTTCAAGCGGGTAGTTCAATTAGTGGAGGCTGGGAAATAGGTGAAATAACTTTTTCGAAACCGTGGGCCACTGGAGGGAGTTTTGGAACTCCTGACAAAGAACTTATTCAAGGTTTTTGTAAAGTATTTGATGCTAAGTTTTCAAATGATGTGCGTGAAAGAGTTTTTAGGAGTCTTGAGTGGTTTCGAATGTCACACGTCGAAAATTATGAAGTTTCCATGTTATCTAAGATTGTTATGATGGCTACGGCATTTGAGATTTTATTGCAAGTTCCAAACACTCCTAATAAAAAGCAATGGATTGCAGAGGAAATCGAAAAGCGAATCTCAAACTCGTACTTTCTTAAAGAAACCAGAAAAGATCCTAAAGGAAATAATCATACTTATTCTAGAGTTGCTTGGTGGAGTTGGGATTTTTATAAAATAAGAAATAGTATTGTACATGGAGATTATGTAAAACCGGAATGCATACAATATTGTTCTCCGAACATAAAGTGGCTTACTCATCTGATTGTTGCTGATTTAGTATTTTGGGAATGTGCCAAAAGAGAATTATTTAACCACAGATGTATCGGTGATAATGTGTATTCCTGTGCTAAAGAGTGGGATAAAGCATATCCGAAGGAACCTCAGGGTACATCTATTGAACCGTTGGCAAGACTTTTTTTGGGATTTGACGATGTTCACAAGTCTCTTGGATGGATTAAAGAAAATGAGGTCTGAAAAGGTTGATTATATAAAAACAATATTAGAAAAAATAATAATTAATGATAAGAATTGATTTTATTTGTTTCTCATTTGTAATATAAAGATACTATGACTATATAACTACCCTTAAGAATTTTGTGAAATGCTACCAGAGAAAAAAGGAATTGAAAAGAGCCTCTGGGTAAAAAAGTTCATAAAAAGAATGGATTATTCAAGGGAAGGGATCACCCTGATCTTTTATTATAAGGGTCTTAAAGGCACAGATCATGGAATTTCTGCCAGCGGCCGGGCGAAAGAAAACGCTGGCAGAAATTCAAAATTGAATGGCTCTAAGAAAGAACCAGGAATACTTGATTTTGGTTCGAATAATGCAGTTTGGCTC
>JABMRD010000194.1 GCA_013202875.1 Actinomycetota bacterium | reverse complement strand
GATAATAATAAAGAAAATGGTAGCTGACCTGAATATGGATATTGAGATTGTAAGTGGTCCCACCACAAGAGAGAGCAACGGTCTTGCTTTAAGTTCCAGAAATAAGTATCTTTCTGCGGAAGAGAGAAGAAATGCCGCTATGCTGTATGAATATCTGAATCTGGCAAAAAATATGATTAAAAACGGCGAAAAAGATCTGGAAAAAGCAAAAAGAATAGTTTTAGGCAAACTGGAGGATAACAGGTTTGTTAAGAGCGTAGATTATTTTGAATTTAGAGACACCCGGACACTGGAAGAAATAAAGAGAGTGGATAAGGACTATAAGAGCATACTGGCTGCGGCTGCTGTATGGATTGGAAAGACCAGGCTTATTGACAATATAATTATAAAAGCATAAAAGCAATAAATATATTATTTAATTTAGGTAAACGTAAATAGCAGAAGGAAGGAAAGTGTTAGTCTGTATTTTAAAAAGCAAGATTCACAGAGCAACGGTAACCGGTGCCGAGATTGATTATATGGGAAGTATAAGTATAGATAAAAACTTGATGGAGCATGCAAAAATACTTCCTTATGAAAAAGTACTGGTTGTAAGCCTGGATAGTGGGGAAAGACTGGAAACCTATGTTATAGAAGGAGAAAAGAATAGCGGAGAAATTTGTATAAATGGGGCAGCTGCGAGAAGAATATTTAAAGGCGAGAAGATTATTATTTTATCTTTTGCTTATATGGAAGAGAAAGAAGTGCCGGACCACCGGCCAAAAATAGTTTACGTAAACAACAAAAACGAGATTACAAATGAAGAGAATCATGTGGAGAAAGATGACCAGTGCTAGACTGCGAAGTAATGCATTTAATATATTTATAGTGCCTCTGGTTATAATTATTTTTTCATCCTTCCCCCTTTTAACATCTTGCAAGATTAGAGATAATCCCGATGAGCAAATAATAGATTATGGTGATTATAAAAATGAAAGCAGCCTGTATTTATTTGATTATGAAGAAATTGTAATGGAAAGTACCGGCTCTATTGATGTAAAAATTGAGAACTGCAACCTGTATTTAGATATTTATGAAGACCTGGTAATACTGGGTGAGGTAAAAAATGTTTCTAAAGTAAATAAAACCGATATAGAGATTACTATTGATTTCTATGATAAACATGGAGAAAAGATAATATCAGCAGTCATTCCTGCTTACATTAATTATCTTGGAGGAGGGAGAGAGAGCAGGTTGCCATTTTGGTATTACCTGACCGAAAGAGAGCAGTATATAGATATATCTAAAATAAAAATAGGCGTTAATTATAAGGATTATTATGAAAGATTTGAAGGGGATCCCATAGTTGAAAATGAAAGCTATTATTATAAAGAAGACTATTTAATTATTGAAGGTAAAATAATTAATATAGGTGAAGGTAAAATAAGGAACCTAAAACTTTTCTGCACTTTTTATAACGATAAAAACCAGGTTGTGTTTATAAAACAGTGTTACTTATCCAGAGAGGAAATGGTTTCTGAAGGAGAGCAGAAGTTTACTTTAAGGGTACTGCTTGATGAATATTTGCCCGGGTTTACACATTACAGACTTGAAGTATTTTTTGAAGATGAAATTAAGGCACCAGTTTAACTCATATCCAATCCTTATATTTAAAATAAACAAGCATACCTATGGATAGTATAACCATTACAACCAAAATTATGATAAAGGCGAAAGGGTTGCGTTCTAAAGGAAGTACGATATTCATTCCATAAATCCCGGATATAAGAGCAAGGGGGAGAATGATTACAGAAAAGATAGTAAGTATGCGCATTATGTCGTTAATCTTATTTGATAACAGTGATTGATGAGCATCATGCACTCCCTCTATTAATTCCTTATAATTTTCGAGTGTGTCCCAGATCTTTTCTATATGGTCTACCAGGTCGCCGAAGTAAACCTCCAGAGCCTCTATCAAGAAATCCATATCTTTTATCTCCAGGGTTTTAAGAAATTTTCTCTGCGGAAAGATTATGTTTCTAAATGTTAGTATATTGGTTCTGATGAGCAGGATATCTTTAACATTTTTACTGCCCGCTTTTTTAAAAATGGCGTCTTCAACATCCTGTACATTCCTGTAGATTTTATTGAGTATGGGGAAATTATAGTCAATGAGTGAGTCAATGACTTTATGCAAGAGGTAACCGGACCCTTTATCCAGGATTTGATGGTTTTTAGCCAGGTAGTCGAATGTATTCTGGATAGGCTTGCACGGCCCGTGATGGACGGTTACCAGGAAATTATTTCCAATAAAAATGTTTACGGTAAAGGGCACAAGTCTTTTGGTCTGCTGTATAAAGGAGGGTATATGCATTACCAGAAAAAAGTAGTCATCATATTCATCTAGCTTTGGTCTTTCGATGATGCTCAGGCAGTCTTCGATATCCAGGGGGTGAAAAGGGAAATGACCCCGCAGAAACTGCATATTTTTTTTGCTTGGATTCTCGATATCAATCCAGATAAGGTATTCTGCATTATTAATATAGGAGGGAATATTTTTGAGAGTAACTTTTTCCAATAACTTTTTTTCATTTTTACCATAAACCAGAGTTTTCATCAGAACTCACCCCTTTATTTAAATCTTTACAAAATTTTATAATTTTTTATAAAAAAAAGAAATGTAAATTTATTAATATATTATTGGGCTAAAAGTAAATTTCTAACACACATTAACCAGTATAAAATAAATGATGGTTTTATTTGACAGCTATTTCTTATATGAAAAGAAAAAAGAGTTGACGTAGAAATAAATGTTATGTAAAATTACTAACTAATACATAATTAAAACCTTTTAAACGTTATCTAACAAAGATCTAGGCTAAAAAATATTATATTATGTTTAGAAGAATAAGTATGCTCTAAAAATAATAATATATAAGATAAACAGTAATAGGCACCACCATAGCCTCAGGTGCCTAATAAATATAATACTGAGAGAAATAAAGGGAGGTGATAAGTATAAAATAGAAAGAGATTTGTTCAGAAAGGCTAATAAAATCTT
>JABMRD010000193.1 GCA_013202875.1 Actinomycetota bacterium | reverse complement strand
TGTAACACTCTACATAATGCCTTAGTGTATGAGGAGAAATCTTCTTTTCAATTCCAGCTTTTTGGGAATATCTTTTAACCATTTGTTGAATGTATCTATCTGAAAGTTTTTTGCCTTTAAGAGTTGAGAAAAAGTAAGGTATCTATAGAAGAAGGCCTTAAGCTGACTTATGATTGTTTTAAAAATCACTAAAGGAGAATCTGGAATGGATATGAATTACATCCAATCCGGTCATATTATATTACGTCTTTGTTAATTGATATTTTCTTAGCAAAAAACGAAAATCGAAATATTCATTTAATATTTTAGGTTCAATAAGAAGCTTATATGGTTCTATTTCATAGATAACCTTACCACTTTTTATAATGGAATATTTAAGTTCAGGTGCATCTGTATAATTTAGAATTACTGAATCTACTTTTTCTGTAGCTAAAAGAGTACTGATTTTACCTTCAATTTCAAGAGCAGTATAATGTGCTTTTATCTCTTCATCATCTATATAAAATGCAAAATCATAATCAGAAAGTGGACCAGTTCTGCCTGAAACCTGTGAACCAAAAAGATAAACCAGTTTTAGACTTGGGTATTGCTTAAATATTTTATTTAGTTTTTTTAATTCATGTTTATTCATATATTTTAATTTTACTTAATTTTCTTAATAAAGACAAAAATATAATGAATAGGTATAATGTGTCTTTTTTTTATTAACCTATTTCATAATACTAAAAAACCATTTCAAGAATGAGGGCAGGTAAGGTAAAATAGTTTAATTGTAAAGTAGTTTTTGATAAAAAATAGGGAAGGAACTGAAATGGGTGGTTTTTTAGAAAATTTAAAAAAGATTTTTACTGTACCAACAGGAGATACAACCTCTAATTTTATTACTTTTATGGTCAGGTGTAACAAATGCGGAGAAGAAATTACAGTAAGAGCAAGAAAGAATAGCGACATATCCAGAGTTTCCGAGGGCGAAAGCCCGGCAGGCGCAGAGTATTTCTTAAGAAAGGAAATACTTGGAGGGAAATGTAATAATCTTATACATATTGAAGTCTGTTTTGGACCTGGTTTTAATATTATTTCAAAGGAAATCAGCGGTGGAAAATTTGTAGAGTAGAACTTAGATAAATATATTTTTTATGTTACAATCTTATTAGTATTATTAATAATATTAAAAAATCTTTGGTAGGAATCTTATTAAAAAATGAACTTGTCTAATGATTTGAGTGTAGTCATTTTAGCTGCTGGTAAAGGTAAAAGAATGGAGTCAGAAATTCCCAAAGTACTTCATCAAATATTAGGTCAACCAATACTCTACTATGTGTTATCTCTAGTCAATAAATTAAATCCTAAAAATATATTTACAGTTATAGGCTACGGGAAGGAACTGGTTAGTGAATATATAAAAATTAATTTTCCTCATGCCAAAACTGTTACTCAGGAAAATCAGATGGGCACTGCTCATGCTGTTTGTATGATAAAAAGAAGAAAGGGGGAGGATTTTGGAAAGAATATTTTAATACTACCCGGCGATGGTCCATTGGTTAATATAGAAACCTTAAGGAAATTGGTTGAAAAAAGAATCAATTCCGGCAGCGCAGCCTGTGTGATTACTTCTATAGTTCCTGATCCGGAAGGATATGGGAGAATTATAAAAGACGGAAATGAAAATATAGTAAAGATTGTTGAGGAAACTGATGCCAGACATAAAGAGAGAAAAATATGTGAAGTAAATTCTTCTATTTATTGTTTTGATACAAAATCTTTATTTGAGAATATTGAAAAGATTAACACCAAAAATATTCAAAAAGAGTACTATTTGACAGATATTATTGAAATGTTTATTAAAAATGGCAAAAAAGTAAACTGTTTTAAAACTCCAGACTACCAGGAGGTTATGGGTATAAATGACAGATTACAGCTTTCCGAAGTAGAAAATATTATGCAAAGGAAAATTAATGAAAGTTTAATGAAAAACGGGGTAACTATAAGGGATTCCGGTTCATGTTATATTGAAAGCTCTGTAGTTATAGATAAGGATGTAACAATTGAACCTTCATGTTTTATCAAGGGTAAAACCAGGATTGGGAAGAACTCTACAGTAGGTCCTTTTTGTCAGATTACTGATACCGATATAGGTGAAGGCACCAGGATAAATGCCTCGGTTATACTCGGTTCTGTTATTGGAGATAACAATAATATAGGTCCCTACAGTTATGTAAGACCCGGTACCGCGACCGGGTCCAATGTGAAAATTGGAGCATTTTGTGAAATTAAAAAATCTGAGATTGCCCGGGGAAGCAAGGTTCCCCACTTAAGCTATATAGGAGATACAGAAATTGGATCAGGAGTAAATATTGGCGCATCATCAGTTACGGTTAATTATAATGGTTTTAAGAAAAGTAAAACTATTATTGGAGATGATGTGTTCATTGGCTCGGACACAATGCTTATAGCTCCGGTTAAAATAGGAAAGGGAGCTATTATTGCCGCAGGGTCGGTTATATACCAGGATGTTCCTTCAAATTCTATTGCAATAGAGCGTGGGAAGCAAAAAAATATAAAAGATGGTGCTGTCAGGTATAGAGATAGAAAAAAATTAAAAAATACAAAGGAATAAATAATTTAAGGCAGGGAGTATGAAAGAAAATAAAAGCAATAAAAGAATGATGCTCTTTTCAGGATCATCTTATCCTGGTCTGACAGATAAGATTGCAGAGGAATTGAAAATAAATGCCGGAAAAGTTACCAGAACTAAATTTAAAAATGGCGAGATATATGTAAAGTTTGATGAAAGTGTAAGGGGCGCAGATGTATTTGTGGTGCAAACATGCTGTGAACCTGTAAGTGATAATATAATGGAATTACTCATAATGATAGATGCGCTGAAAAGGGCATCTGCGGGGGTGATAAATGCTGTGATTCCTCATTATGGATATGCACGTCAGGATAAAAAAGCAGAAGGGAGGGAACCAATAAGTGCAAAATTATTTGCCAACTTGCTTTCAGTAGCAGGAATGGATAGGGCCATACTTGTTGACCTGCACTCTTCTACTATCCAGGGTTTCTTTGATGTACCGGTAGACCACGTTACTGCCATACCTATAATAGCCAGGTATTTTAAAGAGAAAAAAATTAAGAATGGTATAGTGGTAAGTCCTGATGTAGGAGGTGTAAAAAGAGCAAGTATTTTTGCTAAAAGACTTCATTTTCCTCTTGCCATACTGGATAAAAGAAGGCCTGCTCCTAATATGGCGGAAATAGAACACATGGTAGGAGATGTAGAAGGAAAAGAGGCCATAATTTTTGATGATATGGTAGATACCGGCGGTACAATACTAAAGGCTATTGATATGTTAATAAGACATAGGGTAAAGAAAGTTTATATTGGCGCGACCCATCCTATTTTTTCGGGTAATGCTATAGAAGAATTTGAAAATTCAAAAGTTGAAGAGATAGTAGTGATGGATACTATTCCATTAAATAAAGAATGTAAATCTGATAAGATAAAAGTTCTCTCCATTGCACCTCTGCTTGCAAAAACCATAAAAAAAGTTTATTATTGCAAGTCTGTAAGCGAGTTGTTTAAGGGTGAAAATTTAGTTTAATTTGTAAACATAAAGGTAGGTGCGGCAATAGATGGAAAATATAGCTTTGGCGGTAGAAAAAAGAAATGACAGTGAGATAAAAAGTAATGCATCAAGAAGATTAAGAAATAAAAATTATATACCTGCAGTTGTATATGGTTTAAAAGAAGAGCCAGTTAGTGTTAAGATAAGGGGAAAAGAATTTAAAGGCCTGTTAAAAGGCAGAAGCATTTACAGCCTAATTTTTGACATGCATGTAGATGGTGCAAAAAAGAATAAGAAAGAAACAGTTTTAATAAAAGAATTTCAGAGAGATCCCATAACCAGAGAATTTCTGAATGTGGATTTTTTAAGAATACAGATGGAGAAGGAAATTGAAACTACTGTTCCTATCCATATTATCAATGAAGAAGTAGCTGTGGGAATTAAAGAGAGTGGCGGTGTTCTGCAGCACGGCCTAAGGGAGCTGCATATCTACTGCTTTCCTGCAGATATTCCAGAGTATATTGAATATGATATAAAAGATCTGGATATTGGTGTAACGGTTAGGGTCTCAGATATTAATATTTCTGATAAAATAAAAATATTAAACGATCCTGAAGAAGTAGTAGTTTCAATAATCCATCCCACTCAGCTGAAAGAAGAAGAAGTAGCAGTTGAAGAAGGGGCTGAAGAGGGAATTGTTGAGCCTGAGGTAATTGGTAAGGAGAAAGTAGAACCGGAAGAAGAGAAGGCAAAGCAAAAGGAAGAAGGACGCTCCAGAGAAAAGGACTCCAGGGGAAAATAATTATTATGATTTTAATTATTGGTCTTGGCAATCCCGGGAAAGACTATGAATTTACAAGGCACAATATAGGTTTCAAAATTATTGATAAGTTTGCAGATAGTCTTGAGAAAAAAAGCTGTTACCGGAAATTTAATTCAACAGTTACTGAATCCTTATATAATGGTAAGAAATTAATACTTTTAAAACCCCAAACATATATGAATAGCAGTGGTACCGCAGTTGCTATGTGCTACAATTTCTTACGTAAGCAAATTAATTCAATACTGGTGATCCATGATGATATTGATATTGAATTTGGAGAGATCAGGTTGAAGACGGGTGGCAATACTGGCGGACATAAGGGTCTGGAATCAATAGCAGGTAAACTGGGGAACTATGATTTTGACAGGCTCCGGTTTGGTGTAGGAAGGCCCCGGGGCAGGAAGGATGCAGCAGATTACGTGCTTGACGAGTTTGGTAAAAAAGAAAGAGAAGAAGTTGAAATCGGTGTACAGAAGTCAACAGATATCATAAGGGATTACCTGACAGAGGGTATTGAATATGCTATGAATAAATATAACTAAAAACGCCTGTATTTTTGCCCTTTACCTTGTTTTTATTTTACATTACTGATTAATTGTGTTTGACTTTCTTTTATCTTTTTAGTTCTCTATTTTTCCTTATAAAGTTTTTTAATTTTTTATTTCGTACAGAATTTATGAAGAAAATTAATGCTTGCACACTGAGAGGATATTTTAATTATTTTCCTATATGATCATTCTTGACAACGGTTTTAAAATATTAGCGATGACAATGTTTTTAGAAAATTTTACAAGTGAAAAGCAGTGGCAGCAGTTTATAGAAAAATATGAAAGAGCAAATACTGAAGATAAAAAAGGTGAAGATGTCAGGCTTGATACCTTGATTGCTGATGAGAATATCTGGCCTCTTATAATAAGTGCTTTTTTAAAGTCTTCCAATATACCGGTTCTGGTAATTACATCAACTTTTGAGAGAGCCTGCGAGCTGGAACAGGAAATAAGTTGTATTATTCCAGAGGCTAAAATATTTAATTTTCCCAGTCTTGGAAATAGCATTTTCTATAAAAATAAAATTACTGCTGCAGAAAACCTTACAAGAAGGCTCAATATCGTTAAAAACTTATCGAATATTAATAGTTCCGCCAGTCCATTTTTTGTTATTGCCACCAGCAATTCTTTGCTAAATTTAATGCCGGAATCCAAAGTAGATAGACTGGAAAGTATAAAAATATTGGCTTGCGGTGAATATGACAGGGACCAGTTGATATCTAAATTTATTGACAGCGGTTATGAGAGGGTACACAGGGTTTATGATAGGGGAGAATTCAGTATAAGAGGAGAAGTCGTTGACATTTTTGATATAGCTGGCGAGAATCCTGCAAGGATTGATTTTCTTGGAGATGAAGTAGAAAAAATACTATTTTATGATATTTCAAGCCAGAAGCTGATAAAGAAATTGGATAAAATCTCTATTTTTCCAAATACAAATCCCTGGAAGATAAAAGAGATAGGCAGCATAAGACTACCTGAAAAGATGGTCTCTTTTATTGATTTGCTAAAGAAGAATATTCCAAAACTTGCGGTCATATTTTGTGATCCAATAGAAATTTATCTGAAAATCAGAAGCGATATTGATATTCTCCATAAGGTGTTTGATAGAGATAAAGATATTCTGGCAGCTGCAAGCAAAGAAATTGCGAGTTCTTATCTGGTGAAAAAAGATTTTCTGGAAAAAGAGGATTTTTATTTAAAATTAAATATAGTTTCCACCAAAGAACGGGCCACCAGTAAAAGTGAATTTAATTTGCAGAAAATAACCAGGCAGAAAAAAAGTTTTGGAAATTCCATTGTTTTTATAGAGAATATAAAAAAAGATTTAAAAAGCGGCAAGAAGGTTATTATTTCTATTGATGGAAGTAAAAGAAGAAAGAAGATAGAAGAATTATTTTTAGGCAGCTCTATATCCTATAACTATTTAAGAACTGGAGTTGAAGTTAAATATAATTTACTCAGGGCAGGTGTTGCCAGTATCTCAAGCAGCAGGTTATTCAGGGGTTACCAGTCCAGAGATGTTTCATTATATGGAGAACTGGATATTTATGACCAAATGCAGTATCAGATCTCTGAAAAAAAGATTTCTGCTGACAAAGGATTTGAGTATTTTGAGCCCGGGGAATATATTGTTCATAAAAATCATGGTATTGGAAAGTATATTGATATTATCTCAAAGCAGATTGGTGGTTATAAAAGAGAATATTTTTTTATAAAATATGCAAATAATGATAAGTTATATGTTCCAACCTGGCAGGCTGACCGCATCAGTAAATATATTGGGGCAAAAAAACCGGCAGTAACGCCTCTTAATTCTAAACAGTGGGATAATCTTAAAAGAAGGGTCAGGAGATCTGTCTATAAGTTTACTATTGACCTTGCTAAATTATATGCTGAGAGAGATTCCACCAGTGGTTATGCATTTCCTGCTGATAGCCCCTGGCAAAAGGAGATAGAAGATTTATTTCCGTTTAAGGAAACCCCTGATCAAATTAAAGCCATAAATTATGTAAAAAATGCAATGCGCAAACCTAAACCAATGGACACTCTGGTAATTGGAGATGTAGGATTCGGGAAAACTGAGGTTGCCGTAAGGGCAGCTTTTAAGGCAATAGAAAATGGGAAACAGGTTCTGATGCTGGTCCCGACCACGATTCTTGCTGGTCAGCATTACCAGACCTTCAGCGAGCGGTATAAAAACTACCCTGTCATTTTAGAAGTCTTAAGCAGATTTAGAACAAGAAAAAAACAAAAGGACATAGTGAAAGATTTTAATGATGGCAAAATAGATATGATAATTGGAACACATCGTATTCTCCAGGAAGATATAGAGCCCAAAGACCTTGGTCTTATAATTGTAGATGAAGAACAGAAATTTGGAGTCGGAAGCAAGGAAAAGATAAAGTTGTTAAAAACTGAAGTGGATGTACTGACATTAAGCGCCACACCTATTCCAAGGACACTGTATATGTCTCTCACCGGAGTCAGGGATATTGTATTAATCGAAACTCATCCGGAGGGTAGGAACCCAATAGAAACTTTTGTGGGTGAGATTGACTACCAGGTTGTAAGAAGAGCTATAGAGAGGGAACTGGTCAGGTCAGGGCAGGTATATTATGTATATAATAGAATATCCGGTATAGAAAATAAAAAAATCCAGCTGCAGCAATTAGTCCCGGAAGCAAGAGTTGCCCTGACTCATGGCCGGATGGACGGCAGCAGGATAGAAGAAACAATGAGTGATTTTATAAATAAAAAATACGATATACTGCTGACCACTTCAATAATAGAATCCGGAATGGATATCGAGAATGTAAATACATTAATAGTTGAAAATTCACATATGTTTGGGCTATCTCAGCTGTATCAATTGAGAGGCAGGGTGGGTAGGTCTTCCGAGAGAGCTTATTCTTATTTATTCTATCCTGGCAGGGGAAATCTAAGTCTTCCTGCGTTTCAAAGGCTTAAGACTTTGAGAGAATATACCGACCTTGGTTCAGGATACAATATAGCAATGAGAGACCTGGAAATAAGAGGAGCAGGGGAAATATTGGGTCCAAGGCAGCATGGTCACATAAATAGTGTGGGTTTTGATATGTACTGTCAGATAGTAAAAGAAGAGATTGAAAAACTTAAAGGTAAAAAGATCGAAGAGGATATTAATGTTCAAATTGATCTGCCGGTAAGTGCCTATATCCCAAAAAGTTATATTGAAAGTGAAAGAGATAGAGTTAATATTTATAAGATATTAGGAAATGCAAAAAGTCTTGATGAAATAGACCAGGTCAGGGAGGGTATGAACTTGCGATATAAAAAAGTGCCACTGGTGGTAGATAATCTTGTAAATATAGCGAAAATAAAATATTTACTTAAAAAAGCCAGGATAGAGAAATTTATTTTCTCTCGCGAGAAGGGAATTTACTTGAAAAAAGTTGATATGTCTCAGAGCAGGGTCAGAGAAATGAATAGAAAGAATAAGGATCTGTCGTACGAACCGGTTTCGAAACAAATAATAATAAAAAAAGTCAGTAAAAATATTGAATTAGATTTAGTCTTAAGCAGCCTAAATGATATAATAAGTTTCATATGATATTCAATAAAAAGAAAGAAGGTAAAAATTGAAGAGAAGCGTTATCTGTATAATTATGCTATTGATTTTCGTTTTTGTTTTTTTGTTTGCTGGCTGCAGTAAGACGGCAGCCAAAGTGGATGGAATAGAAATAAAGCAAAACGAAGTCGATACTTATATTAATTTTATAAAAGAGCAAAGCGCGGATGGGCAGTTAGCTCAAAATGAAGAGGAGTTAAAAACTCTGGAAGCCAATATAATTGACATCCTTATTGTTACAAAACTTCTTGAAAAATACGCAGAGGAAAATAATATTACTGTAAGCAGTGAGGAAGTTGATAAACAGATTAAATTGATAATTGATTCTTATCCCTCGGAAGAGGATTTTGAGGGGGATTTAAAAGACAAAGGCATAGATAGAAAATTTCTGGAAGATGAAATCAGGAGCCAGATGCTCCGCAGTGAAATTTTTAATATAGTCACTGCAGATGTGACCGTCACTGAAGATGAAGTAAAACAATATTATGAAGATAATAAAAATACATTTTTCTTAGTTCCAGTCATGGTTAAAGCAAGCCATATTCTGGCTATGTTTCCATGGGTAGAAGATAATTCTGAAGAGACTGAAGAGGGAAAAGAGGAGGCTCTAAAAAAAATAAAAATGGTGGAAGATAAATTAAATAATGGCGAAGATTTTGAAGATCTGGCCCGGCAATATTCAGACGATAGTACAAGTGCGGCCAGCGGGGGAGATCTGGATTATATAAGCAAAGGGCAGATGATCGAGGAATTTGAAGAAGCATTATTCTCTATGGATGTGGGGGAAGTAAGTGAGATTGTTAAAACCCAATATGGATTTCATATTATAAAGGCTACTGACCGCCAGGAAGAATATATCCAGAAATTTGATGAAGTTGAAGAATCCATAAACACATACCTGTTGGATTTATATAAAATGCAAGAATGGGAGGATTTTATTTTTTTATTAATAGAAGAGGTTAATATTGAGTATTTTACAGACGTGGAAGGAACATTGAATAGTACCGATACTGGAACCGAAGATAACACCGATACCGAAACTGAAGAGGAAAGCGAATGAAATTCAAGTTGAACGGCAGTGACCTTGAAAATATAGACAAAATCGATGACAGCAGCAAACTGTTTGCTATTCTGGTGGATATAATGAGAAAGCTCAGATCGCCTGATGGCTGTATATGGGACAGAGAGCAAAATCATAAGACTATTAAGAGGAATTTAATTGAAGAAACTTATGAGGCTGTTGAAAGTATTGAGAATGATGATTATGAGGGACTTAAAGAAGAATTAGGTGACCTGCTGCTTCAAATAGTTTTTCACAGCCAGATTGCATCTGAAAATAAAAAGTTTAATATAAGTGAAGTACTGCGAAGCATTATAAAGAAGTTGGTAAGAAGGCATCCTCACGTTTTTCAGGGAATGACTTTGAGCAGTAGCGATGAGATATTGGCAAACTGGGAGGCTATCAAGAAAAAAGAAAGAAAAGAGAAATTTAAAAAGCCTGATTCAATTTTTAGGGGAATCCCAAGGTCCCTGCCGTCTCTTCATTATGCTTCTGAAATTCAAAATAGAGCTTCGAGATTGGGTTTTGATTGGGATAAGGCAATTGATATATTTGACAAAATAAAAGAAGAGCTGACTGAACTTGAAAAAGAAGTAAGGGAAGGCAGGAAAAGCCGGGTATTTGACGAAATCGGAGACGTCCTTTTTAGTATAATAAATTTCAGCAGGCGTTCAGGCGTAGATTGTGAAGAAAGCCTATATGAAGCAAGTAAAAAATTTATAAGAAGATTTAATTTTATGGAGAAATATACTGATGAAAATAATCTTGATTTTAAAAAACTGCCGCTGAAAGAAAAAGACAAATTATGGGAAATTGCAAAAAGAGAGCTGCCATGAGAAAGACCAAAATAATTTGTACTATTGGACCTGCCAGTAAAGAAGAAAATATTTTAAGAGAGCTAATAATTGGGGGAATGGACATAGCCCGTGTGAATACTTCTCATAGTGACTCCGAAGAAGTTATAGAAATAGTGGAAAAAATCAGAAGGGTTTCACATGAATTTAAAAGAAACACAGCAATAATACTGGACCTGCAGGGCCCTAAAATCAGGGTAGGTGATTTAAAAAATAAGATAAGACTGGAAAGAAAACAAAAAGTTGTTTTTACTGTAGCCAATAATTATGATTCCAGTCACTCCGGTATAAATAACATAATTAAGATTACTTATGATAAATTTATTGAAGATATTAAAAAGGGCAGCCGTATTTATATCGATGATGGTTTGATTGAGTGCAAAGTGCTTGATATTAATATACCTAAAAAGTCAGCTGTTTGCGAAGTTATAACCGGTGGACTGCTGAGTTCCAATAAAGGAATTAATCTTCCGGGCGTATCTATAAGTGCGGCTTCGGTTACCAAAAAGGATCTGAAATTTTTAAATCTTGGTTTAAAACTGGAAGTAGACTTCATAGCCCAATCTTTTGTGAGAAATTCTTATGATATAGAAGAAATCAAAAGAGTAATAAGCGATAAGAAAAGTCATGCAATGGTTATTGCAAAGATTGAAAAACATGAAGCAGTTGAAAACTTTGACGGTATTTTAAAGTCAGCGGGCGCTGTTATGATAGCAAGAGGTGATCTGGGAATTGAAATGGCTCCGGAAGAAATCCCCCACATACAGAAAAGGATTATAAAGAAAGCCAATATATTAGGTAAGCCTGTAATCACTGCTACACAAATGCTGGATTCTATGATGAGAAATCCAAGACCTACAAGAGCCGAAGTAAGTGATGTGGCAAATGCAATTATTGATGGTTCGGATTCGGTTATGCTTTCCGGGGAAACTGCGGTCGGCAAGTACCCCTTGGAATCTTTAAAAATGATGGTTAAAATAATAAATAAAACCGAAGCTTCCCTGGATTATGATACCATTTTACGGAATAATGCTATCCTGAGAAAGAAATTAAAGATTGACCGTAAAACTATTACAGAAGCCATAAGCTTTGCTTCTTGCGAAATTGCCAATATGTTGAATGCGAAAGCTATTATTTCTTCAACCGAGTCCGGACACACAGCCAGGCAGGTTTCCAAAAACAGGCCAAGGAGCATGGTAATTGGCACCAGTCAAAATGAGTGGGTGGTAAGACAGTTGATGATAAGCCGTGGGGTTATTCCGGTAAGAATGAAATTTACTAAAAATATTGATATGATGATTGATGAATCTATAAATGTTTCGAAGAAACTTAAATATATAAATACAGGTGAT
>JABMRD010000192.1 GCA_013202875.1 Actinomycetota bacterium | reverse complement strand
GTCAATAAATGTCTGAGTCATTGCTGATATCCTGAAATCATAAGGGCTTAACGATAGAGCTCAGCGGTTGGAAACGCGAAGCGTTTACAATCCGCTGAAGTGGTTTGTTAGAACTTTTATTTAATTAATTTTATTGGCAAATATTTTTCGTAATTTTCAAAATCTTTATCTATTGTAAAGATTATCATATTTTCTGAATGTGCGACAGAGCAGATGAGAAAATCTATGGTTGACCCCTGTACGCCTTTTGAGCGGCAAACATTGCAGAATTCAGCGGCCTTTTCAAAATGTATGTTTTTCAGTTGGATTTCTTCAAAAGAAGAGAGGATGTCTTTTAATTTTTCAAACTGAGCAGAGTGGTGCATACCTGAAAGCAATTCTTGTTTGATCGGGCCTATAAGTACAGCTCTACCGTCATTAATAAGATCTGAAAGTTTTTTAATAATATTTTTATCTGGATTTTTATGTCTGAGCGCTTGTGACCAAACACAGGTATCTACCAGTACTTTCATCTTTTTCTGGCTTTTTTATAATCATATTTCTCATCGAACTCGACCTTGCCGAACAGACCGGTGATCTCTACCTGTTTTTTGTGGATAATATACTCCTTCAGGGCAGTTGTGACTGCTTCTTTTTTTGTCTTATGATGCCCAATTTTTAATGCCTGTAAAATTAATTTATCATCTATTGCGAGATTTGTTGCCATAATATCCTCCTTCTACACAAAATATAACACATTATAATGTGTAAATCAAGGAATCTTCTTTATTTTTCTATTCTAACATTTTAATATATAGAAATTTATTATATCAAGCTTTATCAACAGGACAAAGTAAATTAAATCAATTTTTATTATCTTAAAAACCTATTACAATATTTTATTTTCCCTAAACCAATCAAAAGTATCTTCAATTGATTTTCTAACAGGCCTGGAGTTATATCCTAATTCTTTGCTTGCTTTCTCACTGCTTATATACGAATTGCTCTGCAGGGTATTTATAGAATAAATAGTAAACCGTGGAGTTTTATTTGCTAATTTATAATAGACAGGGGTAAAAATGCCGGCAGTTTTTGCCAGCCAGGTAGGTACCTTATATTTCGGTGGCTGTACTCCGCTAACTTCACTCAGCATTGACATCATTTCATCCATAGTAACTCTCTCGCCGGATAATATATAATACTGGCCGGTCTTTCCCTTTTCAGCTGCCAGAATATGTCCCACAGCTACATCCCGGACATCAACAAAATCATAGGCTCCATTTATAGTTATTTTCATCTTACTTCCGGCAAAGTCAATAAATGTCTGAGTTATTGCTGATATCCTGAAATCATAAGGACCTAAAACCCCGGTAGGGCAAACTACTACCGAATCCAGGCCTTTTTTAGCAGCTTTTACCACCTCTAAACTGGCAAGAGCCTTTGATCTATCGTATTCTCCCCTATTACTGTTTGGCTCAAATGGCATATTTTCATCAATAACTGTTCCCACAGGCGTCTCTTTTAATGCATGTATACTACTGGTATACACTAATCGCTTTACACCGCATTTCAAGCAAGCATCTATGACTTTCCTGGTTCCCTCAAGATTAGTATTACGTATCAATGCCCAATCGCCCGGCATAATTGAAATCATGGCAGCCAGATGATATACAGTATCTGCTCCCCTGAAAGCTTTCATAAGAGAATCTGTATTATGGATATCCCAAACAGCCTTTTCTATCTCCAGACCTTCAAGTGAAGAAATATCAGAAGTTGAGCGTACCAGAGCTCTTACTTCTTTACCTCTCCTGAGTAATTCTCTAACAAGTGCGTTTCCAATGAACCCTGTTGAACCGGTAACAATTTCCATAAAATAACCCTTTAAATTTTATTGCATGATAAGATGAATATTATATAAACTTAAAAATACTCTACTTCTTCTCGCTTTTCTTAATAATGGATTTTATAATATCCGCCCTTGTAATTATGCCTGTCAGTTTACCATCATTATTTAATATAGGGAGCCTGTTAATATTGTTATTTATCATTATATTCACGACCTTGCTTATTGGCATATCCTCCCTGGCTGTCTTTACATTTGTAGACATAACTTCTTCAATCCTTGACTCCAAATATTCCTTTGTACTTTTTGTATAGCTTTCGTAACTCTCAAGAAAAGCAAAACTAAAAGATAACGGGAAAGAAAGATTAGATTTTTTAATTATCAAGTCAGTTTCAGTAACTACCCCTACTAATTCTTCTTTTTCGTCCGCTACGGGAACACCGCTTATTTTATTTTTTATTAGTAGTTTCGCTAATTCAGCCAATGTAGCATCTTTGCTTATTGTGATAACCTTTTTTGTCATAATATCTTTAGCAAGCAATTCTGTCATTTTTATCTCCTTGACTATTATTATTTTAACTTTAATTAAAAAAGCATTTAATTTTTAACCGGCAACTCTATAAATTTTCATTTTAATTATTATCCTCTCTTACCAGCTTCACCTGCCTTAAAAATTGCATATTTTGTTAGGGGAGGTGCAATTATTTCGTTTATAATAACTGATGCCAGGATAGCATTTATCATTATGTTTGCGATATTTGAAAAGGCTTGATGTTCTTTTATTAACATAGCAAGCCCTATGGTTACCCCGGCTATTGGGAACAGCCCAAAACTCAAGTATTTATTAACTTCTGCAGGAGCGTGAGAAATAGCCCCTCCTATCTTTACTCCTACAAATTTTCCGGTAAATCTGGCTAAAGTTATCACTGCAGCCAGTATACCTGCTGTTTTTATTACACTAAGGTCGAAATGAGCGCCGGCTAGAGTAAAAAACATTGCAAAGATTACAACCTCTATATTATGTATAACTCCGAACATATCTTCATTGTGTTTCATTCTGTTAACTACAATAAATCCCATTGTCATATTAGCTAAAATGCTTGACAGTCCCAGTGCATTCGATACCCCGACACATAAAAAAATCGTGCCCGCAACAACAGCCAGAAGCTGTGGTTTCTTTTTAATAAAACGACTTATATAAGTTAGCCCAAATCCAAGGACTGTCCCTAAAAGTATAGAGCCGGTAATATCTACAGCAGGAACTGCTAACATTCTATACCAGGAAATGTTTTGGAAACCGGTGATTAATGACTCTGCAACATTTGAGCCAACAGCATAGGCTATAACAGCAACTGCATCATCCAGGACAATTATTGCAAGCAATGTAGTGGTAAAAGGCCCAATTGCTCCATATTCTCTTACTATTGCTAAAGTTGCAGCAGGAGCAGTGGCGCAGGATATGGCGCCAAGAACAATAGCCATGGGTAAATAACTATAAAAAGAACCAGGGTTTGCCACTCCGGTTCTGATAATAAAAGGCCCAAGGAATAATACTGATATAGTTACAAATACCCAGGCTCCTAATGACTCAAATGGAGTAATTGCAACAATATTTTTTCCGAATTTTTTTAATTTTTTAAGATAAAGGCCCCCACCCACCAGATAGCCAATAATTCCTAAACTAATGTCAGTAATTATATTTAATCCACCATTAATTAATTCTTTAGGAATAATATGTAATAGGCTTATAATAACTCCTATGATAATATATCCGCTGATGGTCGGGAATTTAAGTTTTCTGGCAGCAAAACCACCAGAAAGACCGATTATTACTATTAGTCCAACAGCTAATATTGCGTTCATCTCAAAACCCCAGTTCATCTATAAGCTCTCCTCTAAATTCATTTCAATATTTATTTTTAAATGTAACTATATGCTTGATAATCTATCAAATAATACTGTGATATTTTAACTCTCTGGTAGCTTCTTTTCAAGAATTACAATTGAGTAATTTACTTATAAAAATTTAAAACCCCGGTTTAATTTCGTATTCAGTTTCTAGTATGATACCAGATATATGAGAATAATAAATATAAGATAACAACAGTAAAGGTTT
>JABMRD010000014.1 GCA_013202875.1 Actinomycetota bacterium | reverse complement strand
CTGTGCCTTCATTTTCCCCTTCATAAGTTATCCCCGTTTGAATTATTTTAAAAAATCTATCATTTGAATATGTTACTTAAATATTACAGGAAGAATTTACCCAGTCAAGCAATGATTCCTCCAATAATTCCTATAATTGGAAACTGTATATATTCCAAATATATCTTCTTCCTTTACCCAATATGTTTATTTTTTCTTAAAGATTTGATAACTCTATATTTTAAATTTATCAGCTTTAATTTAAATCTTCTAAAAGGATTACTGCTATATCGAAACAGAAAGTCTTTGGCTGCAAATTTTATAACAACTTCTCTACCATATTTTAAGCTTAAATACATTTTATGTTCATTTATCCATACATAAAGGTCTGTTTTTGTTCTGTTTGGAAATTTTTCCAGTAACCCGTAATACTTAATTATTTCAATAGCTGGAAGATAAATATTGTCATACCAGATAAGTGAAGCTTCTTCAAAAGTGATTATCTTTTCATCTATCTTTTTATTTTCATTTAACTGAACCATTAACTTGTTTATTTGTCCTAAGAGAAAACCATACTGGCCTGACGCTGTTATCCTGATTTTAATATCAGGCCTATTTTCCTTTAGCTTTGTGATATTTAAAAATCTTTCCCTTTCAGCCAAAACAAATATCTCACTTGGGTCCATATTTGCTGTAAGAGGAGCACCTGTTATAAATTCTATTACTTCAGCATCTATATATTTAACACCTGTTTTTTTTGAAACACTAACTCTGTGATTGCCATCAAAAACAAAATATATATTACCAACTTTATAAAGTTTTACTGGCGGCAAAATTACATCACGAATAGTTAAATTATGAATTTTTGCCCACCTTCGCTGCAGATGGACCTTTTTAGGAAGAAAGTATCTGTCAAAATCTCTATATCTGTCAAGACTTCCTGCAATATTGTCCACTCTGACAGTCTTAATCCCAAGATATCCCTGTTTGTAAAGTTTAAATTCTTTTTTTATTTCTTCAAATGATAGTAGTTGGTTATTTCTACCTATAAGGAAATATTTAAGATTGTTTAAAAGCGATTTAAACCTGGCGCTTTCAAATTCCTGATTTGAAATATCATAAGATATGTTAATACTCTCCATTCGAATTAAAAAGATTCCTATAGTTAAATTTCTATAATTCTGTACCCGTAAGCATTTATAACTTTTGTATTATTTACCGTTGTCAGCCAGTTATTATTTGTTCCATAGATATGTATATGACCGTGAACTAAATATTTTGGATTAAATATTTTTATGAATTTATTAAAACACTTAAAGCCTCTGTGGCACAAATCCTGCTTGTCATGGTTTTTAAAAGGAGGAGCATGAGTTACCAGAATATCAACATATCTTTTTTTAAAAATTTTGTTTATATAAAGCTTTGGTTTTAATCTATTAATTTTCCAGCACATTTGAAAATCAGTATACTGATAATTTTCACCATTATATTTCATTGAACCCTCAAGACCCATCAATATTACATTATTGTATTCAATTATTTTTTGATTTAAATTTACACATCCTTCCGGAAAACCTGTTTTAATCCCACTCTCGGTACAAATTTTACTAGCATTATGATTTCCCATAACGTAAAACAGTGGCTTATTGAGTATTGTTACAATAAATTCAAGATAATAACTAGGGAGATCACCGCAAGATATAACAAAATCTATATCCCTCATTCTATCTGCAATGGAATTACTATAAATATGTTCGATTACCTTATCACTTATTAATAATACTTTCATAGCAATCATTGAAATGATAAGTTTTTTAAGGAAGCTTTGCAACCAAAAATATATATTAGAGATTAGCAAGATTTCATCGGAAGTCGGGAAATACTTCTACCTCAGTTCTCTCACCAGTTTTTCTATCTACAATAAAAAGAGTTTCTCCTAAAAAGTCTACAAAGGTCTTATCTCCAGCCTTGTGTTCCATATGCATGGTAGCCTTATCTGCCTGCCTCCATACCCTATAGTGCCAGGTTAGCCTGGGATAGCTATAACCGTCAGGATTGTCTACTATATACTCTTCCCATAGAAGTTTAAGTGTAACTCTTTTTCTTTTTAGCTCCTTGGCAAAGTAGGGAAATTTGGCTTCAAGTTTTTTGTATTTTTGGCAGTTTCTTTTTCGGCTTGAAAATAGTTCTGATAGCTTGCTATCAGTTAGGTTAGAAATATCTCTGTAGCTAAGCCACATGCTCTAAATTCAGCAATATACTGACTTACTGCTGTTTTAGAGATACTGAGCGCCTGTGCAATTTTTCTACAGCCTAAGTTTAGTTCCTGACTGAGTCTAATTATTTCCCTTATCTTGTCCATACTTATCCTCTTTTTTTTCATTTTATGCTCCTATCGTTTTTTATTGCCAATAGAAGCATTTTAACTAATTTTATTAAGGATGTATGAATGATTTTAAGTATCCGATAAAACAATAATCGGTGTCCGCTAAAACGATATTGGGTGTCCGTTTTGTGCGATTTTATACAAATTTATCAGATCTTAAGAAATTAATACAAGGCGTGACAGAAAAGACTCTATATAGAGATCTGCAGGGATTGGTCAATAAGGAAATTTTAATAGAAATTGGTGAAAAAAAAGGTAGGAAATATAAATTGTCAAAATAGACATTTATCGGACATTACAGATATATTTCAGACATTTAACGGACATTTATTCATTGGAATTAAAAATATCGAGTAAAATATTCATAAGTACATTTACATAAATACATATATTTATTACAATAGGACACATGTCCACAAATGCTCCTGTCCTAAGCAATGCTCCTGTCCTAAGCAAAAGCACAAAACAATACAGAAGAAGAAAACCCCAATACGGTCCTTACTACCAGTGTATCGAAGACTATTATGAGGAATTCAAAAGATCATATGATAGAAATTTCAGCCAAAAATATGGATATCTAAGACCCCACATAGAAAAGGTCATCTATCAGTACCTTGACTGCGGAATCCTTCATAACGGCTTTGCCCGCATCAAATGCCGAGAGTGCAACCATGAAAATTTGCTTTCGTTTTCCTGCAAGCGCCGTCATTTTTGCCCTTCTTGTCACGCCAAACGGGTGGTAGAGTTTGGTGAATGGCTGTGCGGAAATGTTCTTAAAAAGGTTCCCCACAGGCATTTTGTATTCTCCATACCAAAGATCTTAAGGATCTATTTTCTCTTTAACAGAAGCCTACTAAAGGAACTTTCAAAAATCTCCTGGGAAGTTATAAAAGATTATTATGAAAGTACCTGCAGGAAAGCAAAAGGCAATCCAGCAGCCGTAGCAGTCATCCAGACATTTGGTGATTATCTATCCTTCAATCCCCACATGCACATACTGGCAGCTGATGGCTGTTTTGGGGGTGACGGATTCTTTTATGCTCCTGCCATTAATATTGATACCGCAACCCTTGAAAAGCATTTAAGATGCTTCTTAAAAAAGGCTTCATTACAGATAGAACTGTTGAGTTAATATGCTCCTGGTCCCATTCCGGCTTCGGGGTCTACTGCGGAAAGAGAATAAATCCAAAGGAGGCAAGATCTACAGAAAACCTGGCAAGGTATATTATAAGGGCATCTTTCTCCCAGGAGAGGATGAAATATTATCCTGCCCAGGCAAAGGTCACCTACCAGTCTAAATACGGGAAGAATATAAAAGAGTTCAGCGCCCTTGAATGGATGGCAGCTCTGGTCTCCCATATACCGGATAGGGGAGGACAGACCCTTCGCTATTATGGCCACTACAGTAACGTAACAAGAGGCAGGCTTAAAAAAGAAGAGGATGAGCCCCAGTTCCAAATCATAGAAGATGAAAGTCCCAGGGGCCTGAACAGGTCCTGGGCACGGCTTATACAAAAGATATATGAGGTTGATCCCCTGATATGCCCCAGGTGTGGGGGAGATATGAGGATAATTGCCTTTATTGAAGATTACAAGATTGTAAAGAAGATCCTTGATTATCTGGGGATATATGAGTTTGGTAAAAAAAGATCGCCTCCCAAAATAAACACCTGCCCCGATGAGTTTGATGATGATTATATTCAGGATGATTATATAGACTACGACCATGTTTGCTAAGTCTGTTATAGGGTTGCAGGATATTGGTTTGCCCTAAAACTGGCCCGGATATGATATTTTTCTTACCTCTTTACATTTTTCACGTTTTTCCTGCTCCATTATCATAATTTCTGATGCTTTTTGAATCCGATAACATAAAATATGTTAACTTTTAGCCCTTTATAGTCTAGTGATCCAGAAGCAAATTCTTATAAATTGCAGCAACTATGACTGCGGTCTCAGCAAGAATGCAGTTTCGCTGCTTCTAAAGGCAGGTTTTAAAAATGTCGTTGCTCTTGAAGGAGGAATAGAGAGCTGGCAGGATAAAGGCTACCCGGTCGAATGATATCGGAGATTTCAATTATTATATCAGTTTTGCAGCTATCGTATTCTTTTTCTATACAATATTTTAAGAAAAAATTATAATTACTTTATCATAGTTGATTTATTGGTGGAAATGTATTAGTGCAGATTTTTCATATTAATTCTTCAACTAATAATCATTTATAAATTTTTATACCTGGATCCTATAAACAATTACGGATTTTCTAAAGTATGTATATAATTTTTTGGCCTAAGCAAAACTATTACTACAATCCCAATTACTGCAAAGATAAATACTGATAATTCCGAATACCACATGCCAAATTTATAATTAGTATAAAAT
>JABMRD010000013.1 GCA_013202875.1 Actinomycetota bacterium | reverse complement strand
CGAAGGGGGACTTGAACCCCCATGTTCTTGCGAACACTAGACCCTGAACCTAGCGCGTCTACCAATTCCGCCATCCGCCCCGAACCACTCAAATACTGGTTTTTATACCACAAGCAAGTTAGTTTATTTTATCTTTTTTACTTTCAAATTCAAGGTAATTTCTTTAAAATTCTTTTATATCTTATGGCCTTAATTATTATAACAAAAAATGGAACTTTATCCTCTCTAAAAATACCCACATTAAAAATACACAAATTTTAGGATAAAATAGTTTTCAATAAAAAATTAAGTAATCTGAAATAATTTTACTTTCAAATTTTTTAAGATAAGCATAGAAGTTTCGTTATGTATTTACTAATCTCCATTAATTCTGATTTTCATCTTAGAATTAATAGGAAAAAAATAGATTTAGAAAAGGATAATTTTATATTATTTTAGTTCAGGCTTTTTTGAAATCTCTCTCAGCTTTTCTATAAGCTCTTTCAATACTTTTACTGAATTTATAATCAGAACGTATTATATTCCACTCCCAACTTTTAGAATCTTTTGGTTTTTTAAAGATGTCAGCATCAGTTAACTGTTCAAATAAATTTATATCATCAATATCATCTTCAGCCAATTTATAAAATCCATATTTACTCAATAGAATTTTAAATAATAAAGGAAAAACATATGATCCAAGTAATAAATGTTCATGTGGTAACCAAATTATTGGTCTTTTACTTAATCTTTTACCATGTGCATATTCTCCTCGCATTCTAAAAAAATCCCTTAGCCATATTTCCTTTAAAGTTTTAGCATTTCCTTTATATCCAGAATTGCTAATTCTTTTACTTTGTGAAACATCTAAACTGTCCTCTGTAGTAAAAACCTCTAAGAATTTTTCAATAAGCTCTTTCTCTGATCCACTTCTGCAATCTAAGAATCTCTCAAAAGCACTTATAGTCATAACTATTTCTTGATGTTCTGTAATCTGGTTACTATCTGTATTAGCCCTATTAAAAAAGAATAAAGCATCTGAAAAACGGAACCAGATATCTGGCGATTTTCTTTGAATCTGTAATAAAGCTTGGGCCAAATTGATATCTATTTCTACTTCATTACTTGTTATATTAAAAGGCATCGTAATTTTATAAGCATCACTACTAACAAAACTCTTTGTTGAACCATCTCTTCTTCTTGTTACCATAGTTACACCGTCTGAATCTTTTGCAAAACTTTGAATAACAAAATTAAAATCATCCCTGTTACAATATCCAAAACCAAATCCAAAAAATTCCCTTTTTGAAAGTCCTGAAAAAGCTAATATTTCAGCAAAAGAAAATAAAAATTCTCGTTCATCTTCATTAAAGTCCTCAAAGATTTTTTTATCTTTTTGCAGAACAATTGTGCATTTATCAATAGGATTATTACTTCTATCTAAGTAATGTTTAATTACTCTTTCATTAATAATTCGTTTTTCACTTTCAGTTATCTCATGTGGCTTGGAATCATTAAAAGTTATTAATGTGATATCTCCCAAATCAAAATTACTTTTTATTTTTAACCAAGGGAAAAAAGCAATCATTGACATAATTACAAATCCTCCTTTCATAAAGAAAATAATAACTAAACAAAATATAAAAAATTTATATTTAAGGAGTTAGAAATCTTTTTAGAAAATTATTATTAATTATATGTACAATAAATAATAATTTACCTCCAAATTTCATTTAAATTAATAGCCAATTGAATAGCTTCAGGCCATCCTGCCTTTATAAATATATTAAGTAGTTCCTTAAGGTTTTGAAGGTTTCTATTGTCTTGAAAAATCTCTTTATAATCAGCCATGCAAGTTTGAATCAAATCCACAACCTCTTTTATTGCTATTGGATCCAAAGTATAATCATATTCCGCTGAAATTATACATAATTCTTTTGCAATCTCTACTACACCTGCAGGATCATATTTTAATACTCCATTACATAATTCCATTATGTAATGAGCAGTTCTAGCATTTAAAAGAGAATCTTTCCCAACTAAAATAACTTTTTTAATTAATGGCTTAATTTCAAAATAATATTGCCTTTTTTGAGTTTCGTTTAAAGCAATTTTACCTTGTTTTCTTATAGTTTCATTAGTATCAGAATTAAAATATAACCAAGTCCCTATCGTATCAATTATTTCATATATATTTCTTGTTTTCTTTTGTCGATCTTCTGGCCAACTTTCTCCATATTTATTTCGAAGTTCTTCAAATCCTTTTTTCGAGCTGTCTAAGGCCCTTGATAGAATTTCCCTTGCTCTTTTTCTTACTTCTTTAGGTTTTTCTTTCCATTTTATAACAATTCCAATTAATAAATATTCCTTGGCAGTTAAAACTACTTCTTTTATTTCTAATGCATATGCCAATGGATCCTCTTCAAATTTCTTAATTATATTATCTGCCCTTTCATTGTTTCGAGCAATTTTTAATGATGTAATTGTGGATAGACATGGATCAATTAAAGTAATATGACTTCTTTCCTCCAGAGATTTACGTTTACAAATTATTTCTAAAAGATCCAATACTTTTTCTATTTGTGAATTTGCTATCTGACTAATTGAGTTTGCTAAAGCAGTTAAAACACCATTTGTATTTTCGTTTTTAGAAGTGTTCTCAGCAATACTCCACATTATTTTTTGTGCTGTATAATATAGATTACTAAGATTGCTAATTATTTGATATCTTACACCAGGGACTTTATCTTTTGCTAGGTCTCTGATCAGATTTAGATTTGCTTCTGTGGTAAATTCTTTTCTTTTTATCAAGTGCATTATACCTTGAGCAGCCTCTACTCTTGGAGATGGAGACCAAGCAGGATGATTAAATTCTTTATGGTATTTTTCGTTATATTCAGGTGATGCATCTCTTCCTGCTTTCTGAAAAATTTCTTCTATAAATTTCAATATTTTGTGATCACTTGGAATTTGACTATTTCTTGCAATAGTCTCACAAGCTGAAACAAGATGCGTTAAAGAGGTTTTTATTAAATTGGGATGATATCTGAGAGTCATATCTTCTAAGGCACTATTTAATTTGATCATTCTTGAAAATATTTTTTCAGACTCACTGAGCTCTGGAATCTTATTAAGATATGATTCATGAAACTCCTTAATTGGAATATATAAGTCCAATAGATTTTTATTGTGATTATCGCTAAAATTAACACCTTCTTCTTCAAGCCAATCTTTCTCATCATTTGATTTCCAACTAGTTTCAATCTTAAAAGGCTTGATATTCGGGTAAATTTCGTTATGCTTTTTTAATTTAGTAATTATATTCTTTGATTCTTTCATCTGTAAGTATTTTCCAGGAATACAAACTAATAAATTATTTTTTTCCTCTTCTTTGGATAATTTTAATATAGTTTTTTCGACAGTTTTTCTTTGTTCAGTTGAAAGGTAATCAAATCCAATTTTTAATAACTCGCCAACTTCATAATTAGTTTCTAGATTAGTTAAAATAGGTTCAGCAAGTAACAGTGGGTATAAAATAGGGGTAAGCGTTTCCGCGTTTCTTATTGCTGTTTTTAATAAATGTCTCCAAACAACAGCTACTTCATTCATTTTTGCAATTTGTTTTACCAAACTATTTATTAACTCACGTTTCGATTTGTCTTTTGAGTTCTCAAAAATATAATTATCAAAACTTGATAATATTTTCTTTCGTTCATTATTAAAATCATTTTCATCCCAAATATAACTTTTATCAGGAAGGTAAGTAGCAGTAATTTTATTATATCTAAAGGATGAGCTTATAATTTCCCGAGAGTATTTTAATATCTCTACTCTCTTTACAATTTTGTTTATAACTCTAACCATAGCTTCGGTAGCAAAAAAGGGTTTATCATTTAAAAATTTTGGGAAACTCTCAGCAAGTGAATAATAGCACATTCTATAATCTTGTCTTCTTGTGCTTGTAAGTGTGAGTACTCCTCAGTCATCAATGTCTTTTCTTCTGATTTCTCTTCATAACTAAATACAGCTTTATAGATTTGAACAGCAAACTCAGGATCACAGGACCATATTCTTTCGATTTCTTGAACTAAAATATATATCTCACTAATTGTAGAGGTAGGACCAAGACGAAATAAAATTTTCGAAAGTAATTCTTTTGATTCTTTAGGATTTTCAGTGTAAGTCTTACAAACAAGCGGTACGCCCCATACCGCAACAACTTCGTGTAATTTCTTAATCTGCCTCTGATTTAATTCACTGGGTGGTTCCCATGCCCACCAGAGTATTGCCCGGGACATAAAAGCTATTTTATTTTGTTCATCGCGTTGCCAATCTGACCATTTGTTGATAGCATTTGCCAATAAACGAAGGTATTCATCAATGAATTTGACACTTAGAAAACTATTTAGTTTAAAGAGGATTTCAATCCATACATTATCTCTCTCAGGAATTATGTCTTTCTTAATTGATTTTAATGTCTGAAAAATTCTTTTTAACATTAATAAATAGAATTGGTATTTTAGACTATTTTTATTCTTTAATTTATCTAAGATAGGTTGGAAATCCCCCAAATATTGTATTTCATTTACAAGACATAGCATTGGCATTAAATGCAAATATTCTTCTTTTTTCTGATAAAGAAAATACCAAAATACTTCCCAAAACAACTTACGATTATCAAACCATAATCTTGCAAAAAAGTAATCAATACTAGGTCTAATAAATACTGGTCTGCTAGGGCCTCGGGTAAGAAATCGGTATGCTTCTTCAGGTATCTCTTTTATAAGTAACTTTGATACTGCATAATCAAACAGTATATTATGATTAAATAAAGCAAGATTTTCAGAATCAGATGACACCCTTAAAACTTGGTCGCTTAACAAACTCTCATATGTATCTAATCTTTTAGGAGTTCTTAAAAATTTTATATTTACTGTTAAATTATTGCTTTTTACCATAGCAGTTACTGCTTTTTTAAGTATAGCTTCTCTTTTTTTTGAATCTTTTTTTGCATCAATTCGAAAATTCCAATAGTATCCAAATAATTGAACAACATCCTGAACATTTGATAATTTCTCTAATGGAATCCCCTCTTGAATTAATTGCTCCATTATCCATAAATCAAAAGGAATTTTAAATAATTCCTTTTGATCAATAGTGGCATTTCTATAAACTTCTTTTAAAGGTATAATTTGGTCTAAAACAGTATAAATTTCTTCTTCTGAGAGAAAAGGAACTAATAAGTGGCGATACTTAACTTCTGGAATTCTAAATTCTTCTGGAACATCAGTATTCCCGCTTGGAAATAAACTAAGAAGTTCATGAGAATATTTTGCATCATAAGTTCGAATTGTAGCAAGAACAAACCAATCTGGACATTTTTCAAGTACTAGATTAATAAATTCTCTGTAAACACTTTGTTTTGCTTCTCCTCTAGCAGCGTCTAATGCATCTATTATTAATATACTTCTCTTGCCATTGCTTTTATAATTAAAATTATCTTCTAATGAAAGCCTGTTTTTAAAGTTTAATACACTTTTAAAATCTAATAGAATATTAGTAATTATTGAATCAGCATGAATAAATTTGTTAGGTATGTTCTCTTCATTAATCTTATTATATAATTTTTCAACTAACCAAGATTTTCCAATACCGGGGTCTCCTATCAAGAGTAGGTGGCCTCTCTTAATCAAACTAATGAGATTATTTAAAAGCTCTTTTCTTTCTATATCCATTTTCTCTATAATTCAAAATGAGAATTCATGAATGCTTACAATATATTATTAATACTACTCAAATCTAATAATTGGTCTATTATTTTTTCCTCTTCTACATACAGATTTCCAGTTCCTTCTTTTAATTCATAAAATATTGGCTCAATGCCAAATTTGTCACGCAAATACATTCTGGTAATTTTTCGTTCTTCCAAATTATTTCCTTCTATAATGGCAAAATGTCTAGTATCACCTCTTCCAAAATCCCACCTTACCCTTCTGAAAATTGATAAAACGTCTAAATCGCTCATCCTAAAACCTATAAAACACATATAAAAAGACGCAATTATACTCCATATGACTTTTAAGGCAAATTCTGATTCAGCATATAATCCCATATAATCACTTTCAGTTAAGATTATAGAATCCTTTTCGTCATATCGACCATGTATATGAAATATATAGCGCATGGGAGGTTCATTCGGATCGGGATCGTTTAGATCTTTAAAAAAATTTCTAATTCTTGTTTTTTCGTTCCAACAAAAAGAACCTATTGGTTTTGCTATACTATGTGAAGCAGATTCTAATACTTCGTCATAATTTGTTGTTATATAATGTTTAAATGGAATTTTCAATAATTTCTGGTGAAAAAGACTCCAATTTGCTTTTCTAATCAATGGTCTATAATTATTATAAATAATTTCATTAAACTCTTGTTCAGAAAAATAACCCTTTAGCACCTCTGCATACCATAAAGGATCCTTACTATAACATTGATTTTCTCTATTTATAACCGATAAAATATTTGTTGGATCTTTTTGATTTAATTTATCTTCAATAATTTTTATTAATTCATGCCATAATGGATACCCTAGCTTTTTTGAACTGCCTGCTCCAATAAAGGCAAAAACAATATTTCTATTGATCTTTTCTTTTAAATCTGTGAATGCAATTTCGTTGAATTTGTTTTCTTCTCTATTTAACATTAATATATAGCTTAATTTAATAATTATTTTTTAAATTAATTAATAGGGTTCACTCCAATATTTAACCTGTTGAATTCTCTTAAAAGTTCATCTGAGCCTACTTCTACAGCTATTTCATTTCTGACAGATTGATATGTTTAAAAAGCAATATCAATGAATAAAAAGTAGATATTATTGCACTATAGATTATATAATAGAAAAAACTCTTAATATTAACAAGTTTCGATATTTATTTTAGAAAAGAACTAATAGTAATGAAAAAGAAAAATATTACTTACAAGTTACAAAAGAATGAATTAAAAGCATTGGAAAATATTAGAAAGATAGCAGTAATCTCACTGTTTTCAGATGATTATCTAATGGATATTTTTGCCCTAAAAGGTGGGAGCGCTATAAATATTGGATATGGACTCCACTATAGAGAATCAATCGATATAGATATATCAATGAAAGAGGATTTTTCAAAAGCTGCTTTTTCATCAATAAAAAGAAGAGTTGGAAATACCTTTAAGACTACTTTTTTTGAAAATAATTATATAATCTTTGAATTCAAATTTTTTCCAAATCCATCAACTGCTAGAACAGAAAAATTTTGGGGTGGATATATAATAGAATTTAAAATTATTGAAAAAGAAAATTATAATAATTTTAAAAACAACCTGGAAAATCTTCGTAGAAGATCAATAGTTATAGGTTATGACCACAAAAAGATATTTCGAATTGATATAAGTAAAAATGAATATTTTACCGATTTAAAAGAAATAGATCTAGAAGGATACACTATTCATATATATGGCCCATTAATGATAATTTACGAAAAGTTACGGGCAATTTGCCAACAAATGGAAACTTATCAAAAAATAATTAAAACTACAAAATCTCCAAGAGCCAGAGATTTTTTTGACATCTATATTTTATTAGAGAGATTATCTCCTCCGATAAAAGGATTTTCCGATCCAGAAAACTTAAGCCTATTAAAATCATGTTTCGAAATTAAGAAGGTACCAATTAATTTGCTTTCAGAAATAGCATCCCAAAGAGAATTCCATAGAGATGATTTTATTGCCGTCCAGTCCACTGTTTCTAAATCTATTAAACTAAAAAATTATGATTACTATTTCGATTATGTAATATCAAGAGTTAAAGAATTAAAATCCCTTTGGGAAAAATAATTTCCATCGATCGTTAAAATCTTTTTGTTTTATTTTATAAGTTAAATAAAAGTTATATTTTATTTCAAAATCTTCAAATAGTTTTATAAGTCTTTCTTCATAACCGGCTCTCTCCAAATAAAACCCAATTGTCTGGTGATAAGGATAAACATAGTTCATCTTTTTTAGCATTGCTTTTAATTTATTAACAGAAAATTTTCCTTTGGCTTTTTTAAAAGCATTCAGCACCTCTGTAACACCTCCGGAATAACTAGGCCGGACAGCTGCATCAATAAGGGTTCTTTCAATATTTGTTAAATAAATGACTTCTCCATCTTTTTTTAAATCAACTACTCCCAGCTTTTCAAAGTTTTTACTATTTAATAGAAATATTCTATATTCCCTGCATGAAGCAACTTGTCTAGACACACGCATGGGACGGGAAAATGCTCTATCAATATTTTCCTGTATTAATTTATTTACTCTTACAGTTTTTCTTGTCAATTCTTTATTGGTGTAGACATCTTTTATTATATTATCAGTTAAATTATGCAAATATAAGGCCGTATAATGGCTTAAGAAAGTATTACTG
>JABMRD010000191.1 GCA_013202875.1 Actinomycetota bacterium | reverse complement strand
TAGGAATAGATGAAAAAGAAATAATTAAGTATGTAAAATGGCAACAAAGCCAGGATTTAGATCAAGCGAAGCTTGAATTTTAAGTTAGTGCCACGCACTTCAGTGCGTGGGAATCTACAGTCTCTTGAAACAAAATTAAATTATATCTTTTTTATTTCTTTGCCACACTTATTACAAAATAAGGCATAATTTGGTAATTCTTTACCACAATATTTACAAAATATTTTTTGTTTATTTTTAGGATCTTCAGATTTAATATCATCGTTAAATTTTTCATCTTCAAGAAACAGTTCCGATTGATTATTTTCATTATTATCTTCATTATTGTTATTTTTAATTATATTTAATTTTGAATAGAATCTTTCAGCAGCATAATATTTGGGATGCCTACCTAAAATTTTTCCTGCAATCCCATCTACTATTATTATCCCGGGTAATCCAACTATAGATCCTATAAAAATATGGTAACCTAATGCGTATGCTCCTATCCACCATTGCCCAACAACAATAAAATAAATAAGCGTACCAATACCCCATATCCATAAAACTATAGAATGTCCAATTGTATAGTAGATAAATTTATAAGATGAGACTATTAAATATTTTAAAATTGTAAGACAAAAGTCTATAATAGCAGCGATAATTAATAATTTAACTATATCAAAAAAGTAAACACCCACCAGGGTGAATATAGTAGCAGCAGTACTTGGAAAATGATACCACATTTCTACTTCTTGGGGTAAATCGTCTCTAACGCCTACATTAAAGCCACCAAATCTCATTTTTACCTCCAATCTAGATCATTAAAATGTTTTATTTCCTTTTTAATATTTACTATTTATTTCATTCAATTCCCTGTATTCTTAAACTGTCCCTCATATCTATAACTACTCTTAATTAAGTTTTGAATCCATTCTAAGGCTTTTAGATTGATTGTATAAAATACTAAAAACTTATTTTAATAATTATAATACCTTTTTACCTATTTTATTTAAAGATAAAGTCATTTAAATATTGAGGATCATAAAAATTATATAAAAATCAATTTCTCTGTCATCAACCTTTACACTATATAACTAGCACATACCCCTGCCTATAACCTATCGACAGCTTTTGCCATCTGTGAGCTGTTAAAATTAATATAAATTTTTGTAGTATCCAAACTTGAATGACCTAGTAGCTTTTGAACCTTAAAAAGATCAACCCCGGCTTCAACCAGATGGGTGGCAAAACTATGTCTTTTATGGTGAGCTCACCATAACAGGCATTGAACTAAACCGCTTACGCGGTAGTTTTTAGTGAGTTCTACCTATAGTCGAAATATTTACCCATTTCTATTTGCTTTTCCAAACAACTATCTGCTACAAGACTTCCTTCTCTGTGCTACCAATAGGGAAATTATTCTTTTTCACATCATCCTAAAAACATTACAATATATACTTTATGAATGCTCATAGCATGCATTCAAATCAATAATTTTTTAATAGGAGGAAAGTATGATGACCCCATTGCGTAAAAAAATGATAGCTGATATGCAGCTACGCCGATTCTCTGCCAACACACAGGAAAGTTATCTAAGGTCAGTATTTGAGCTGGCTAAATACTACCGCATATCTCCGGATCAAATTAATGGTGAAAAGCTTAAAGACTATGTTCTATTTCTAACCAATGACCGAAACCTTAAATGGAGTTCTGTTAACACCATAACAGCAGGTCTTCGCTTCTTCTACACAGAAACCTTAGGCTGCAGAGATATAGCCTTGTCAATCCCGCCACGAAAAACTCCCAGGCACTTGCCAGAGATCCTTAGCAGAGATGAGCTTGTTAACTTATTTGGCAGTGTTAAAAACTTAAAGCACAGAGCAATTCTTGTGACCGCCTATGCATGCGGACTTCGTATTAGTGAAGTAGTTAACCTAAAAGTAAATGACATTGACAGCAGCAGAATGATGGTTCGAATCGAGCATGGCAAAGGGGATAAGGACCGTTATAGCATTGCCTCCCCCCGTCTATTAAATGAGCTACGCTCTTACTGGAAGATGTATAGGTCCTCTCTTTGGCTTTTCCCCAATGAAAGAACGAAAGAGAAGCTTACCAGATCAACACCCCATCTGATATTTAAAGCAGCTAAAAAGAAAGCGGCCATCACTAAAAAAGTAACTTTTCACTCACTTCGGCACGCATTTGCCACACATCTTCTTGAAGCAGATGTGGATATTAGAACCATCCAGATTCTTTTGGGACACTCTTCTATTACTTCTACTGCAAAGTATCTTCATGTTGCCAGAAAAGATCTGGGATCTGTTAAGAGCCCTCTGGATCTACTCTATGTTCCAGAGCTTAAAAAGCTTTAGGGGGCAAAATGGTATTGGCACATGCTATAGTAGACACGGAGAAGTTTTACGAAAAACCTCGCAAGTTGGAGCTTGCTGACATTTTCAGGGAGTTTGGCGCCGGTTACCGTAAATCCCATTCCATGCCACTCTCACACCATAAAGTTATGCATGCAGTTGAAGTTTGCAGGACATCGTACCTTGGCGGACATATGAAAGTATGCAGCTTGTGCGGATATGAACATCCAACCTATAACTCATGCGGAAACCGCCACTGCCCCAAATGTCAGAGTCTTTCCAAGGTGCGCTGGGTTAAAAAACGTGAGGAAGAACTGCTGCCGGTTGATTATTTTCATAATGTATTTACACTGCCCCATCAAATTAATACACTTGCCCGTTCCAACAAAAAGGTTATCTATGATATTCTCTTTAGAAGTGTCTCTGAGACTCTACTAGAATTTGGAGAAAACGGGCTTGGTGGAAAAGTTGGCTTTATCTGTACTCTTCATACCTGGGAACAGAAACTGGCCGAGCATATACATTTGCATTGTATTATCCCTGCAGGAGCACTTTCGGCTGATAAAAAGAGATGGATAGGTTCCCCAAATCCGGATTTTCTCTTCTCCGTAAAAGCCCTCTCAAAAGTATTCAGGGGTAAGTTTACCGGCTATCTTAAAATGGCATATAGCCAGGGCAAGCTTACCTTTGCAGGAAAGTCTTTGGAGTTTGAGAGTAAAGAGGGATTTTCTGTTCTAATAGATAAGCTGTACAGAGAAGACTGGGTTGTCTATTCCAAAAAGCCATTTGCCGGACCCAAAAAAGTCCTTGACTACCTGGGCCGTTATACTTTTAGGACCGCTATTTCAAATGAGCGCATAAAAGGTGTTAAAGATGGCAGGGTTACCTTTGCCTACAGGGACAGAAGGGATGGCAACCGTAAAAAAGAGGCCACTCTGGCAGCTGATGAATTTATCAGGAGGTTCCTGCTACATGTTTTACCTAACTCATATATGCGTATCAGGCATTTTGGATTTTTGGCCAATCGTAATCGAAAAGAAAATATAACATGCTTAAAAAAACTTCTGGGAGTCTCTGGTGATACCGGTGAAAAACCCGGGCAGAACATAGAGGAACTTATGCTGGAGTTGACTGGAAAGGATATTTCAAGATGCCCGCGATGCAGGATTGGGACCATGTCCCTCCATCATTTGATCCCCGGGTTTACTGCGGGGATAAATAGAAAATTTAAGGGACCGGAAATAATTGATACATCATGAACATTTATTTAAATAAGTTCAAACATACCCGCGGCAATAGCTCTACGCAGAAGAGTAGTGGTACCCTTACGCCCTTTTACTGTATTGTTGTCTTTATTTTTCTTAAGTTTTATGCCGGAATGGGATTTTACATCTCCTCCTACTTATATATTGACGGAATATTGCTATATCTTTGTATCCGAGGTCTTCTTTCTGGCATATCTTCTATTCTAAATATCTTTATACTTTCTACATAGAAGAAACTCTATATTTAACCCTATATACGCGGCTTAGTTCAATAAATTTTATCTCCAATGCTTGCGCACAAGAGATAAAATTCTATTCATTATGTAGAGTGTTACATTATGGTGAGTGTGACACTACAATAGTCGTTTTTAAGCCATTTATTCTAAAATCGCTCACCATAATTTTTTACATCTCTAATCACATAAATTGTTGAGCCATTTCATTAGTCACCATCATTTTCCCATTTTAGTAATTCACCTGTTACTAAATCTATATATGTATTTTCCAGTGCTTATATGGATTTAAGTCCAAAGGATATGCCAAGGTGGGATAAGAACCAGGATCTAATGTATTGGCTTCAAAACCTTTGTAAGCAGCTTGGTCTTGGTAATTATTATGGTGAGTGTTTGTAGATAAAAGTCTTATATAATCAGGCAAATACTGCTTCACTTACCATAACATAACGCTCTACATAATG
>JABMRD010000190.1 GCA_013202875.1 Actinomycetota bacterium | reverse complement strand
GGTTTCTTGTGATAAGTAGGATTCAATCTCTGTAATTTCTTCAATAGCCCGAAAATCTGCCCATGTAATGACTTTTCTAAGTAATGATCCGTCTTTTGCAAGTAGAACTATACCGTGCATCTGACCTGTAATTGAACAAATATCTGGCGGCCAGACTTTATTACCTTTACTAGCAAGTTCTTTAGTGCAATTATTTATTGCACTAAGCCAATCTTCTGGTGACTGTTCTACAATACCTCCAGTACGAATATCTATTGGGTAGGTTTGTGCCGTTCTCGCAAGAATATCTCCGTTCTCTGAGGCTATAACTACCTTAACACGCGAAGTACCAAGGTCAATCGACAAAACTTTTCTAAATTGTTTACCATTTCCCATTTTAGCACTGCCCTCTCTTCATAACTTTTATCTAAATATATGTATCTAATATATATGATAAAATATTTTCTCTATTTTCTGCAGATGCAATTTACTTTACTAAAATAAATAATTGATTATTGAAAAATTTGCATAATTATTTTTAACATTTTTAAAAATAATCCTGTAAATTTGATAGATATTCCATTAAGATGACTATTTAAATTAAAAATAATACAAATGAAGTAGTTTACATAATACTATATAAACCAGGTTAATTATATCTATTAAAAATTAAGAGCATATTGGAATTCCTTTTCAACGTAATATATTTTATTTTTATTACCAGTTTTTCATTCTATCCCAGTAACGATCTATTAATGCTTGGTTAAATTCCATACCACCATCAAGATTTCCACTCATTAAAACAGGTGGATCATAACCAGCTTCTTTAATAATAAAAATTGCCTGTGCAATTACGGATTGAAGAATGAAAGCACCAGCAACAGTTGAAGTTGGTGCTAATCCATGTATCATATCAGGATGCTTAATGCAAATATCTCCTATAATACCGCAATTGTCCAGAATTATATCAGCATAATCCAGCAGTAATTTTCCTGACGAATGACGAGAGAGTTGGCTTTTGCTATAGGTAATAGAAGTCAGCGCGATTACTTTATTACCATTTTTATGTGCTTCACGTGCAACTTCTATTGGTGCTGCATTCCTACCTGAATTTGAGATTACAATAAAAATATCTTTGGGATCAGGACGTACATGATTAAAGATCGCTGTACCTATACCTTCAAGTTGTTCTAAATAAGAACTTTTTATAACATTGACTGTTCCCGCTACTGAAACATCGACAATATGGTTAATAGGTGCAAGGCACCCTACTCTGAAAGTTATTTCTTCGGCCAGCAGATTGGAATGTCCTGAACCAAATGCATGTATGATTCCATCATTTATAATTGTATTGGCAATAAGTTCAGCTGCCTTTTCAATATTAATGCCTTGGGTTTCCTGGATTTTTTTTAAGATTTCTTCCATTCCCTTAAAAACTTGTCTATAAGCTTTCATTTAAATCCTTCTCCATTCTAAATAAATTTATTATCCTTTATATTGGATACTTTTTAAGTATATAACACAGGTATCAAATTTCTAAATACGTTTATAGCATTCGTACTATTCTAGATTTATTAGTCTACTTATATTTCTCCACAATATTTTTTCCTTTTCAGCTTTAGAAATCTCCAAAAGATTTACTTTAGCAAGTTCATATTTTAGAACATGTGGATATCCATAAGGAAAATCAGTGCCAAACATTATTCTATCTGCTCCAATCTCCTTAACCATCTCTCGCAGTCCTCTTAATGGGTTTGCACATGAAAGAAGTGTAATATTTTTAAATCTTTTAGCTACTCGTATTGCATCAGACCAAAAGTTAGTACTACCAGCATGTGAGAGTACAATTTTTAAATTAGGAAAGTTCATGGCCACTACTCCTACTGTGGAAGGAGTTGCATAAACTGGTGATAAACAACTACAAATAAATACAGGCACATTAAGTTTTTCAGCTTCTTCGAATAAATCAAAAGCTTCTTTATTTTTAATTTTAAAGGATTGAAAATCAGGAATTAGTTTTAAGCCAACCATTTGTTTTTCCTTAATAGCCCATCTGAAAATTTCGACTGCTTCCTGCCCTAGCATAGGATCAACATTAACCACAGGATAAATTAAATCTTTATATTTTTGACCAAAATTATATAAATCGTTATTCCACTCCTTATAATGAGTGCTTCTTGGGTCATAATGAAAGCCAAGATTTATTATCTTTTCCACTCCTACTGATTTAGCATATTCAATTCCTTGTGGATTTCTCGAATCTAGGGGATCAAAATGTGTATGAGCATCAAATATCATAATTATCTCCTTGTTAACAATCTTTTTGCATTTTCTCCTAATATATTTTTAAGCTCATTATCAGAAAAGCCAATACTCCTTATTTTCTCAATTTCAATATTCATATCCGATTCAGGCATATCAGATCCAAATAAAAGCCTTTTATTATCAAAATCAGAAATTACCCTGAAAAAGCTACTAAATGGTGCATCTGAAAGTCCAGCAACTGAAGTCTCTAAAAAAAGATTATTGGTAATTTTAAATACTTCAATAGCCTCTTCATCATGCCCATAAATATACCCAATATGCCCCATTACAATGGGTACATCCTTGAATTCACAAGCCAAATCCCATACTTGATAAGGAAGCGAATAAAGAGGTGTACCACAATGAGTATATACAGGTATTCCATATTCTTTAGCAATTTCCATCAAAGGGTAAATTATTTCATCATTAATCATAAAACCCTGTAAATTAGGATGTAATTTCAAACCACTCAATCCTTGATCTAAAAATTTTCTTGCCATATCTTGAGCTGACTTTCCAAACCAGGGATTAACTGATAAAAAACCTATTAACCGATCTGGAAATTCATTTACAGCATCAAGAATATATTTATTTCCTTCTTCATTATAAACTGTTATACCTTCCTCGACGGGACAAATTACAGCCTTGTCTACCCCACAATCATCCATTTTTCTAATTAATTCAATTGCTTCAAGCGATTTGCGTCTACCTTTTCCAACATGACAGTGAAAATCGATTATCATATATCTTTCCTCTTAATCAACTCTTTTGTTTTTAACCTCTGTAAACATTTAACGACAGTTATCATAAATAAAGCTAAAAACATTAATATATTAACTAAATCTAAGTATTACACCTAAAAGTTGGAAACTGACTTAACTAATTTAGAACCAACTAATGAGGCTCATTTTTAATAAATTTATATTTTAATAATTTTTAAGGGGCATATTTTATAAACCTCTCCAAAAAGTTGTAAAATAACTTAAAAATTTCTAGTTAAAAATATGCCCCTTCTATCAAATTTACTTCACTTTTCAAAAATAAAAAAATCAAATCTACTACATAAAACAATAAATAATCTAATATATATTATTTTTAATAATAATATATTGGCTTCACCTTATTTACTCAGCCATTTTTACTTCTTCCCACATAGTTACCATATCACCAAAAGTAATATACTCACCTGCTTCAGTTGGGAAAGGACCATTCATTTCATTTTCTGCAAATAGTTCTTCCAAATTGTCATAATCATAACGTGATCTCTGATCCTCGGTTAACGACTCAATAGCATCATTAGTAATAGCCCCACCGGATAAATCATCTACAACACTCATTTGGGCAGGAATTTTTAACACTTCATTTAGAATTGCATAAGCTCCATCTGGATTAGGAGCATTTTTAGGTATTACATAACAATCAACAACAAGAACTGTCCCTTCCTTAGGAATACAACTCCAAACATTATATCCTTCAGCTCTAGCCATTGGAGCTACAAAAAATCCCTGAACCCATGCATCTGCTTCTCCACTTATTATTATGTTTTTTGCCTCTCCGAGCGAATAAACCATTGTTCTTGCATTATTTTTAACATCAATAAGAATATCTTTATACTCAGCAAGCTCCTCCGGTGTAACAAGATTTAAATCTTTCGTTTTACCTGACATTCTTTCTGCCATTATTAAAAATGCCATTGGATCATCCATTATTACATATCTGTCTTTCCATTCAGGTTCAAGAATTTCCCACCAAGATTCTATAGAATCTGCATTATCAGCATTATAGATAAATTCGTTATAAGCATATAATATTGGTACACCCCATACTTTTCCATCATAATTAAATGGTTCCAATACTTTAAGAACTGGTGAAAATATATTTTCGTAATTTGGTATCTTGTCTATATCTATTGGTTGTATTAGATCATTTTCTATTAATTGTTTCCAGTACGCAGGATGTGGGGTTGTAAGGTCATATTCAGCCCCTGCATATAATTTTGAAAATACTTCATCGTTGCTAGTAAGATATGTTGGATCAATTGTCACACCATATTTTTCAGTTAATTCTTTATATGCCTCAGGAAATTCGTATCCTTCCCACCCTAAGAACCTTATAGAACCACTTATTTCAGTTTCTACGGTTACTTCTTCTTCAGCAGCTTCTTCTACTTGTTCTTCTACTGCTTCTTCTGCTTTACAACTGAGTAGGGAAAATGTACCAATTATTGATATAATAAGCAACAATAATAACATCTTTTTCACTTTTATCACTCCTTTAAAACAATTTACTTATTAATACAAATTACTTTCGAGACTTGTTTGATATTTAAAGATAGAATAATTAACATATAATTAAACAAATCTCATCTTCGTCTGCTATTTATATCACCTCCCTTCAATACTATTTTTTTAAACTTTTTAAATTAAAAACTTCTTCTGTAATTATCACCTCCATTTTTTTAGTTTATAAATAAATCAATAAACTTTGTCTTAATTACCTAAAAAATCTTTTGAATTAATTCTTACTTCTATTTTCTCATAATATTAAATATGCATAATATAAATGAAAAATGATCACATAAAAGTTTTTATCTTTGCATATCTATTCACTATTAAAATTAATGTCATTGATATAACTAAAACCAGGGTTGAAATTACATTTATTGTTGGGGAAACCCCTCTTCTTAACATACCCCATATAATTATTGGAAGTGTATTTTGTCTTCCAATTACAAAAAATGTAATAAGGAACTCATCAAAAGATAAAGCAAATGTAATCATCATAACACCAACTAAGGACGGCCTAATAATTGGAAATATTACATATCTAAACGCTTGTATTGCATTTGCACCAAGGTCCATGGCTGCTTCCTCAACTGAAACATCAAACCCTATAAGTTGAGAATTCATAATTAATATTACAAATGGTATACAAAATAATGCATGACTAATAATAACTGTTAAAAGTGACAGCGGAATTTCTAGATATGAAAAAAAAGATAATAGTGAAATTCCAAGAATAATAGCCGGTATTGTCATAGGAAAAAGAACTGTAGTAGATATAATGTTTTTAAATTTAAATCTGTATCTTGTTAATGCAAAAGATGCAAGGGTGCCTATAATAATAGATATAAGGGAAACTAAAATTCCTACATATACACTATTTTTAAGCGCTGAAATAAATAATCTATTTTCTAATACCTCTTTATACCATTTCATAGTAAAACCTTCCAATGGAAATACGGTGGTCGAAGTAGAGCTAAAGGAATATAATATAATTACCATAATTGGTAACATAAGAAAAATAATAACAAATATATTAATTATATCTAAAAAACTAATTTTAAATCTTCTATTTACTATTTTATTCAATTATTAAATTACCTACCTATCTTTAAAATTTTAACTATCCAGATAAATAAATTTACTGTTAGAACTATCAAAAATAATGTAAAGTAAGCTAGAGAAGAACCAAATGGCCAATTAAAAGCCATCCCGAACTGATCCGATATAATCCTGCCTATCATTAACCCTTGAGTGCCACCTACAAGTTGTGGTGTAACATAATCTCCAGTTGCAAGTACAAAACTAAAAATAAAGCCAGATGTTACTCCAGACTTACTCAATGGGAGAGTGACTTTAAAAAAAGTCTTAAACTTGTTTGCACCCAAATCTGCAGCAGCTTCATGTAAATCTATACTTATATTTGTTAAAGAAGAATATATCGGTAGAATAGTAAAAGGAATCAATATAAATACAAGGGTTATTATAACTGATGTAGGACTATATAAAAAAAATGTAAGTGGTTCTTTTATTAATTTAAGATAAATTAATATTTGGTTGATTAGTCCATATCTCCCAAGAATAATTCTCCATGCATATACCCTTACAAGATAACTGCTGAATAGGGATATCAGGATTATATATAAAATTACATCCTGTAATTTTTTATATTTAAATGCAATTGCATATGCAACAGGATAACTAGCAAGAACGCAAATAACTGCAGTTACAAGGCCAATTAAAATTGAGTTTCTTATAACAGTTAGATAAAGTGGATTTGAGAATATTTTAATATAGTTCTGCAAAGTAAAAGTATGAATAAACCCTGATGACGATTTTAACCAAAAACTATAAATAAATAATATAAATATAGGAGCAAAGAAAAACAAAATAAGATATATATAAAGAGGTGAAAGTAAATATATATGTTTATTTCTCTTTTTCACTTTAAAAAATTTTCCTCTTATAATAATTTAAAATGCACTCATTTTAGGAAAATATCAACATCTTCTTTAGAAAATCTCAAATTAACTTCGTCACCAATGTTATTTCCTTTAACATGTTTATTATTTTCCTCTGCTACTTTTTCTTCTATTACTAAGAATATTTCTTCTGAAATACTTACATAATATTTAATAGTAGAGCCGAAAAACACTATTTTTTCAATTTTGCCAACAATATGATTGTCAAATGATTTATTTTCAATAGTATAAATTCTCTTTATCTTTTCGGGTCTAATTGCTAAAAAGACTTTATCTCTAATTTTTACATTAGATGTTTTATTGGTTAAAATATTTAATCCGTTAATATCAATGACCAAATGATCATTTTTAATTTCTAAAACTTCTCCATCCAAGATATTATTTTCCCCTATGAATTTTGCTGAAAATATAGAATTTGGGTAGTTATAAATTTCCTTTGGTTTACCAATTTGGATTATTTCACCATTTCTCATCAATACAATCCTATCTGACATTACCATAGCTTCTTCTTGGTCATGTGTTACATAGATGAAAGTCATCTTAAGTCTTTCTTGAATATTTTTTATTTCAATTTGCATATCTTTTCTTATCTTTAAATCTAGTGCCCCAAGAGGCTCATCCAACAATAACACTTTTGGTTCATTAATAAGAGCTCGTACAAGAGCTACCCTCTGACATTGACCACCTGATAGTTGATCAGGTTTTCTTTTTTCAAAACCTTCAAGCTGTACTAATTCTAGCATTTTCTTAACTTTATTCTTTATTTCTTCCTTAGGTTTCTTTTTTAAAAATTGGCTAAATGCAATATTTTCATAAACTGTCATATGAGGGAAAAGAGCATATCTTTGAAATACCATATTTAATGGTCTTTTATATGGTGGAATATTAACGATACTTTTTCCATTAAGTAAAACATCACCAGAATCTGGTATTTCAAAACCAGCAATGATTCTTAAAAGAGTTGTTTTTCCACACCCGCTGGGCCCAAGCAAAGTAACAAATTCATTATCTTCTACCTTTAGATTAAAGTTTTTAACAGCAGATACATTACCAAAATTCTTATAAGTATTTTCTATTAATAATTCATTTTCACTTGACACTTTATTTCCTCCATAAAGAACTAATATTAAAGATCAATTATAACTAAATATTATAGAGTAATTTTTGAATCAATCTTTTCTAACTAGCAAATCATCTTCCATTCTTATTTATAATTAATATATACTAAAAAATCAGCATGAAGTGCTTAAACAAAATCGTTAGTAAAGATTACTTACATTATAAAAAATTATAAAATCTTTGTCAATAAAATTATAAATCAAAACACTATTTATCTTTCCACACATTCGAAAAATCAAAAAATTGACTGAGTACTAAACTAGCAGAACCAATTGGACCTGCATATTTGCCCAGGTTCGATAGCTCAATTTCTGTTTTAATATTAATACCAGGAAGTACAAAATTTTTTAGTTTTTGTTTGATGTTATCAATGAATTTTTTAGTAGCTGCCGTATAATCCCCCTGGATAATTATTATACCGGGATCATAATTTAGTATAGTGTTTGAAATGAGTAAAGCAAACCAATATTCAATTTTACTCATAACTTTTTCTACTAGTGGATCATTTTCTACATAAGCTGAGAAAATATCCTTAAGTTTTATTTTATCAATTTTACCCTTATAAATATTATGAAGATATGAATTACTATTTTTTTTTAGTTCACTTAAAACATCCTTAATTAAAGCATCTGTAGATATTAATACTTCAGCACAACCCTTTTTGCCGCATGCACATTTAGGACCCTCTGGATATATAATAGTATGACCGATTTCACCAGCCAAAAATTCAGTTCCCCTATAGATATCACCTTTTATAATAACGCCTGATCCTATTCCTTCTTCAGTATCTATAACTACAATATTATTATAATTTATACCTAAGCTAAAAATCTTTTCAGCACTTGCAAGCATCCTGCAGTTATTGTCTATAAAAGTTTTTATCTTGTACTTATCTTTAATAATTTTAACAAACTCAATGTCCCTGCCCCATTCAGGAAAATGAGAAATGAATTTTAATATTCCATTCTTGTAATCAACTATTCCATTTAAACCAATACCAATTCCTTTTATTTTTCCAATATTTGTATTTGATTCCTTTATTACATATGTAAAACTATTAAAAAGAAGATCAATTACTTGATTCAAACTTCTCTTTTCTCCAATTTTTAAGATAATTTTACTTATAATCTCAGCGTTATAATTCGTTAGAATTGTGATAACTTCATTAACTCTAATTTGTGAGCCAATTACAAAACCAAAACCTTTGTTAAATTTATAAAGCACCGGTTTTTTCCCACCAACTTTTGCTGAGTCTCCAATCCCAGATTTTTTTATTAATTTATCTTTCTCTAATAAACTAATAATGTTTGACATTGTAGGACGACTGATTTTTGTTACTTTAGAAAGTTTCGCCCTAGATATCGGACCTTGATTTCTGATAATATTTAAAACAATATTTTTATTTATCCTCTTTATCAAACTAGGTTTTGCTGAAAAGTTTACTGTTTCCATATTTTTCCTTAATGATATAATCAAAATATTTTTTATAATTAAAACAATATTAACAAAGTTATTCCTTATTTCTTTTTATTTTTTGATACTATAATAAAATTCTAAATGATTTTTTTAATTTTAATAATAAAATTTATTTAAAAGAATTTTTTCTAAATACTATTTTACTTTTTGCTATAACGGTTTCAATCTCAAGATTACCTCCCATAATTACTATATCAGCATCTTTACCAGGTTCGAGACTGCCTTTATTATTTTGAATTCCAATTGATTTAGCAGGATTCAAAGTAGCCATTTGTATTGCATTCTTTAAGGGAACACTAACTTCTCTTACCATTATACGTATAGCTTTATCCATAGTAATTATACTGCCCGCTAATGTTCCATCTTCAAGCCTTGCTTGACTGTTTTTAATAACTACTTTTTGTCCCCCAAGTTCAGTAATACCTTCTCCTAAGGATGTGGCCCTCATTGCATCAGTTATAAGTATTATTTTATCTAAACTTTTTGCTTTTACTAAAATCTTAATTACTGCGGGGTGTACATGGAACCCGTCAGCAATAACCTGCGCATATAACTCCTCTGTAGTAAGAGCAGCCCCAACCAAACCGGGTTCACGGTGATGAAGCATTTTCATTGCATTAAAAATATGAGTAATTTGAGATAAACCTACTTTTACTGCTTTTAATGTCTGCTCATAGCTAGCATATGAATGACCTGCAGATGAATAGATTCCATTTTTATATAAATATTTTATAAAATCAATTGCTCCAGGAATTTCTGGTGCAATTGTAACCATCTTAATTAAACCTTCTGAAATATCATTAAATTCTTCAAATCCCTTAATAGACGGTTTAAGAATATCACTTTCTTTCTGAGCACCCTTTCTCTTTGGATTTATATAAGGTCCTTCAAGATGTATGCCAATTATTTCAGAAGTACCTGTACCTTTTTGGAAAACTTTTTTTATATTTTCTAAGCTTTTTATGATTTTATCTTTATTCATAGTCATAGTAGTGGGAAGAAAAGATGTTGTACCAGAAAAGCAATGGATCTTTGCTACTTTTTCCAAGGAACCAGGAGTACCATCCATTACATCTGCACCCCCACCTCCATGCACATGTAAATCGATAAAACCAGGAACTACATAGCTTCCCTCTGCATCGATTATATTTAATTTTTCTTTAATTAGTTCTAAATTTCCTTCTTCAATAGAAATAATCTTTTTTTCAATTAACAGTATTTTGTTCTTTAAAACCTTTAAAGGTGTTATTAAAACTCCATTTACTATAGCTGTTTTTTCAAATTTTTCTTTTACTTTAATCATTATTTTATATATTTTTTTATTATTAAAATAACAACAACAATTGCATTTCTTTACCGATATTATATAAATTATTTATCATTTAACTTTGGTAAACTTGCTGCAGCAATTGCTTGACCAATGCGTCTAGTTTTTTCGTCTGGCAGAAATATATTAATTCTCTTATATATTTCTTTAAATTCTTTTTTTAATATCCTATTAGCTTCATCTATAATAATTTTACCTCCTTTACCAGATGATACTCTTCCAAGTATAAATACGTTTTCAATATCATAAAAATCAGTATAATACACAATAGTATATCCAAGATAGCAACCTATTGTCTTAAATATCTCTATAATTCTACCATCACCTTCGTCCATAAGATTTTGTAAAAATTTTAAATTCTTAGATGGAGATTTATCTTTTTCGAATTCTATATTTAGTTTTTTAGCAATTCTTATGGCAGCAATCTGAGAAAAATACTGTACCCCACAACCAGTGTCTTTAGACCATTCATCAATAGGAGCATTCGGATTATAATCTATCGGAACAAAAGCAAGTTCATCTAATCCAGATTCAATTTTCCCTTTTTTATCTATATAACCACCTGCTTCACTGGAACCCATAGCAATTCCTAGTATCGAATTTCTTTTTAGTGATAATGATCCAGACAAAGCTGCTACTTTACCATCGTTTATAACTTTTAAGGGTACTCCCCATTTTTTTTGAATTTCTAAGAAAAAATTTTTTACTTTTTTATCAAATATATCTTTAGGGATTGCTTTAAAAATTGACGAACTAATAACCCTATTTTTAATAAATATACCAGCAGAACTTCCACCTATAGCATCAACACACGGCATATGAGCTGCAGCCTTATGCAACATTGACATTATCTCCCTATAATGATATGAAGGATTTTTATTAACACTTGGGTTCCAAATTACCTCTTCAATAAAAACTGTTTTTCCATTAATAACTGCACTTACCTTTCTATCACTTACACCTAAATCAAATCCTATGCGGCAGCCATTAAAGAATCCTCCAAGTATTTCTGTTTTTTCTTTAGGGGATGGTATATCTTCTAGCTTTGTAAGTTTTACTTCAAATGGTTTTTCATATATTTTTGACATAAAACTAGCATCAAAAGACCTGTGACCGTTTTCAGAATATGCTTTACTTATAAATTCTGCAATATCTTTTGATCCCGCTATTATTATTTTATACCCCCCATATAACCATAGGAGTGTTTTTATTAATTTTTCTATATAATAATAATTTACTTTATAGAACTCTGATTCCTTAGAAAATATAAGAGTTCTATATACCATAATTGATTTACTATCTTTTATAATAGCTATTGCAATGGGAATATTCTTTGATGATTCACTTATTTTTTTTTTAAAGTAAGCGTTCCATAAAAAAGCGGGTATAAAACTTTTATCAAGCGGTAAACCTAATTTATTTTCTTCTAACCAAAATATATTTTTTCCCATAATTTAATAAACTTTATAAAAGTACTATTTTGTTCATTCTATTTTTAGTTGCTAATTAATAAAAAATAATTTCATATTTATTTTATTAAAAAAGAGAATTAAATATTATTTATTTCACTACTTAGTAAGTTAGCAATATTAACATACTATCATAAAATAAAAAAAATCACTTGTTTTTTTAAGGATTCCCCAAAACTAGTTTAATTAAAATCTCAGTAATCCAGCTTATCCGTCCTCTTAGTAAAACTTTTGGCAAAATTTCTGATCCGTTTTTGCTAACTTTTTAACGCTAATTAAAACTTTACTCATAGTAAACACAATATATATTTTTTCAACTTGCAAATAATTTAATAAATAATTAATATGTTTTTGTATTTATATTAACACCATATTTTTATCAAAAGTTACAAACTTAAGAAATGGAAAAAAGACCCCTGAGCAACACTGGTGAGAATCTATCAGTTATAGGATTTGGTGGAACAATTGTAATGAATGAAACAAAGAAAAATTCTGCTATTTTTGTTTCTAAAGCAATAGATAGGGGGATTAACTATTTTGATGTATCTCCACTATATGGAAACGCTCAGGAAATGCTTGGTCCTGCATTAAAAAAGTATAGAAAAAATATATTTCTTGCCTGCAAAACAGTTAAACGTACAAGCAAGGAAGTAAAAAAAGAACTACATGATTCATTAAAAAAGCTAAAGACCGATTATTTTGATCTTTATCAGTTACATGAAGTTAAAACTATCGATGAGGTAAATAAAATTTTTGGAATAAATGGTGCTATAGAAGCTTTTATTGAAGCAAAAGAAAAAGGACTTGTTAAGTATATAGGTTTTAGCGCTCATTCAGAAGAAGCAGCTCTTGCATTAATGGATCAATATAATTTTACTACTATCCTCTTTCCATTTAACTGGGTTATATGGTTAAAAGACAAATTTGGTCCCAGAGTTCTAAATAAGGCACTAAAAAAAGAATTAGGAATTCTTGCCCTAAAAGCACTTGCAAAACGATCTTTGGAAAATGATGAGATTTTAAAATGGAAAAAGTGCTGGTACTACCCTATAGATGATCCTGAAGAAGCTTCCTTATCGCTTAGCTTTACACTTTCATTACCAGTAACTTCGGCAGTCGTTCCTGGCCATGCTGAACTACTATGGCTAGCCTGTGATATAGCAGATAATTATATGCCTATAAAAAATAGAGAAATAAAAATTCTTCAGGAAAAATCAAAAAGTATTAAGACAATTACTAATCAACTCTAAGGTAATTCTAAATCAATATAGCAGCTTTTGCACAAGTTCTTTCATGAGAGTAACTCCAATAGGATTTTCATTAAATAAAATGAAAGAAATACTTAAGGATCTAAGATAATTACAACAAGCTAACCTTAGTAGCCTTAGAATGCAAAAAGTTCTCAGGCTATTGAATATTATACATATTTATTTATGAAGATAAAAAAAGAAGAAATAAGAAGATGTATTATCAGAAATTTTAATTATAATCTACACCATGCTTTGCTTTATCCCAGGGTTTAATTTATTTATAGGAATTATTTAATTTATTTATAGGAATTTGCTTCGAGACCACAAACCTATAATCACCCACAAGTCGACATATTCTAGGTTATCGGATTTAAATGATACCGTAGATCATAATACCAAAGCATAAAATTCACAGAAAAAAAGAATAAATTAGAAAAAGACAGTTCAGGGCATATTTTGTGACAGGCCAGTATCCTGCAACCCTACAATCTCCTTAACACACATGGTCTCAGTCTATATAATCATCTATTATATATTCATCAAACTCATCAGAGGCATCCTCTATCCTGGGTGGCGGTCTCTTTCTTTCAAACTCATATATACCCAGATAATCCAGTATCTTCTTTACCACTTTATAATCCTCAATAAATATATACTCCTATCATCATTTTCTTCAGTATTAAAAAGCCCCGGTACAAATACAGGAGTACCATCATTCAATTGCCATTCTTTCCAGTTCACTTTTTCATAACCAAAAAGAGTATTTTTGCCTTCAAGTAAGGCTACATCTATTCCTATTTTTTCCTTTAAGTCATCTTTTATTTCCCCAGGCATCTGATAAGGCTCCAGAACCTTTACAGGAGTGCCGATATCATCAAGCCCATAGTATTTGCCTAAGCTTATAAATCATACTTACGTGCATCCCTGTTGTAGTTGAAGATCCAAAATCAACAGGTAACTTGTCCGGTTGCTTATGTTCAATAGTTGCTTTGATTCTTTCTCTAGGATCCATTTTCCCTCTACAAGATTATAATTATCATCCAGTTTATAGGTTGTTATAATAATGTCTATAATTAAGACTATTTGTTAATTATGGAATCATCAACAACCATTTTGCTTAGTTTTAAATAGGTCTTATATCCATCCTTATAATTATAAACACTCTCGGGTTGTGGAAATATTTGTTCATCTTCCTTCACAAATAATTTTGTACCAGCTTTAATTGAATCAAACCAGTTTGCAACATATCCACCAAGAATAGCAGCTCCTATGACTGCTACATCTTTCTCTTTAAGGGTTATTAGCGGAAGACCAATGATGTTTGCTAAAACCTGTAGCCAATATTTATTGTAAGATCCACCTCCACCGATAAAAACTTTCTCTACTGGTGGGCGCCCTACCATTAGCAATTCAAAGGATTGCTTTAAGCTATATGATACCCCTTCATAAATTGCAAGTCTAAGATCCTCCTGATTATGGTGAGAACTTAATCTTAAAAAAGCTCCTTTAGGTTCATAATCCATATAAGGACTTCCTGTCCCTGATAAAAAGGGCATAAAATAAAGATCTGGTGGTTTTAAGATTTGAGTTTGATTAATATTACCAACTATTTCCCCTTGCTCAAATGACGATCTGACCACCTGCTTATCAAACCAATTAATGTTTAAGCTCCCCGGACACGTACCCATACTGATAAGCATATGCTCAAGAACATGGGAATAATAGAAAATTTTTCCAAGCACATCCTCCTGAAGATGTGGAGCCAATCTGAACACAGTCCCAGCTGTTCCCAGACTAAAACCAATATCTATATCATATATAATACCAGTACCTATTACTGTGGTTGGCATATCTCCACCCCCTATTATGACCGGGGTACCCGCTGGTATTAAAGATTTAGTTGCAAACGAGTGTGTGACTAAACCTAATATTGTATCAGCAGATTTTACAGGAGGTAATATTTCCATTGGTACTGCGCAGATATTGCATAGTGCTTCATCCCATTGGCGTTTGACACAATTGTAAAACATTGTATTAGAAGCGTCTGAAGGATCTGTAGCTATTTCACCAGTCATGATATAGCCGATATAATCTTTTGGAAAAAGTAATTTTTTAATCTGATAATACACATGAGGTTCATATTTTTTAATCCACAGTATTTTAGGTCCAGGCATCATTGGTACTCCAGGACTTCCAGTTATTTGCACGATGGTTTCTTGTGATAAGTAGGATTCAATCTCTGTAATTTCTTCAATAGCCCGAAAATCTGCCCATGTAATGACTTTTCTAAGTAATGATCCGTCTTTTGCAAGTAGAACTATACCGTGCATCTGACCTGTAATTGAACAAAT
>JABMRD010000189.1 GCA_013202875.1 Actinomycetota bacterium | reverse complement strand
GAATATATAAGCTTACGGTGGCTATAGCGAAGGGGCAACACTTGTTCCCATCCCGAACACAAAAGTTAAGCCCTTCAGCGCCGATGGTACTTTACTGGCAACGGTATGGGAGAGTAGGTCGTCACCGTATTTTTATTGTTTTCAATTATGATAAACTGCTCAATTTCTTAAAATTATCTTTTAAATCTTTATATAGTAATTTATAAATCGCATATAATTTCTTATATTTTTCAACATTTTCTGCTATGGGATTATTTTCTTTATCCTCGTTGATTATTTTATCAACACCTTCTTTGATACTGGAATATATCCCGCAACCAGCACCGGCTATAATTGCTGCCCCAAAAGCAGAACCTTCTTCAACATTTAGAGTAACTACTTTTGAATTTAAAATATCTGCTATAATCTGTCTCCAGGTACTGCTTTTTGCACCACCGCCAAATAAAATTATTTTATCCGAGTTGATATTGAGATCTCTCATCAAAGTAAGACAATCCAGCTGGCTGAATGCTACTCCTTCCATAATCGACCTTACAAAGTGATCTGGACCATGCAAGTAAGAAATACCAAAAAATACGCCTCTTGCATCTGGATCTGCATACGGTGTTCTCTCACCTGATAAATATGGTAAGAATATAAGTCCATCTGACCCTGCTGGAACTCTCTCTGCCTGTTTATCCAATAAGTCATATCCTTTTATATCAGGAAAATTCTTAATTATTTCTTTAGACGGCCCAAACTCATCAAAATACCATCTAAGTGATCCAGCAGCTGAAAGTGTTACTCCTGTAAGATGCCACTTACCAGGAACAGCGTGACAAAAGGAATGAACCCTGCCCTGAGAATCATATAAGGGTCTATCCATATGTGCAAATACTACGCCTGAAGTTCCTATTGAATCTGAAATAAGTCCACTGCTTATAATACCACTGCTGACTGCTCCGGCAGCATTGTCGCTGCCGCCGCCAACTATAGGAGTACCTTCAATCAAACCTGTAAGGTTAGAAGCTTCTTTACTTACTTTTGAAGATATTATATCGGATTCAAATACTTCTGGAAGTAGAGACCTTTTTATATGCAGTCCATTTAAAATTTCATTTGACCAATTTCTGGAAGGTATATCCATAAGAATTGTACCGGAAGCATCAGACACTTCAGTTGCATAGGTATTTGATAACTTGTATCTAATATAATCTTTCGGAAGAAGTATTTTTGATACTTTTTTATAATTTTCAGGCTCATTTTCTTTTAACCAGAGTATTTTAGGTGCTGTAAATCCAGGAAGAGCTCTGTTATATGATAGTTTTATGAAACCATCATAACCAAATATTTTATATATAGTTTTGCATTGTTTGAAAGTTCTCTGGTCGCACCAGAGTATTGCAGGTCTTATTACATTTCCACTGCTATCTAAAAAAACACTTCCATGCATCTGTCCTGATAAGCCTATTGCTTTAACACTTTTTAATTCATTGGCGTAGGATTTATTTATTTTACATAGACAAATTTTTAAAGCATTCCACCAGGTTTCCGGACTTTCTTCCGCCCATTTAACTTTTGGTGAATTTAAATTATAATCACTAACTTCTGTAGCAATTACTTCCCCTTCAATTGACATTAACAGAACTTTTGTACCAGAGGTTCCTATATCAATTCCCAACAAATAATTAATATTGATCATCTCCTTACAACTACACCCGATATTTCTTATAATCAGTAAAATTGTTAGATACTATTATTCCTAATAATTCACTATGTCTGTATATCTATAAGCTAAGCATTATTTAAAATATTTGCTGAGAAATTTATAAGCTTCAGGTGCGGCTTTGTCCATATCTCCTAAACCATCATTCCCCATATCGCCTAAACCGTGTGCCCCGCCTTTAAACCAACCTTCCCATTCAACTGTTATAAATCCATCATAGCCTATTTTGCGAAAAGCTTCTGCATAACGCTTAAAATCAACTAATCCACCACCAAACCAGCACATATTCCAATTACCAATTACGCCAGTAATATCTTTTGCGTGCACACAATTGATTAAATCTCCATATATTTTAAGACCATTTTCAATAGACATAATAGGTT
>JABMRD010000188.1 GCA_013202875.1 Actinomycetota bacterium | reverse complement strand
TTCTAAATCCTTTTTTTCAAAATGTGAAGTATGGATGACTTGGGCTTGTTTACCTTGTGCCAGTAAATTATCATAACTCATATTATAACGTCCTGCTATAGATACTATTCTTCCAAAATTACGGATACTCCTAAGCGCTTCATCTATTATTTTTTCTACACCAGTGGTTTCAAAAACTAAATCAAAATTATCTATTTTCTTTACAACATCCTTTAAATTTATATCACTGGTGTTAAAAACCTTATCACAAGAAATCTTTTCTGCAATTTTTAATCTTTTTTCTTTAATATCAATGCCTATAACTGTTGCTCCTAAAGCTTTAGATATTTGAGCACAAAACTGGCCAACTACTCCCAACCCCATAACAAGAATTTTTTCACCCTTACTCACTGTACCACGTTCTACAGCATGATTCGCGACACCTGCCAAGCCAAATTGCGCTGCATCATCAGGGTTAATACCGGATGGTAGTTTAAAAAATCTTTCATATTTGTAAACCTTGTGACTTATATGTCCAGCCAGATCGATATCCGGTGCAAAGACCCTCAGTTCTTTTGGTTTAATAGGTGAATAACAAGCATCACAAAAAACAAGGTCCCCCTTTTTTAAACCTTTTACATTCTCGCCGATATCCTCAACTTTTCCAACTGTCTGGTAACCAGGGATGATAGGAAAATATGATGAATATACTCCACCTTTAAAAACATGTCGTTCTGTACCAGCCGACAATCCACTAACAATTGTCTTTACAACTAAATCAAATTTGCTTGCCTCTGGTAAAACTATATTCCATACCTCAGCCTTTTTTGGCTTTACAAAAACTACAGCTTTAGCTTTCATTTAATCACCTCGTTAATATAATTTTTTATTTAATGACTTTATCAATTAACCTTTTTATTAATTTAAAAGATAATTCAGCTGCTTTCACAGGATCTCCATTTAAAATATTATCAAAATAATGGAATGACTCAAATTCCGCTGTATAATAACCATCATAACCTATACCTTGAAGAGCAAGAAAAAATTCTTTCCATTCAATAGATCCTTCACCAAGCAGCGGAAACATAAATGTCTCAAACATGTTTCCAGGTTTTCCAATAACATCTTTTAAGTGAACATGTTTTATAAGATCACCAAATTCCTTTATAATCCATGGGATGTCATTACAATATAATTTATAATGGGATGGGTCAAAAGTTATTTTCAGGTTAGGTGATTTTATTTTTCTAAGTAATTCTCTTATTGTGTAATAATCTCTAACAACATTACCAAATACAGCTTCAATACAAAGATAAATGCTATTTTTTTCAGCAGAATTTACTAACTTCTCAAAAACATTTATTACCTTATTCCATACTGCACCTTCTTTTATATCGGAAGTAGGCCATCCTGAACATACATTAACAATAGGAACACCAACTTTAGATGTTTTTTCTATGCCTTCTTTTACATATTCAATGGCTTCAATTAAAGCCTCTCCTTTCAGACCCGCAAAATCTTTATATATAGAAATTGCAGGAACATTTAATCCTAATTTATGTGTCATATCAATCATTGAAATTAAATACTTTATCTCTTTTTTAGGATTAAAATGAACCGATGTCCATTCAACACCACCATAACCAATCTCTACTAAAACTTTAACAATTTTTTTAGCTTCCCAATCATCGAACCGTGCAGTTTCCATGTGATAACATAATTTTTCTTTATTAATCTTCAATATTTATTACTCCTATATCATTTTATTAATAAATATATATATTCACTTGGGACTCTATTCGGCTTTTCAAAATTTAATGTTCTTTTTACTCTTTCCCTTGGAGTTAAAAGTGAAATTTTTTATCTCTTTCAATAAGTTAATCCTTTGATTTAAGTTTCTAATTACTTTTTATTTTAAAATCTTTTTCTCCCCTCATTTCCTTACCTTATTTATCCCTTTACAGCTCCTGCTGTCATGCCCTCAATTATGTATTTTTGTAAGAACATTAATATTATAAGCTGTGGAATAATAATAGACGTACCTGCAGCCATTATCGCACCATAATCTATATCCCATCTACCTCTTAATATTGTTGCACCGAGAGAAATGGTGAATAGGTTTTTATCACCTATCAGTGTAACTGCAAGAGGATATTCATTCCAGACATATAAAAGGTTAAATATTAATATTGTTAAAATGGTTGGCTTTATAATCGGCAAAACTATCTTTGTGCAAATAGAGAACAAACCACAACCGTCAATAATTGCTGCTTCTATAATCTCCTGAGGGAATCCCCTCAAAAAGCCGGTAAACAGAAGTGTACTAAAGGGTATGGATATTGCAATATATGGCAAGATCAATGCAATATACAGATTATAAATTTTAAACTTAGCACTGAGAAAGAATATAGGAAACAGAAGTATAAAAACAGGAATGGCAAGACCCGAAATCAGAAAGAAATATAGGACTTTACTATATTTAAATTTTATCATACTTAAAACAAAGGAACTTATAAATGTTATTATTGTTCCAAAAAATAGTGTTGGTAACACTATTATAAATGTATTCTTATAAAACAGTGGTATATTCAACTTTTGAAATGCACTAATATAATTTCCAAAACTAAATGTTTCTGGCAAGCCAAAAGGATTGGTAAGTATTTCCACATCTGTTTTAAATGATGAAAACATCATCCATAAAAATGGTATTGTTACCATAAATGTAATTACAATAACGCTGATATATTTTAAAAAATTCCAGAAAAACTTTCTTGCTTTAGGTATATAAGATATAGAATCCAATTAATATCCCTTCTTATTCCTTATCTCTTCTCATAATAATTATCAGGTAGAAAGAAAAAAATATGATTGATATTAGGAAAGTAACTATTGCTATAACCATACCATATCCGTATTGACTCTGCTGAAATGTGATAAAATACATGTATGTTATAAGAGACTCTGATAAATAGTTCGGACCCCCACCTGTCAACTGGACAATTATTTCAAAAATTTTAAAACTACCTGCAACAATGAGTACTATATTTATAATGAATGTTTCCTTTAATAATGGAATTGTAATATAGAACAATTCCTGCCTAGGGGTTGCTCCATCTATCATACTTGCTTCATTAATTTCCTTGGGTATAATTTTCAGCCCTGCAATAAATATGATTGTAATAAATCCAAGATTCTGCCATGTATACACCACTCCCATCGAATATGGTGAAAGTGTTTTTCCTCCTATCCATTGAAGTGCAAGAAAATCAAGCCCTACTCTCTCTAAAAACATATTTAAAAGTCCCTTATAAGGGTCTAGTATGAATGTCCATATAAGTCCAACTATTATAGGGGCTATGATAGCCGGGGAAAAAATTAAAGACTTTGCTATATTAATCCCCTTCATCTTTTTATTAAGAAGCAATGACAATAAAAAAGCACAGGGTAAAAGAATAAAAAAAGCAAACCCTAAAATTATAAACGTATTCTTTAATGAATTAAAAAAAAGGGGGTCTCTCAGCATTTTTATATAATTTTCTAGTCCTGAAAAATCAATTTTACCAATCCCTGAATAACCGGTAAAACTAAAAAATAAAGACATGATAATAGGTATTATCATATATAATACATACAGAGTTAAAGTAGGTAGCAACATAAATATAATTATACTTTTTTTCCTAAACCAAAACATTATGGTATCTTGCCCCTAAACAATATTCAAATTTTAATCTTATGGCCAGAGCAATCCGCTCTGGCCATATTTTACTATATTTTTATACTATTCAATAATTTCTTTAAGTTGTTCATCGACAACATTAAGCGCTTCCTCAGGCGTATATATACCATTTATTACACCGTGAATACTATCATTCATAGCACTTACGAAGATATCTGGTATAGCAAGATCGGGTTGATTTTTTGCAGGTACCCAACCGGGTTTATAAGCTGCTTCATAAAGTTTGTATAATACAGGTGTTTTCTCCTTATCTATTTTATTAATATCATATGCAACAACTGTAGGGAATTCATTGGCAATCATTATTTCCTGACCTTCATTGCTATAATAAAACCTTAGGAATTTAACAACAGCATCATATTTTGCTTGATCTTTCTTTACATCAACACTTATAACAAGTGGAGGTCCAGGAACGAATGTTGTCAATTGTTGGTTACCTACACCATCATTAAAAGTTGGTCCCCACCAAAAGTCTATATCTTTTGCAAAATCAAGGGTCTCAAAATCTTTGGCTAATGCATGGGCTCCATTAAGCATTGCAGATTCTCCGTTCTTGAACATTGCTACCATATCCATATAGCCCATTGTGGTTCCGTTTTCAGGAAATGCACCAAGCTTACTCAGTTCATCAATCTTCTGATAACACCTAAGAAAATCTGGATTGTTGTATTTCTCCACTCCTGCAAGTATAGAGTCAAGCTTTTCAAAGAATCCGTACCTACATAGCATTAACTGAAATACCCAAGTACTGAAAGAGTCCTTTGAACCTTGAGCTATAGTTACAACGTCATTTTGCTTAAATATCGTTACTACCTCTTTTAAATCCTCATAGGTCTCTGGTATCTGGACACCATATTTGTCAAATAAAGACCTGTTGACAAAAAATCCTGAAATAAATCCTGTATATGGCAGTCCAATTACAAAGCCGTTATCTAGCATCATGTTCTCAATCATGCCGGGAAGAAACTCATCAGTAATATCTTTATTGTTCTCTATAAATTCACTCAAATCCAAGGTATATCCTGCTTGCGCCATTTCTCTGGCTACGCCATTCAGCATCCAAAATATATCAGGCAGAGTACCTGATGTTGCAGCCATTTTCAAAGTCCGTAGATGGTCTGTAACCATACCGCCAGGTGTTCCAGACAAATCAATAATTATGTTAGGGTTCTGTTTCATAAACTCCTCAACTGCACCCCATACAGAGGGTTCCTGACTTTCTACATCCCCTACATGCATTCTGAAGGTTAAAGTAACTTTCTCTTGCGCTACCGTTGTTTCAGCTGCCGTTGTTTCAGCTGCCGTTGTTTCTGCTGCAGTTGTTTCAGTTGTCACTGCTTCTTCCTTACAGGAAGTTCCAATAAATAACATTGAAACCATGAAAGCCACGATTAAAGCAAGAATCATTATTTTTTTCACTTCTCTCATCTCCTTTTAACTAGATTTCTTTTTTGATAAAATGTATCCGAGATTTGTTTAAGATAAGCCACCAAGGGGCCTTAGACAAATCTCCTATTTTTTTCTCATAGATACCTCCTTCTATATTTTCTTTTAATATAATCTCTTAAACCTCTTTTGATATTTCCATATTAATATTAAAAAACTTATTCAAAATATTTAGAAAGTACGTAAGATGCTGCTCCAAGTACTCCAGCTTTATCACCAAGCTCAGAATATTTAATCTCAGTTTCCCTTTTTATAGAAAATAAGGAAATTTTGTTAATTATTTTTCTTAAATTTTCAAGAAAATATTCACCCGCTTTTGTAAAGATACCCTGAATGATTACAATTTGTGGATCATACATAAGAATAATATTAGATATCCCAATCCCAAACCACTTTATTGCATCATTCATAAGATCAAGTGCAAGCTTATCTCCTTTATTCGATGCAGTAAATACATCACTAATATCTATAGTATCAGGATTATTTCCATTAAAAATAATTGAATCTGGATACTCTTTATGCTTCTCCCTAGCCATCCTTAATATTCTATTAGTTGATACCATTGCTTCAAAACAGCCCTTCCCACCGCATGCACAGATTTCTCTTGCTTCAGGATCTACTATCATATGACCTATCTCACCAATTAAGTAATGATTACCTCTTTTAATTTCATTTTCTATTATTACCCCTGCTACTAATCCCTTACCAGCCTGAATAGCAACAACATTATTTTTATCTTTCGCCAGACCTAAGATTTTTTCAGCAAAAACCTGGAACCTTGAATGGTTATCAGCCATTACTGGTATATTCTCTGGTATTCGTTTTATTATTTTTTCTTTTAGCATTAAATCTTTACCCCATGATGGAAAATGTGGTGAAAAAATAACTTCACCTTTTGTGAAATTAGTTATACCATAGGCTCCAATTGCAAGACCAACAAGTCTTTTTCTATCAATGTTCGTGTTATTTACAAGATTATTATATGAATCAATTATCTTCTTTAAAACACTATCAAATTCTTCATCTGTTTTCAGTATTACTGAAATTTTATCAAGAATCTTACTTTTTAAATTAGTAATCACTGCAGATAGCCTATTTGCTGATATAATCATACCAACAGCGTAACCACCACCTTCATTAAACTTATAAATATTTGGTTTCTTACCACCTTCTTCTGTAGAATTACCT
>JABMRD010000187.1 GCA_013202875.1 Actinomycetota bacterium | reverse complement strand
TACTCTTAACCCGCATGAATATAATATTTCAAACATAGCCCTGTCTCTCACTTCCAGTTCTGTGGAACATGGTATGCTTTCAAGAAACTTTTCCACTTCTTCCACCTTTAAAACATCCAGCATTTTTTTTGGCCCTCTGGGATTGCTTATCTGCACCCAGGGATTTTTCCGGCAAACCTTCTCTATAACCAGAAATTTATAAAAACTTCTCAAGGTTGATAATATTCTTGAAATGGATGATTCACACTGATTTTTATGTAAGATTTGAAGGAAACTCAGTATATTTTCTTTTGAAAGTTCATAATAATTTTCTATATTATTATTCTCTAAAAAATCTTTGAATTTTCTCAGATCCATGAGGTAAGAATTAATTGTATTGGGAAGCAGTAATTTTTCAAACCTTAAATATTCTGTATACTTACTGATATCGTGATTAATATTTTTATTTTTTACTTTATTTATCAATTTTTACACTTCGGCTCAAATAATTTCCGGCTAAAAGTATTCCTATAATAGTTTTTGCATCTTTTATCTTTCCGTTTTCTATAAATGAGGGTGCATCCGTCAATTTTAATTCAAATATTTTTAAAAACTCATCGTCATCCAGGTTATTTTCTTTTTTTTCAAAATCTAAAGCCAGATATAAATATAATATTTCATCACAAAAACCGGGTGACGTATAGAAGTCAATTAAATGTATTATTCTTCCTCCTTCTGCCCCGATTTCCTCCTTTAATTCTCTGGAGGCACAATCCCGGGGGTCTTCTCCTTTACCTAACTTTCCTGCTGGTATTTCCAGTAAGATACTACCCGTGGGATATCTAAACTGTTTTACGAGCATTATCTTTCCTTCTTTACTAATTGGCACAATACCTACTGCTCCTGGATGGGCAACCTTTTCTCTCGTAACAATTTTATTATTTGGAAGTTTTACCTTATCAACATATAACTCAACTATTTCACCCTTAAAAATCTTCTCTGAGCTTATCTTTTTTTCAAAAAGTTTTTTATTCATTTTAAAATTTTTCCCCTATATTATTCTACTTAATTACAAATTTACATATTTCCAGGATCAGATCAGCCAGTTTCTCTAATTGTTCAACCTTTACAAATTCTTCATTTGTATGGACATTCTCCATTCCGGCGCTCAGGTTAACTGCAATCTTTCCCTTTGAATTAAATATGTTGACATCGCTTCCGCCTCCCGAAGATATGATTTTTGGTCTTAGTTCCAGCTTTTTAATGGCCTTTTTAGCAATCTGTACAGGCACTGCATCTTCTGTAACCTTAAATCCGTCATATTCCCTTATAATTTCATAACTTAAAACGGCTCCAGTCATTTTTGCACCTTTTTTAAGATTATTTATCATCTTTCTGGTAATTTTATCAAGTCCTGATAATTTTAAACTCCTTGCCTCCATTTCTAATTTTGTGTTCTCTGCAACTATATTTTTAGCTATGCCTCCTTCTATTTTTCCAACATTGCATGTACTTTCCTTATCAATTCTACCAATCTTCATATTAGAAATTGCAATAGAAGCCGCCTTTATAGAATTAATCCCCTTTTCAGGCTCTATCCCGGAATGAGCTGCTTTTCCTTTAAAATGCGCATAAATTGAATTCTGATATGGCGCTCTATTTACTATGGTTCCTATATCACCGTCACTGTCAAATGCAAAACCATATTTTGCTTTTATTAAATCCAGATCAATACACTTTGCCCCTAACATCCCAATTTCTTCTGAAATTGTAAATATAATATAAATATCTCCTGTAGGGATATTTCTTTCTTTTATAACATTCAAAACTTCTATAATTGCAGCAACAGCAACCTTATCATCGCCGCCAAGTATGCATTCTTTATTTTTATTGAATATTTTTCCACTTTTTATTACCGGTAGAATATCTCCATCTGCGCTTACCGTATCAAGATGCGCCTCCAGGAAAATGGGACTGCTTCCAGATGGATTTTTTGTTTTATATAAAGCTACGACATTCCCTGCATTACTGCCAAATTCATGACCGCACCCGTCAACATTAACTTCAAGACCGAGGCTTTTCAATCTTTTGCTTACATGATTGGCTATCTCTTTTTCGTTTTTTGAAGGGCTCTTTATTTTAAGCAGTTCAATTAATGTATCTAAAAGTCTTTTTTTATTAATCATTCTCTTTTCATTTCCACTTGTTCAAATCCTTCCAAACATTTAGATCTTTCCCGCAATGCAATATCTTTTAATATCTCATTTATTGACCATATTTTTTTACAAACTTAAAAATATTAGTAAAAATTATACCTGTAACCAATAGCACCGCTGCTATTATAGTAGAACTTAATACAAGCCTTATAAAGAAATCATTAAAAAACCCGTATGGGAAAAGAGTAATTATAAGAGAACCCCCGGAGAAAGCGTAGTTTCCCTGAGGGAAAAATATCTGGTGAAAATTTTCAAACAGAACAGGGAAATTCTCTCCAAGAAAGTATAAAATTATAATAAAAAACAGCATAACTGATGAAGAAATTGTAAATATTATACCCATATTTCTAATAAAATTTTTAATATTTTTCTCTATAAGTAAAAAAGTCATAATAACAAATAAAATAATGCTCCCGCAGTATAAAATAAATATTTTTACAAGTAGTTTTCTCACATCATTAAGGTGGCTCATCTCTTCAGGCCTGAAAGAAGCAGCCGTACTAATACTTTCATCTGAATATCTTACCTGAATAGTCTGCAGGGTGGTGGTTCGTCCGGTAAAAAATTTAAAAATCTCTTCTGTAGCATCCAGTACATCATTTTTATTTAAAATTGAGAACACTCCATTATCTTCATGTAAAGTCTCATAATAACCTCGATTACAAACATGATAAGCAAGCGGAGTGAATAAAATTATAATAATAAGTAAAATAGAATTTATTGAAATTAAGGTTTTTTTTATCTTACCTGTTTTAAAATCCATATTTTAATTTTGCGACTCTTTTGCTAATTAATCCGCAATTTGAATTAACGATTTTTCGTTACCTTGCTGTATAAGCTTAATGCTTTTCTATAAATCTTTTAAATTCACTATTTTTAATTATAAAGACTTTGCCAATAAAAATATATTCCGTGCTGTATCGTTATTTGGAGTAGGTATATAGGATTTTTATTAATCTCAATAACCTTTATTTCTTTTTTTCTCCAAATAATTCAATATCTTCCATTTAATTATCCTCAACTTCAAAAAAGTCTTTTTCAGCTCTATTAATTATTTCTTTATAAATTCTAAAACTATACTTTAGCTTATATCTATAAATTTAGCTTGCTTTAGCAACTCGAAACAATTCCTTCTTATCTAAGGTAGTTATATACTTACCAAACTTCGGGATTAGCTGCTTTGCACCCTCCTTGACTTTTTTAGGAAATCTTTTACTGTATTGTAAGAACTTCCTTTTCTTTAGTCCAACCAATGACCATTCACCTATATCAGTTGCTGTTTTCCCTTTACTTAGCATATAAAGTTGATCAAGCACCGCCTTTTCAGGTTCAGCAATATATATACCATTTTTTAATATATAACCAAAAAAGTAGTCCTTCTTTAGTTGTCTGTACACCACTTCTCTACCAGCCAGTGTAAGCTTTTTAGAACGCTTGATAGTAGCAAACATTAATGTATAAGGAATTTGGCTTAAAATCCCATATATAGACAAAGCTGATTCAAACGAGAGATAGGAAGGATAATAAAGTTCATTGGCTACTTTTTCTAAGCCAACAACTTGAAACTCAGGTTGGTAAACCCCTCTCATCAACTTAATAAGCACACCTGCTTTAACCAGCCTATTAAGCGTAACATACAAGCTGTCTCTCTCCAACTCTAAGATTTTTTCCAAATCAGCCACGGTAAAATAAGACTTATCAAAGCTCTTTAATACTTTTAAAAGCTCAATATCACTCATTACTCTTGTAGCCATTGTTCTAATAGCCTCCTCCCCTTTTTAGGCAAGAATTTATGTAGTTCTTGTTTAACTTTTTTCCTACTCCAGTCACCAAAATCCATAGAAGCGGACTTCCCTAACTTCTGGACTATGAACCATAGATCATAGATATCCCTAATTCTTGGCGGTTTGATAGTTCGTTTTTCTTGCTCCATGTACTCTAAGCTTGCTACCTGGGCCAAAGCCGTCAAGTTAGTTACCTTACTATTTAAGGTCAGCAGTTTATAATCTCCATCCTTCTTCAAATTGACCGGACGTATTGAAGCCTCAAACTTAATCGAAAATGCCTGCGCTGTAAATGCTTCCTTAACACGAAAAAGGCCAAAATAAGTATATTTCTTTTGTATTGTTTCAATAAGTCTTAAGGTTTCATATTGACCGGCTACCCTTTTAAGTAAACTATCTAGCTTATTCTTGTCAAAATCCTCAACAACTGAAAAATCCAGATCTTCAGAAAAACGCTGTGACCCATATGCTAATCTTAAAGCTGTTCCCCCCTTAAAAACAAAAAACTTTCCCTGCTCGCTTTCGAAAAGTTGTTTTAATATAATCATTTCATATTCCTCACGAACGATTTGCTCTTGAGAAATACCAAGATTTTTTTGTAAACTTTCTACTAATTGCTTGTTCATAGAAACTTAAGATATTTATTAAGTAATTTAGATTATAATATTATTGTCATTTTATGTCAAAAAGCGGTTTATATACTCACAAGACAAAAACTATCTTGACTTTAAAAAATAGGTTCAGAGCCAGGCTCTCGTTAAAAAAAGGAAAAGTACAAAGACTTAAGAAGTCAGGAAATTATATGAAGTGAAAAGAGTTTTAAAATGAAAATAAGAACGACTGATAAAAGGAGGTAAATTATATAAACTTAATAAAAATTCATTATAGCATTGTTTTCTGCAATTCACTTACTTCCGTTTAGCCAGAGATGAGTGTTTTATAGAAGCACCAATAAAATCTCTGAATAATGGATGGGGCCTATCCGGTCTGGATTTAAATTCAGGATGGAATTGAACCGCAACAAACCACGGGTGATCTTTTATTTCAACAATTTCTGCCAGGTTTTTATCCGGATTGATTCCAGTTATTATAAGACCGGTCTTTTCAAATCTGTCCCGATAGTCATTGTTTAATTCATACATGTGCCTGTGTCTTTCGTAAACTATTTTCTTCTGATAAGCTTCATAAGCTTTTGAGCCAACCTTCAACCTGCACTCATAACTTCCCAATCTCATAGTCCCGCCCATATCCTCTGCATTTTTTTGCTCACGCGTTAAACCAATCACTGGACTTCCGGTATTCGGATCAAATTCGGTGCTATTGGCGTCCTTAAGGCCCAGTACATTTCTTCCGAATTCAATCACCGCACACTGCATTCCCAGACATATTCCTAAAAACGGTATCTTTTTCTCCCTGGCAAATTTTATGGCATTAATCTTTCCATTTACCCCGCTAACTCCATATCCGTATGGCACCAATATTCCGTCTACTCCGGATAATGCACTTTCCTCCTTACAATTTTTTTCTATTAACTCCGAATTTATCCAGGTTAAATTTATATTTTTTTTGAAATAATAACCACCGTGATTTAAAGATTCTACAATACTTATATAAGCATCTTTTAAATCGGTATATTTTCCTACTATTCCTATATTTACCTTGCCTTTCAGGTGGTGAATGGAATTTACTATCTTTTTCCAGCTCTTAAGATCAGATTTTCTTGCCTTTAATTTTAATTTTAATAAAACTCTGGAATCCAATTTTTCTTTTTGCAGCATCAGGGGAACTTCATAAAGATGTTTGGCATCAATTGCCTCTATGGTATCTTCTTTTTCAATATCACAGAACAGGCTTATTTTACTTTTTATACTATCGGTCAATTTAATTTCACTCCTGCATATAATTATATCAGGCTGAATACCTATGCTTCTAAGTTCTTTTACACTATGCTGGGTTGGTTTTGACTTCAATTCTTCTGCAGTTTTTAAGTATGGGATGTAAGTAACATGTATATAAAGAACATTTTCTTTTCCAATATCTTTTTTAAATTGTCTTATTGCTTCCAGGAAAGGAAGGCTCTCTATATCGCCAACAGTGCCCCCTATTTCAGTAATGACTATATCAGTTTTTCTTCTTAGCAGTGTTTTTTTAATGCTTGATTTTATTTCATCAGTTACATGTGGAATTACCTGCACCGTAGAACCAAGGTATTTGCCTTTTCTTTCATTATCAAGTACATTTTTATAAATTTTTCCCGAAGTAAAATTATTATATTTAGATAAATTTTCATCAATAAATCTCTCATAATGCCCCACATCCAGGTCTGTTTCACCACCGTCGTCTGTTATAAAAACCTCTCCATGCTGCATAGGGTCTATGGTCCCGGGATCAATGTTTATATAAGGATCAAACTTTTGGATTGTGATACTATAACCTCTTGATTTTAACAGTCTTCCCAATGACGCTGCACACATACCTTTTCCCAGCGAAGAAAGGACACCTCCGGTTATAAAAATAAACTTAGTTTTCAATTTTAGTCTTCCCTTCTATTAAATCACTTTTAATGATATTACATTTTTCCAAAAGTTCTTCAGCGTGCTTAACAGAAATATCACTTTCTTTCATCCCGCTTAACATCCTGGAAATTTCTTTTATCTTACTTAATAAATCTAATTTCTTTATTTTTATTTTTGTTCTTTTGCCCTCTATGAATTTGTCAATAAAATAATGGGCATCAGAAAAACAGGCAATCTGTGCCAGATGAGTAATAGCTATTATCTGGCAATTTCTTGAAATTTTGTATAATTTTTCACCTACTACCAGTGAAGCCGCCCCACCTATACCCACATCTATTTCATCAAATATCATAATAGTGATATTGTCAACAAAACTTATCACTGATTTAAGAGCAAGCATAATCCTTGATATTTCACCACCTGATGCAATTTTCCTTAAGGGCCTGACAGCTTCGCCTATGTTAAGAGATATTAAAAATTCTATATCATCTATCCCATTTTTAGCAAATTTTATCTTTTTGTTCTCAATTTCTATGCCGTCACCATTACCTTCCAGCAATCTATGCTGTGGTTGAAAAGAGACAGATTTAAAACCAAGATCAACCATTTCATCAGTTACACTTTTTTCCAGATCAATTACCGCTTCTTTCCTCAGCTCACTTAATAAAAAAGCTTTTTTTATTAGAATTTCGCGAGTTTCATTATATTCCATCTGTTTTTTATCAATCTCACTGTCCAGATCTTCAAAACTTTCTATTTCTTCTTTTAGTTTTTCTGCATACCCTGTGGTTGAATTCAAATCAAGATTGTATTTCTTTTTTATTTCTGATAACTTATACAACCTTTCTTGAATACTATCCAATCTTTCCGTACTGAAATCAAAATTAGCAAGATAGCTGTTCAGGGAATGGCTTATTTCCTCTATAAAATTCCCAAGAGTAGACAACCTGTCACAAAACTTTTTGAACTCATGGTCAAATTCAGCAAGTTCGACGATATTTTTATCTAAAACGGCTATATTATTGCTTAATGAAGGAATACCGGTATCCTCACTATCTATTATCTTTTTACCTTCTGATGCCAATCTGTAAATCTTTTCATAGTTTTTAAGAATTCGCATCTCATTTTCTAAAATTTCTTCTTCATTTTCTCTAATATCCAGTTTCTTAATCTCTTCATATCTGTAATTTAAATCTTTTAACTTTTCTTCTCTTACGTTCTTCAATTCTTTTAATTTTAAAAATTCTTCTCTTTTTTTAAAATATTTTTCCAGGCTTTCTGAATAATCTTTCCTTGCATCCAGAATCCTGTCTTTACCAAACCTATCTATTATCTCTATATGAGTCTTACAATCAAGCAAATACTGGTGATCATGCTGCCCGTGAATATCTATAAAAAATTCACCTAACTTTTTTAAATTGCTGATCTGGGTAAAAATCCCATTAATAAACGCCCTGTTTTTACCAACCCTCGTTACTTCTCTCGTTATTACTATATCATCACTTGCATCTTCTTCTTCAATTAAATTTTCGGATAGCAAATAATTTATTGCCGCAGGGTTATTTTTGAAATCAAAGTATCCTTGAACCAGTAACTTATCCTCGCCATCTTTTATTAAATCACTGCCCGCCCGCTCACCAATCAGCAAATTTATTGCTTCTATGATAAGAGTTTTACCGGCGCCTGTTTCTCCGGTCAGAATGTTAAGACCTTTCTGGAATTTTATTCTGGCGTCATCTATTATGGCAAAATTTTTTACCTGTAATTCCTTCAGCATATCTAAAAAGTAAAAATGTCAATTTATATTTATTTAAATTCTTTCAATAAATTTTTCTTTAAATACTTTAAAAAAAATATCTTTACTAAAAGTTATAAGCTTTAATTTCAATTTTGATTTTTTTACTTTAAATATATAATCCGGCCTGATACTGACCAGCATTGTTTTTCCATCAACACTCACGCTATCTTTCTCATTTCTGGAATTAACTACTATTTCTATCTTATTATCCGGACTTAGAATTATGCTCCTGCTCAGTAATGTATGAGGACATATAGGGGTTATAATTATAATTTCACTTTTTGGTTCCACAATCGGTCCTCCGGCCGAAAGAGAATATGCAGTAGAACCTGTTGGCGTGGAAATTATTATTCCATCGGCAGCAAAATTTTTTATTGATACCCCATTTACTATAATTTCAAATTTTATTATTTTCCCAAGCGTAGACCTTGTTATCGCAAATTCATTCAATGCCAGATAAGGCAGCCTCATATTTTCTAATACTTTATCGTTTTTAAAAAACTTACCCTCAAGTAACATTCTTTCTTCTATTTCGTATGTATCTCTTAATATCTTATCCATGGCGCTATACATATTGCGGACATCTACAACAGTTAGAAACCCCAGGCTTCCCACATTAATCCCCAATATGGGAATTTCTCTTTTAAAAGAATATTTTGAAGCTCTAAGGAATGTACCATCTCCTCCTATTGCTATTATTGCATCATTCCTTGCACTAAACTCTTCTTCAGAAACCGAGGGAAGGCAGTAATTCTCAGGCATTTTATCTGTTTCTACCAGAAGCACATTATTGCCTTTTTTAACTAAATAATCATATATTCCTTTGGCAATTTCTATTGCTTCCTGTTTTTCATTATTTGAAACTATACCAATGTTTTTCATTTTCATTACCCGGCTTTATTATTCAGTCTGACCAAAATATAAATATGCCCTATCAACCACATCTTTGATTATTTTATCATAATTTAAAATAGATTTAGCTTCTTTAAATGATTTTATTAAAAAAATCCAGATTACACCTTTCTTGTCAATAAAAAATTTGCTATGTTAACCAGCCACTCATAGTCTATATCCATGCTTTTAATTATGGCAATAGCTTTATCAATCCTGTCTCTGGCAATTTCTTTTGATTTTGAAATCCCCCATATATTTGGATAAGTATTTATACGTTTATCTGATGTTACATCCAGAATATCATCGGTTATTTGAAAGGCGAGACCTAAATTTTCAGAATATTCTGTAAATTTTTTAAGATAATCATCACTGACGCCGCATAAAATTGCCGCACATCTAACGGAAGCGGTTATCATTTTCCCTGTTTTATTCCGATGTATATATTCTAATTTTTTTTTGCTAATCTTCTTACCGGTAAAATAAACATCTACTATCTGACCTGCAGCCATACCTGAAGCACCAGAAGCACCGGCAATCTCTTCTAAAATTTTAATTTTTGTCCTGTCGTCTGCTATCTGATATTTTATTATTATATTAAAAGCCTCGGCAAACAAAGTATCACCGGTTAGTATTGCTATACTTTCTCCAAATTTTTTATGGCAAGTAGGTTTGCCTCTCCGGATATCGTCATTATCTATAGAAGGCAGATCATCATGTATTAATGAGTAAGTGTGGATAAATTCGATTGCGCATGCCGTAGGAAGTACCGCACGATAATCTTTTCCCAGACTCTTTGCAGTAAGCAGACACAATATTGGTCTGAATCTTTTTCCGCTGTTTTCTATGCTATATTCAATCACTTCTTTTAGAATATCAGGGCTTTCTTTATATTCCTTAACATAATACCCTAAACTATTGTTTACCTCTTTTATTAAGAAACCAGGATAAAGTTCATCTGCTTTTAAATCATATATTCTTGGATTAGACATATTTTCAAATTTATGTAATAAAAAGTAATATTAACTGCCTATATTATCTAAAATTTTACCTAAAACGCCATTTATAAATTTTGGGGTGTCTTCTTGCTGCCCTAAACTTTTTCCAATTTCAATGGCCTCATCTACGGAAACCTTTAGAGGTATATCATCTTCATATAGCATTTCATAAATAGCTACCCGTAAAATATTTCTATCAATAATTGCTATTCTTTCCAGGGTCCAGTTCTCAACAACATCCATAATCATCTCATCGATTCTCTTTCTGTTTCTGCACACGCCATTTGTAAGTTTTAAAGTGAACTGGTCATATTTCCTACCCGCCAGTAAATTGTTTTCTATAATCTCATCTATCTTTTTATCCAATAAATCTCTTTGATACAATAATATTATTGCATTCTCTCTACTTTTTCTTCTAGATATTTTAGGCATAATCTTATATACAATTTATATTAGCTAAGTGCTCACCCGGGTTATATACTCGCCGGTTCTTGTATCAATTTTTATAGTGTCTCCTGTATTTATAAATAAAGGAACCAGTACTTTCGCCCCGGTTTCTATCTCTGCAGGTTTAAAGCTTGAACTTACTGTATCACCCTTGATTCCAGGTTCAGTTTTAATAACTCTGGCTTCAATAGAAATGGGAAGTTCAACTGATATGGGTCTGCCTTTGTAAAATATAACCGCCAGTCCCATATTTTCCAGTAAATAATCTTTCCGGTCCTCAAGTATATCCTCGCCTAACTGGATTTGTTCATATGTTTTAGTATCCATGAAATTATAATATTCATCTTTGTAAAGGTACTGCATTCTTTTTGTTTCCAGTATTGCCTGTTCCATTTTTTCGCCGGCCCTGAAAGTCTTATCAATAATAGCTCCGGTATTTAAGTCCTTTAATTTTGTCCTGACAAATGCGCCACCTTTACCCGGTTTTACGTGCTGAAAATATAATATCTTGTACAGCTTGCTATCATAAATTATGGTTAACCCGTTTCTAAAATCACCGGTGCCTATCATTAATGATTTCCTCTTCTTTTAAAATGTATACAATAATCAATCTAATATAAAAAAACTCTTCTTTGAATTATAAAGGACCTCACAGTTATTCTTTCCCACTATTACCATATCCTCTATTCTTACGCCGCCAAAATTTTCTATATATATGCCGGGCTCAATAGTTATAACCATATTTTCCATTAAAACTGCCCTGTTTTCCATAGCTACCGCTGGTTCTTCATGGACCTCAATACCCACACCATGCCCCAGTCTATGCCCGAAATTATTGCCATAACCTTTTGAAGTTATAAATTTTCTCGCTATCCTGTCCAGCTGACTGCAGGTTACGCCTTCCATGCAATTTTCAATTGCCAGCTGTTGCGCCTTTAAGACTATATCATAAATTTTTTTAAATTCATTACAAATTTTTTTATTCTTTGTAAAAATTGTCCTTGTCATATCCGAGCAGTAATTTTCAAACTTACATCCGAAATCCATAAGTATTAAACCATTCTTTACTTTTATCTTTTGTGGAGAATAATGCGGCATAGAAGAGTTTTTCTCATACGCAACAATCGTATCAAATGATCTTCCCTCCGAATTATTTCTCACCAGCAGCTCTTCTATCCTGCAGGCAAGTTCAATTTCTGATAATTTGTTTATTGCAGCAGCGCCTGAATTTATTATGCTGCCGAAGACTTTATCTGTAATCTTGCAGGCATTTTTTATTTTAGAGATCTCAAACTTGTCCTTAACTGTTCTTAATTTTTCAACTGCTCCATCAATACCTACCAGTTTTTTACCCTGTCCGGATAATAACTTTTCCAGTTTACGGAAACCGGTTAAACTTATATTCTTTCCTTCTACTCCAATGGAGCTAAAACTGTAATCTTCTAAAATTTTTACTAGTTCCCCGAATTTATTCTTTTTATAACAGGCAATATTTAAGTTTTTATTTTTGGCAGATTTTCTGGCTCGTTCCAGATAAATGAAATTAACCAATAAATGTATGTCATCATCTGCAATCAGTAATATGCTTCCTGAATCTTTACCATAAAATCCAGTGAGGTAATATATGTTTTCGTCTTTAAGGATAATAAGATTTGAAGTTTTATGATTATTCTGGCGGGTAAATATTTTTTTTATTCTTGAATCATAATATTTTCTTTCAGATACAATATTCATATTTTACTATCAATCAGCGATAATTTCCTGCCAGCTCATAGTAGTAATCATCGTCTCACCAAATCCCGGTACCCCGGCAGTCAAATATTCTCCAATACCTGTTTCATAGTATATTTCTGTATTAATGCCCAATACCAGAGAATTGGAAACAGTGCCACCCCTTAAAAAAGTACCTGTCGAAGTCTTAACTTCATTATTTGCAATCAGCATGACTGCTGCATTTGGATTGGCATACGTACCGCCATTTGCTGACGATAAAGTTTTTGCTCTGTTCATCTTTGATACATTAACCGCCATAATAGTGCCATTTACCAGAACTACTGTAATTATAGAGATAATCACTATAGCTACTATTACTTCAACAAGAGAAAAGCCTTTCTCTTGTTTTAAAGTACAGTTTCCTCTATTACTATTTCTTTTAATAAAATAAAAAATTTTATTAAACATATTTATCCATAATACCTTTTTTATATTCCAATTATATAATGCAAAGCCATCTTATATACATCCTGTCCAAATCCAATTATAATCCCGGAAACAGCAGGCGATATTACAGATTCAGCCCTCCAATATTCTCTATTAAAAATATTTGAGATATGCACTTCAATAGTGGGAATTTTACTGGCAGATATTGCGTCATGTATTCCATAACTATAATGAGTAAGTGCGCCGGGATTGATTATTATAAAATCAGTGTTTCCGATACACTCGTGAATTTTATCAATAATCTCTCCCTCATGATTGGATTGGAAATATAAGAGTTCTACTTTACCCGCTGCCAGCTCATCCAGTTCTTTTTTTATTTCATCAAATCCCCTGCTGCCGTATATTTTTTCCTCTCTTTGCCCTAATAGATTTAAGTTAGGGCCATTGATTATAATAACCTTCTTCATTTTTACAAATCCTCCAAATATTTAAAATTTACAAAATATATTGTTTGCATTGCATTAATTAATATTATATTTAATTTTTTCTTTATATATATTTATACATAATTGTAGATACTTTTTTTAATATTATCAACGATTACACTTTTTTCTACATTATAATAAAAAACAGGTTTATTTATTCCTTTAAGCAGTACAAATTTATTTTGCGCTGTTTTAAATTTTTTATCATATTTCAATGCACTGGTAATTTTTTCTACATCTATTTTCGGTATCCTGTATGGCAATTTCAACTTTTTATATAGTTCCAGAACCGTATTCTTAATATCCTCGTTGATCAAACCCAGAGAAATTGAAATATCAATTGCAATTATCATTCCTATGCTAATCGCCATCCCGTGATTGATTTCCCTTAAGTTAAACGCATTCTCAATACAATGTCCTATGGTATGCCCAAAATTAAGCATATTCCTGTAATCCAGATCGAATTCATCTTTTTTGACCACTCTTGTTTTTATATAACAACAATTATAAATAATATCTTTAAAAACCTCTGTTTTAATTAACCTGAATAGTCTGTCCTCCTTTTTATCTTCTACATTTTCCGACAGTTTTTCCAGTATTTTCTTTTTGAAAACTAATCCATACTTTACAATTTCGCCAAGACCATTGATGATCTGGTCCTCATCTAAGGTGTAATTTAAAGTTGGATTAATGGCTATCATATGCGGTTGATAAAAACTGCCAATCACGTTCTTTATATTGTTATAATTAACAACAACTTTCCCGCCTATGCTGCTGTCGACCTGACCGATAATAGTTGTTGGGCAGTGTATAAGTTTTATCCCCCTGTGAAAAGTCGAAGCTGCAAAGCCAGCCAGATCGCCTATCACTCCGCCCCCAAATGCAATTATAATATCATTTCTATGTATATTAAAATCAATCAGTTTCTTATATATATAATCAGCACTTTTTAAATTTTTATATTCTTCGCCATCCTGAATAATTACAATTTCATAAGGTAGAGAGCACTCTTTTAAAATATTCTTTACTTTATTCTCATATATGCCAAATACTTTATTATTTGTTACCAGTACTATTTTTTCAGAATCTTTAAAATTCTTTTTAATCAGCAGCGGAAAATATTCGTATATTTTAGAACTTATATATATAGGATAATGTCTAAGTTTAGTTTTAGCAGTAATGATTCTCATCTATTTTTGCACTTTAAGCCTGGTTATTATCTCATTTGAAGTTTGCCCAGGGTCATTTTTATCATTATTTACAACTATATCCGCATATTTCCTGTACAGGATATCTCTTTCTTTGATCATTTTTTCTATTACTTCCTTTTTATTTTCTACATCAATCAGCGGTCTGTTTTTGTCATTTCTAAGACGGTCAAGCGCATTCCGCGCAGTAATATTTAAATATATTACTATACTGTTATTTTTTATTACATGCATATTTTCTTTTCTTTTTACTACACCGCCCCCACAGGCAAAGACGCACTTTTTATTTTTATATATTTTTTTAATAACCTTTGTTTCTAATTCTCTAAAATACTTTTCCCCGTCTCTTTTAAAAACATCCCTTATTTCTCTTTCTTCGCTTAATTCAATTATTCTATCCAGATCAATAAATATAAATCCTAATCTTCCCGCCAGAATCTCTCCTACCGTACTTTTACCAGAGCCCATAAAACCTATAAGAGATATATTTTTAAAATCCATATATACAATATCAGACTTTTTCAAGATATCTTTTATAATTATTATAATTTTCTAAAATTTCATCTATATTATCTTTCCCAAATTTTTCCTGGATTGAATTCAAAATTTCCATAGATAATATTGCTTCGCCAACTATAGACGCGCTCGGCACCGCACATATATCTGATCTCTCTTTTAGACTTATCTCAATTTCTTTAGTCTTTATATTTACAGTATGCAAACCTTTAGCCGTAGTGGGTATTGGCTTCATTGAAGCTCCTACTATAACAGGCTCGCCATTGGTCATCCCACCTTCTATTCCTCCTGCTCTATTGGTTTTTCTATAAAATCCATCACCGCTCCTATAATAGATTTCATCATGGAAAAGGGTTCCGGTTTTACCGGTCACATTAAAACCATCACCAATTTCAACAGCCTTTATAGCCGGGATACTCATAAATGATCCAGCTATTTTACCGTCAATCCTTCTGTCCCATTGTGAATATGAGCCCAATCCAGGAGGTACTCCTGTAGCAATAACTTTGAATTTTCCACCAACGCTGTCTCCGTTCCTTTCAGCTTTAATTATCTCTTCTTTCATCTGTAAACTTATAGTTCTATCAGGACATCTTACCTCAGACTTATCAATTTCTTTTAATATATCATTATTTATCCTTATATCTTTACTAAAGACTGCTTTTCCAATCTGACTCACATAACTAAATACATTTATTCCCAGCAGTTTTAATACAATCTTTGCAAATCCGCCTATGCCTACTCTTACTGTAGTTTCCCTTGCGCTGCTTCTTTCTATTACGTCTCTTATATCATCCAGTCTATATTTTAAAAAACCAGATAAATCTGCATGTCCTGGTCTTGGATTCAATAATTTCTTTTCCAGATCTATATCCTTACTACCAGGAGGATTGATATTCATTACCTCTTTCCAATTATTCCAGTCCTTATTCTTAATTATAAAAGAAATTGGTGAACCTATACTTTTCCCTTTCCTGATTCCAGAAATTATCTCCACTTCATCCTTTTCTATAGACATCCTATTGCCCCTGCCAAAACCCTTCTGTCTTCTGGAGAGTTCATGATTTAAAAAATCTATATCAATTAAAACTCCGGAAGGATAGTCATCTATTATTCCTACAAGGCCCTTACCGTGAGATTCACCAGCAGTTAAAAATCTCAAAAATATTGCACCCTTTCCTAATCATATATAACTGTATCAATGAAAACGGTTAAATATTCATCACCTTTCAGTAACACTACTGAAGTATCATTTATTGCCTGAACTAAATAAATATCATAAAAAGTATCTCCCTCTTTAAGTAAGAATAATCATTAAGGCTTAGTTCCGCATATTCTATTTCATCCCTGGTATAGATTTTTTCTAATTTAAGTATATTCTTTTTCTCTTCTTCCTCATCCTTTATGTAAAATGGTTTAAATGGGTCCCTAACCGAATCATCCATGAGTTTAATTTCTTCTTCAGGATCATAACTTTTCTATCTGAAATTTTATATTTTTTCCAGATTTCTTTTAGGCCATTGGCTAAAATTATGGGATTCTGTACTTCGCCTTTTATAATAGAGTTAGATGGCAATTCAGCTTTTACCATATTTTTTATAATAATATCTTTTCTTGATCCTGCAAGTTCAATAACTGATATTTTTGAAGAATTTAAATTTATTCCAACTGCTGACATAAAAAATCACTCTCTTTTATTTTAAAAAACTTATATACCATTTTAAAATATTACCACCATAAAATAAAGCTACAATACTTCCAATAGAAATAAAAGGACCAAAGGGGATAGCCTGCTTTAATTTTCCCTTTTTAATAGCAATAAATGAAAGACCGTATATTGAACCAGCCAGGAAACCTAAAAATAAAGCTGTTATCACGTTTCTTACAAGAAATGCCCCTACCATTAAACTTAATTTGACGTCACCCATTCCCATGCCCTTCGGATATATCAAATGAATTATCAGCATAAATAAAAAAGCACCCAGACTGAATGCCAGAGGCGTCCACCAGCTGGATAATTTGAAAAAAATATTCAAGGCTAATCCTATCAGAGTAAAAGGTGATACTATTACATTTGGAATTATTCTAAAATCAATATCAATAAAAGATATTACAATAAGGACACTACAAAATATTACTCCTGTAACAGTCCATATAGTTAATCCAAAAAAAATATAATTGGCAAGGAATAATAGACCTGTTAGCATCTCTACTAACAGGCTGGTTACCGGTATTTTATTTTTGCAATACCTGCATCTTCCCTTAAGTATGATAAAGGATACTAAAGGTATGTTATCATAAAAAGCTATTTTTCTCTTACAGCCCGGGCAAAAAGAAGCTGGTTTAATAATGGATAACTTTCTGGGTACTCTATATATTACTACTTCTAAAAAGCTACCTGCAACCAGTCCGGATATTATAAATATTATATAAAAAATTACTTCTCTTATTTCCATTATGGTTATTACTTGTTTGCTACTATTTTTATTTTTTAACTATTAAATTATTTTCTATATTATATTTGATATGAACCCCAAAATTTGGACACACAATTAATT
>JABMRD010000186.1 GCA_013202875.1 Actinomycetota bacterium | reverse complement strand
TTTTATGGAAAGGAAAATTAATGAGAGAAATCCAGTACAGGGAAGCTGTAAGAGAAGCAATCATAGAAGAGATGGATAGAGACAGGAAGGTATTTTTAATTGGTGAGGATATTGGTATTTATGGAGGAGCCTTTAAAGCATATAAAGGACTTTTAGATAAATATGGCCCGGATAGGGTAATTAATACCCCAATTTCGGAAGCCGCTATAATCGGTGCAGGAATTGGGGCAGCCCTTACCGGATACCGGCCAATTGTAGAGATTATGTTTATAGATTTTGCCACGCTGGCAATGGATCAGATTGCAAACCAGGCTGCAAAAATTCATTTTATGAGTGGCGGCAGCCTGAATGTTCCACTGGTTATAAGAACTCAGGGAGGTGTTGGAAAGGGACTGGCGGCACAACATTCCCAGAGTTTGGAGGCGTGGTTCTATCATATTCCGGGGCTTAAAGTGGTTATGCCCGCTACCTCCTATGATGTAAAGGGACTTTTAAAAACTGCTGTAAGGGACAACAGTCCGGTAATATTTATAGAGCATAAAATGATTTATCCGGTTAAGGGGGCAGTACCGGAAGAAGAATACACTATACCATTCGGAAAAGCTGATATCAAGAGGAAAGGTGAAGATATTACCATCTTTGCGTATTCAAATATGGTCTTGAGGTCACTTGAGGCGGCAGAAGAGTTGGAGAGGGAAGGCATAAGCTGTGAAGTCGTTGATCCAAGGACACTTGTACCTCTGGATATTGGCACAGTAGTAAATTCAATTAAAAAAACAGGCAGGTTTATAATAGTAAGTGAAGCATGTAGAAGGGGTTCAGTAGCTTCTGATATCAGTGCCAGAGTAACTGAGAGAGTGTTTGACTACCTGAAGGCTCCGGTAAAGATAGTTGCAGGACTGGACACGCCAATCCCATACAATTCCACACTGGAGAAAGCTTCTATTCCACGGAAGGCTGATATCATAAAAGCTGTAAAAGAGCTGTTGGGGGAGATCCTGTAATTATGAATACAGAATTTTGATTGTATAAAAGAATTTTTTAAAGATCCTAAAAACAGATCCTTATAATTAAAAATTTAAATTTTTTTCTAAACAATTTATAAATAATAGTTGGATGAAAATTTCAAATTGATTATAATGTTTAAAAAGATAAAAAATATTTCAATAGAAAGGAGATGTAATGCAAGATGTAAAAAATGGACCAAGCGTTATGGCCAAAACCTCACTTATTTTAGGGATTTGTGCCATAATCCCTTTTATAAGCGGTGCTTTGGGTCTGGCAGCCATTATACTTGGTATTATTGATCTGGTTAAAATCAATAAGGGAGAAGCTAGTGATAAAGGTAAGAAATTTGATATCATTGGTATTATCCTGGGAGTAGCGCTTCCGACTATTTCCTGGATTATAATCTCAGTTGTCGCGACTGCTATAGCGGGGCTATCAGGTCTTCTGTGGTATTAGGTATTTAAGTATGAGTTGATGAGGATTGCATTGATTAGTTAAATTTTTCAAATAAGTTTTCATCGGGAGTAAAGGTTTCTGAATAAATTCAGTGAGCTATTTAGTTGTGTTTCTTTTTTTTGCCGCTTCTTTCGCCAGTTCCCCTCCTCCCTTGATTGGAGGGGCAAGGGGGAGGGTGATGGTTACGAAATTTGCTTGTACAGATTTTGAGGAGGGGAGAAAAATGAAAACGATAAAGATACTCCTGGTCCTGGTAATATTATTTTTAAGCATAGCCTGCTCGGAGCCGCCGGAAATCACTGAAATCACAACCTCCAGCGGCGAAATTAATGTTATGGTAGATCCGGTGCAGACCAGTACCAGCGCCCCACCATTTACCCTGAAGGCCGGAGGTTACGACTGGACTATTACCCCGCAGGCTGAATACACCATCCACGCAGAAGTAAAAAGTGTGAGGACCTACAGAAGTGGCTGGGATAGCATTCTCTCTCCGGTCGATTTTGCTCTTGCCTGGCAGGGATTGACCGAAGCGGAGACCAGGGACCACATTACCTACTCTCAGAGAAACCGCTGGTATTACTACCGTTATTCATCTCAGTCTCCCTATGGCAAGTCCTACATTACCAGAAATTCGGCCAACCATCACATTCTCCCGGCTACGGAAAATGTCAAACGGGCCGTTCTGACAGTAAAAGAAGGGGACCGGATACGTTTGCTGGGGTTTCTGGTCAATGTGGATGGAGTAGATGAATCAGGGAGAAAAGTATGGTGGCGTGCTTCCCTTAGCCGCAGTGATGAAGGTAATCATTCCTGCGAAGTTTTTTGGGTAACAGAGATGCAGGAGGGGAATAAAATATACCGCTAATTGGTACTCTCTGAAAATGTCTACAAGTATGCAGGTCATAGTATGTCTTATAATCTAACTGATTGAAATATTACGACGCAAAGAAATAAAACAACTTATTTTATTGCTATACAGGAGTTGCTTAAAAGTAAAATTTGGTCCAATAATTATTTATAGACCTTTTTTTCTATTATTTTACCGATTATAAGATATCTGAATATCTTCCCTTTAAAGCTTTTAACTGCTGCCACCACGGCGTAGATAGAAAAGATGATCCAGAGTGGAAAATAGAGGTTCATAATACCCATAGAAACCCAGAATAGAGCTCCAGGTGCTGCATCAGGGTTTTCAGTAATTGCGGGCAGTGAAACAAACATAAGGATCAGCCCAATAAAAATAGATAACATTATAAGCACAAAGAATAACAGCTGGTAAAAAATTGCCTGAATTGCATTAAATCTTACAAATTTTGATTTATCCTTCTGAGTAATCCATATTACCATAGGAGCAATTACCCCGATATTCGGAATCAGGATCGATAGATGAGAGAGAAGGGACATAAGTTTTTCTTCGGAAGTTATTTCTTCATTCATTTTTCTTCCTTTGGTGATTTTTTAATATTCAAATTAAATATAAGACTTTTTAATAATTTTATCAATACAGGCGCTATTGGCGACTTCTGGCTGAACTGTGGAATTACGTTAGCCCCGTCGATTATTTTATTAGTGATACTATTATCGTTTTTGAAAAGAAAAATACAGATAAAATAGTAAGAGAGAATAAAATTATTTAAATTGGTACAATTTATTCCATGTTTTAAATTCTTTACAATAATAAGTATTATTGTTCTGGAATTATGGATTATTTAATTATAAAATAATATAAGGTTCGGTATTTGCATTATATAAATCATTCAAAAGCATAGACGGATTGTAGGGCAATGGACAGAAAAATTATTCTGCTTACAAATGATGATGGAATAGATTCGGAAGGACTTTATACTCTTTATAAAACCTTGAAGGAAGATGA
>JABMRD010000185.1 GCA_013202875.1 Actinomycetota bacterium | reverse complement strand
GGAAGTTTATGTAGTACTGGTTAAAATCTTTCCTTGTGATCTGTTGTATCTTTGCAGTATAGCCCATTTTTTACTCCTGAATGTTAAAATAGTTAATTAACTATTATTATACAATATTATTAAGAGTTTGGCAACAAGCCCGTAGGGGTTCACCCCACTCTAAGAAGAATTTAAATAAATAACCATAAGTTACAAAAATAGGGGACAGGAAGCAGAAATTCCACTCCCTGTCCCCACAAGTGCCAAAAGAGTTTATTTTATCCCTAGCTCTACCCAGGCTAAGAAACCTTCAATATTGGTTGAGTCTACCATTGTTGTAGCAACCGGTAGGTCACCAATAACAAAATCATACTTCGCTCTTAAATAAAGAGCCATGCATGCATAAAACCCATAGTTGAAGACCTCGTCTACATTACTCGCACCATATCCTGCTTCTATTGCATCAATTGTTTCAGGTGCAAGATCGAAACCAGCCCATTTAACCTCTCCTGGTTCATATCCTAACTCCTCCAAAACCATGGCGCAGGCAGGAGTGGTCAAGCTACCCATGCCTAATAATGCATCTGTATCAGGATTAGCTATCATGTATGATTTAGTTTTGTCTATAGCTACTCCAAGATCTACTCCAACTTCATAAATATCTGCAGCAACATATTCAATCCCTGCATCATCTAATGCTCTAAGTATACCCGCACGTCTCATTTGCGAATATGGTGCATTGAATTCCGCAAAGAATCCGATATCGGCTACCCCTGAATCTTCTAATTGCTTAGCCAAGTATTTGCCTAAGACATATCCCTGCTCTTCAAGATCAAAGCCTATAAAGGGAACCTGTTCTGGGCCAAGCACTGGATCTCGTGAGCTCATTAAAACAACTTCTATTCCTTGATCAACCGCCTTTTGGACAGAAGGCTGGAGACCTTCGGCATCAACGCTGAACACAAATATACCGTCAACTTCCGCTGCAATCGCTGCATCAGTGTAATCTATTGTCTTTGCAAATTCGTCATAAGCGAATTGTTCGTTCGTCGTTACTCCTAATTTTTCCCCTGCTTCATTCCACCCTTTAATTATTTTTGCATGGAAAGGATCAGCTGGATCTCCGTGATCAATAAATGTAAATGTTAATTCCTCTACTGGTGCTTCCTCTGCTGGTGCTTCCTCTGCTGGTGCTTCCTCTGCTGGTGCTTCCTCTGCTGGTGCTTCTGCCACTTCCTCTACTGCTTCCTCTTTACAACCTACACCTATAAAAGTCATAGAAAGCATGAAGATTACACCCAGTAAACAGATAAATAACTTTTTCATTTTCACTCCTAACATTAAAAATTAATAACATTTGTGATAAAATACAGCCTGAGATTTGTTTTAAATGATTGTGCTACTTTAAACTAAAACAAATCTCACTTATTTTAGTCTCATAAACATAACCTCCTTTCTTAGAAATATTGTGGCCTCCACGAAACTCTGAAACCCATCACTGATGCGGGTTTCAGCACTACCCATTTTAGAGCTTCCCCCCACCTTCTAAAACCCTGTATTCGTACTGGTTTCAGAAAATAACTTTTAACCAAATTGACCTATTTTAGCTCTTCTAGATGGGGGTAGAGGGTAAAATTCTTAAGCCTGTAGTTTCGTGAAACCCCTATTTTTTTAAAATTTAAAATACGCTTCAAGCCTTATCCCATCTAGGTTTTGCTGATTTAATTTTTACCTCCCCTCTCTTAGAATTGTTTTTATCTAATAATAATTTTTTAGAACCTTCACGAAATTAGAAGATATAGTTTGTGTATCAGCCAGGTTTATTTGATCTTAAGGATATTTTTAAAAAACCACTAAGAAGATATGAGCTATTTTCTTAAATACTTGACTTTGGCTTACTTGAAAAGGGTACCAGTGTTGGAAGAAAGCCCGTAAGTAGGGCTACTATTAAAAAGCCATTATCTTTAAGAATCTTCACTCTATTGCCAGCTTAAGTGATCTTTCGACCAAAACTCTGTGAGCAATAAATGGATACAATTGCTACAAGTACTTAAGAGTAGATATGGGTATGAGAAATAGTATCGACTATGGTTCTAAAGTCTTTAAGAGGGACTTTAGTAAGAAAAGTAGCATTGAAAAAGTGTTTTCCCGCTTGCTTTCAATACTTATGCAGAAACCTTCTATTATAGGTCTGATTACCATAACGAATCTTTGCAATATCTCCCATATCACAGCTTAGCTGTTTCTTATTTTTCTTCGTTTGTCAAAGAACCTAATAAAATTCGGTTTGTTAAAAGTTTCCTTCCGAATCTTTAATTTCGTGAAGCCCTATAGAAATATTTTTAATGACTTACTTGCTGCTTTTAGGCTTTAAAATTGACAATATGGAATTTTTTTTATATAACACCTCCCCTCAGCTCTTCCTTGTCTAATTAAGTCAAAATCAAAAAATTACTCTAATTAATTCTCTATATGAGACTTATATAAAATATTCTATCTCATATCATCATTGTATAATCAAGGTTTTTTGGTTTATCTGGATTCAAATTTTTCTTAATAGTTTTTATGTAAGCCAATATCTGAAATATAGGAATATTTATAAATGACTTAATAATATCAAATTTAAAATTTGAATCAGAAAGTAAATAATCTATATTCTTACTATCAACGATACTAATATCTTTGCTTCCCACTAGTAAAACTTTAGATCCTAGATTTAAAATTTCCTTAATTATTTCCTCAGTTTTAAAAAGACTTTTACTCAAAGTTAAAATTAAACACAAACTCTCTTTATTGATTAAAGATTTAGGTCCATGGTTAAACTCGTATAAATGATAAGAATATGAAGGAACCTGAGACATCTCTTTCATCTTTAAATCAGCCTCAACAGCCAAGCCATAATTAAATCCACTTCCTACTACAAAATAAGAACTAAAATTGTTTTTGTCTATATAATATTCAACATCATCAAATAGCTTAGAAATATTTTCACCCAAATAATTGCTCAAATCCTTAAATTCATTTAGCATATCCTTATTGTTTAAAAATTTAGTCAGCATCAGGCAATATGCAAATAACATAGCTGAAAACGATACTGTCATAACAATGCTCTTCTCAGCAGCTCCTTTACATATAAAATGATAATCAGAAAATTTTGAGATAGTATTATTTTCTTTACAAGAAAAAGTGAAAGATGTTACATTTTGTCTGTCTTTTAACAGCTTTACCACATTAATGCTCTCAGTTGTTTCACCGGACCTTGAAAATCCTACAATTAAATATTTTTTATCTTTATTGATGTAAATATCTGTATTTATTAATAATTCTGAACTTGGTAAAGCGAAACAGCTTCGCCCATCAAGCAATGATTTAGTAAAAAAAGAAGCTGATTGAGAAAGATTGTATGATGAACCACAACCAAAAAATATTATTTCATCATAATTATCAGAAAAAATATTTAAATTTAAACTAACCTTCTCAGCAACAACACTGCTGTAAACTTTTCTCCAGCTTTCCACCTGGGTCATTATTTCTCTGTAAGTATTACTTTGATTTTTCAATTTACCCTCCTTTTACTCCTTAAAAATAATTTATAAAAATTAGATTTTTTAATTTAAATTTATATCTCTTTATCTTCTCTATTTATAATTATCCTTTTATTAATAATGATTTCGAGCAACAATTTCTTTTCCCAGTTCCGGAAAAACTTTTAACTCATTCAGAACTAAATAAACGTTTAGGTCACCTATAACTAAACAACTCTTTGTCATAATCACCCCATCTTTTTATTATTAACCATTTAATTTCTCATTTATATTAATTAAATTAAATGATCTAAAATACTTATCCATACTTTCTTCTATCTTCATTATTACCCAGTTCTCAGCATCTATTCCATTTAGTT
>JABMRD010000184.1 GCA_013202875.1 Actinomycetota bacterium | reverse complement strand
TGTGGCAATCCTTATATAGGTGATATCAGCATGCCATACCTGGTCTGTCCTGTGTGGCACCAGGTCATCTATAAGGTTGGGATACTTCTTAAGACTATGTACTGAGTTTGTTGTCGCCTTAAAAGCCTTTCTAGCCCTACACAGTAGGTTTTGGCTCCTCATTAGCCTAAGTACCCTCTTGTGATTTACCATAAGATCCTGACGATGAAGCTCTGCAGTGATCCTTCTGTAGCCATAAGAGGGATACTCCATGGCAACTTCCTCTATCCTGTCAGATAGTGCTATATCAGAGGATTTATTTTCTTTTGGACTGTAGTAATAGGCTGATCTTTTGATACCCACTATTTTGCACCCCCTTGCGACTGTTCCCAGTCTCTTGAGGTTACAATGGACAAATCTTCTTTTTTTTCCTTTGTATTTAGATCCCTGGCTCTTTTTAGCATCTCGTTTTCCAGGGTGACCTTGCCAAGTAGTCTTTCAAGCTCCCTTACCCTTAGTTCCAGTTTGGCCATGTCATGCGAGTCTACATTTTCAAAGAACTTACCGGTTTTGTAGTCTTTTTTCCACTTAGTAATCAGCACCGGTGATATTCTGTATTCCCTTGCTATCTCTGCCTGTGTTGCTGAACCCGATACAATTGACTCTACTATCTGCTTCTTAAAATCATTACTAAAGCTTCTTCTTACTCTCATTTGATGAGACCTCCTATCTCTTTAATCTTCTTCAGTCTCATCAGCTATTCTAACTTAACTACTTTTAGTTAACAATGTGTCTAACCGAAGGGTTCACCCCAGCGCCGGTCAAAATAGGATGGATGTTATCAATGTATTTTTTTATTTTAGAGAAGGTGTTTCTATAAATTATTTCTATTAGGATATACAAGTTCCCTTGAAATCTTGCGAGAGGCTTCCTTTAAATTCAACACAATTTCTTCTTTCTTACTTGAAGTACATCTTTGCTTGGGGATACTTATTACGATAGAAGCAATTATATCTCCTTTAAAGTTAAATATGGGAGTTGCTACGCATGAAAGCCCTTCTTCCAATTCTTCATTATCATATGCAACATTGTTTAATCTTATTTCTTTTATTTCGTCCATTAATTTATCAAAAGATGTAATTGTATTTTTTGTTAATTTTTTCAGTTTGCTTTTCTGAATTCTTTCCTTTATATCATTATTTTCAAGCGATGAAAGGAAAATTTTTCCTACTGCTGTTGCATGCAATGCATCCTTTGATAATGGTACTTCGAAAGGTCTTATATTATGTGAAGTATTTAAAGTCTCGATTACTACAAAATCGGTCTTATCAATTTTAATTAAATATATCATTTCATTTATCTGCTCAAGAAGTTTATTCAGGTATGGATTTGATATTGAATATAGTGATAAATTCTTCAAAAATTTATTGCTAATGTCTGTAAATTTTAGCCCTATTTTATATTTTTTTGTTTTTTCATTTTGTTTCATATACCCATTATTTATTAGCGAAGATAAAATATGATGAATGGAACTACTGCTCAAGTTCATAAGTTTAGCCATTTTAGAAAGCGATAATCCGTCTTTATAATCTGAGATAATGTTGATTATTTTGCAAGCTTTATCAATTGATTTTATTTTTGATACAATTTTATTATCCATATTCATATATATTCATAAAAACTATTAATTAATTCGGGCAAGTACATTTTTTTACGGCTTGACATACTATATTTAATATGATAATTATACATTATTATTAAATAAATTTAAAATAATTTAATATTGTAAAAAATCAAGCGATAAATAAACTTATATATATAATATTCTTTTTGTAAATTTTTTAACACTATTTTTATTTAAATTTTTTAATGCTTCAGGGTTACGATTTTTCAACTAAGGAAGTAAGAAAAAAATGTAATTATTTATTTTTTAATTATACCTGAAGGAATACTGGATAAGTATTGAGGTATAAAATAGGTTATAGATTTAATTGGAAACGAAAGGTAAGTGTTTAATTTATACGATTGTACTAGTTCAATATTAAATAAAAAAGTAGAATTATATAAAAATGAAATTATAAATTAAATCGTAAAGAAGAAGGCAGAGGTTTAATTCAATGAAGCTAATAAAATTTTTAATCTAAAATTTATAAAAAATACTCTTATAAACTGTTTCAGATAAGGGTTAATTTTTTAAAGTGATTTTTGATTAAAATACAATATTTTATAAATCTAAAATGAAAGGCAAAAAATGATTAAATATAGTTTCAATGTAAATTATTGGTTTTTTAACGATCATATGAATTTAGACATGCATGAGGCTCTGGATGAAATATCTATTACAGGCTGGCAGGGAGTTGAGCTTAGCGGCGAACAACTTGAAGTTTATTACGACGATTTTGACTATTTCGATAAGTTAATAAAACTTCATAACCTAGAAGTAAGTTCTTATTATACATGGTTAAATTTGCTAAATGAAAATTTTAAATATTGCGATATTGAAAAAGCAAAAAGAAAATGTGAATTTTTATCCAAATTAGGTTGTAATATTTTGTTACTTAATGGTGGGGATCGAGATAAATTAAAATCTGATAAAGCCCATTATAAACTTGCTGTAAAAAATATAAATAAAATAGGACAGTTAGCCAAGTCATTTGGAATGAAATGTACATGGCATCAACACTGGGGATCGATGTTTGAGACTGCTGAAGAGTTTAAATTTCTTATGGAAAATACAGATCCTGACTTGATAGGTTTTTGTCCTGATACTGCCCAACTACATATAAGTAAAATTGATCCTGTGGCTATAATTGAAGAATACAAAGATAGGATAAACTATATTCACTTTAAGGATTTATTACCAAGTAATTTTATAATAAACAGGAAAAATGTTGTGGATAATCTTAAAAGAGTTGCTAGGGATAGTGACAGAGGGTTTGAAATATTTAAATATTTTGCAGATAGATTTTTGGATTCAGGAGCATATCATACTAATTCGGAATATAGGTTTGTTGAAGTCGGAAGAGGTATTATAAAATTTGAGGAAATTTGTAAGATTCTTAAAAAAAGAAATTATGACGGATGGATAGTTGTTGATCAAGATTATTATGAAGTGTCTATTAGGGAAAGCCTTATTGTTAACTTAAATAATATTAAATATTTTATGAGTCTTTAATAATTTATTAATTCATGTAAGAGAATTTTTAGTATCAATCTGTTTATAAAAAATAATATAGATTAATTTTATAAACACATTAATGAGTGGAGGAGATTTAAATGTATAAGGCAGTTTGCATGTTCAAAATTGTAGACGGTGTAAGCGAGGAAGAATTTGAAGATTATTTTAAAAAGCACATTATAGAAGCAAAGGCACTCAAAAATTTAAAAAAATATACAGTTGCAAAAGTTGTAAATCCTGAGGATAAAGATATATTTTACAGGGTAAACGAACTTTATTATGAATCAGTAGATGAGCTTAAAAAATCTTTTTCAAGTGATTTGGCAAAAGCTTCAACAGAAGACCTGTTAAAGAGAGTCAAGGACTTTAAATGTGTAATTGTAAATGAGGAAACAGTATTATAAAGAAATTATCTTTATAATAATTTTTAAAATTAATCATTATTTTTGTAATTAAAAATGAAATTAAAAATAAGATTTATTGATTGTAATTGTAGCTTTGGTGTTCCCGGCATACCATTTTTTAGGATCGCAAAAAATGCAGCGGAATTAGTAGAAGAATTGGATTTTTGTGGTATAGATAAATGTTTGGTACACCATGCTTCTATGAGGTTTGATTCTCCAATTATCGGAAATAATAGAGTAATTGAAGAAATAAAGGAATACAGATCAAGGCTTCTGCCGACCTGGGCGATTCTCCCCAGTCAAACAGGGGAACAGCCTGAGGCAAAAATTTTTATAAAGAAAATGATAAAAAATGATATTAAAATACTGTGGTCTTTCCCAAATGAGCATAGATATAATCTTGATGAAAATACTTTTGGCGACCTTTTGCAATTATTGACAAAAAGGCACATTCCACTATTTGTTAAGGATAATCTTTTAAGTATAGGTAAATTGCTTGCTTCATTTCCTAAATTAATTGTTATAGCTGTTAACCAGGGGCCTCATAATGTAGATCGTTATTTATTTCCACTTATAGAGAAATATCCTAATCTTTATATAGAGACTTCATCCTATATAGGAGCAGATGCAATTGAAAATTTCTGTGCCAAGTATGGTCCAAATAAATTATTGTTTGGCACAGGTTTTCCTAATAATTGTAGTGGAGGATCTATACTTCAGTTAATTCAAGCTAACATTTCCCATTCGTACAAAGAAGCTATTGCTCACGGAAATATTGAACGTTTATTAAAAGAGGTCAAATTATGAAAAACATATCACCAATTACAAAGGAATATTTAGAAAATGGTTATTCTAAAACCTGCCCTATAATTGATATGCATACTCATTTTGGGCCTTTTTACCGACACCACATGCCGGCAGCAAATATTAATAAAATGATAGAAATATTAAAAAAATGTGGAGTAAAACGCATTGTTTCTGTGCCGCACCAAAGTTTTTCAGATGCTGTTTATGGTAATTCAATCATGCAAGAAGTTATTGATAGTTATCCTGAATACTTCCTGGGCTATTGGTGTATAAATCCAAATTACCAGGATATTATAAAACGTGATCTATCTAATTTTGATAAGTTCAGAGGGTTTGTTGGTTTCAAATTTATACCAGATTATCATACTTATCCGTTAACAGGTTTGAAGTATAAACCGGTATTAGAGTTTGCAAATGAACATAAATTATTAATTTTGGTGCATACCTGGGGTGGTAGTTCATTTAATTCACCTCAAATGGTTTTAGAGATAGCAAAAGAATATCCTGATGTAAGGTTTATAATGGGCCACTCTGGTTATGGAGATTGGGAACTTTCTGTTTCAATAGCAAGAGACTTACCCAATGTATATCTAGAACTTACAGCAGTATATGTTGCCCATGACTTTTCTATGTTGCCTGGGGGCAGTGGAACACCAGTACAATTGCTTTCTTGCCTCAGCGTTAATGGTATAATTGAGTATATGGTTGGAATTGCTTCTTCAAAGAAGATAGTATTTGGTACTGATTTACCTTGGTATAGTCCGCATTTTGCAGCAGGAGCGATTCTATTTGCTAGAATTGGTGACGAACAGAAACATGATATTTTACATCGCAATGCTGAGGAATTGCTGGAAAATTTTTTAAAAGAAGATAAATAGTTGTATCTATTCTTTTTAAACTAAATTTAAATGAAGTTATAAAATATGCAATTTTATGGAAGTTTTAAAATAGTTTCATAAAATGGCTAAATAAAGTGAGTATTTTTACAACATACTTAATGAGGAGTAAAGAATGTTAAAAATAAAAACATGTACACGAGCTATGATAGCTCCAAGTAAATATTATCAGGGGCCAGGTGAATTAAACAGATTAGAAAATTATACGTCAAAGTTTGGTACCTCAGTTCTTATAATAGGTGGGAAGACTTTTTTTGAAAAATTCGAAGAGAGATTATTGAATGGTTATAAACAAACTTCTTCAACGATTTCATTTGTAAAATTTGATACAAAAAAATGTGAAGTATCTTTAAATCAGATTAGTAAAATTGTTAAGCAGTGCAGTGATAAAAAGTATGACTCCGTAGTAGGAATAGGTGGCGGGAAAGTACTGGATATGGCGAAGGCGGTCGCTAATAAACTTGAATCAGCGCTGATAATTTTTCCTACTTCAGCATCTTCGGATGCACCTACAAGTTCTTTTTCTGTGATCTATACCGACGAAGGAGTATATAGTCATTTGTTGTATTGCAAAAAAAATCCTGACATAGTACTCATAGACAGTGAAATAATTGCAAAAGCTCCCGTGAGACTTTTAGTTGCAGGTATAGGAGATGCATTGTCAACCTATATTGAGGTAAGGGCTTCTATGGAAGCAGGTGCTCCCAATTTGATAGAGGACGGATATAAAAGAACATTGACAGGGATAGCTATAGCGAAATTATGCCATAAAACAATTTTAAAAGAAGGCTTGAAAGCTAAAATAGCGGCTGAAGCAGGAGTATGCACTGAGGCACTTGAAAATATTATTGAGGCAAATACTCTCATGAGCGGGATGGGATTTGAATGTAATGGTGCATCAGGTGCTCATGGTTTTCATGATGGCTTTACGATACTGGAGGAATGTAAAAAATATTTACATGGAGAAATTGTGTCATTTGGTATTATATGCCAGCTTGTATTGGAAAATAGAGATTTAAAAGAAATAGAAGAAATAATAAACTTTCTAACGAAAGTCGGGCTCCCTACCACCCTTAAAGATATCGGAATAGAAAAAATAAGAGAGGACGATATTAGAAAGGTGGCTAAACAAATGGTAAATTCGTTTCATATGCAGTGTGAGCCGTTTATGGTCACGGAAAATATGATATACGACGCGATTATTGCAGCTAATGCCATTGGCGAATTTTATAAAGAGAAACATTGAGTAGTAATCAAGATTGTTAGATTTAAATTTTTAATTAAGGCTAGCTGGCTTAATTTGTTTATAAAGTTTTTCAACCTGCTACCAGAAATAGTGGTATCTTACAACTTGTATGATGAGATCTGGATAATTTCTGTTTGTGGCTTTTTATTTAGTTTTCAAAGAGTTAACAAACTTAAGTTGCGAATAAAATTCTTAAATAGTCAATTTATGTTTAATTATATACTGGTATGAACCCCAAAGGGCTTGTTGCCAAACTCTTAATAATATTGTATAATAATAGTTAATTAACTATTTTAACATTCAGGAGTAAAAAATGGGCTATACTGCAAAGATACAACAGATCACAAGGAAAGATTTTAACCAGTACTACATAAACTTCC
>JABMRD010000183.1 GCA_013202875.1 Actinomycetota bacterium | reverse complement strand
GTTAAGAAGGGTTTTATTTACAGGATCTATAGTTATTTAAAAATCGTTAAAAGGAAAATATCAGGTTAAACAGTAGAAATCTGCCATGGTTTTCCCTTGGTAGTATTTAGATTAACACTAGTAAATAGTATGGGTACTAAAAGCTTAATAGTAATTGTAACTTATAACAGTCAGGACTTTATTGAAAATTGCCTCCGTTCAATAACTGGACAGAATTATAAGGAATGGTTTCTGGTTGTTATTGATAATGGTTCCAGCGACAACTCAGCGGCAAAAATTAGAGAATTCAGGAATATGTCTTCAGAGATAACCGGCGGTAATTTCAAGCTTATTACCCTGAAGAAGAATATAGGATTTTCAAGGGCAGTAAATTATGCAGTATTTAATTTCATATCCGGGAAGAAAAAAAGTCTGGAAGAGGAGCTGGGGTTTCTGATTCTATTGAACCCGGATATATATTTAAACCGGAATGCACTGCAAAAATTAATTTCAACTTTTAGGATCATAGAAGGTCAAAACCTGCCGCCGGTGAGAATAGGAGCTGCAGGCGGACTTATACTTGATTATAAAAAAGATGCCATACAGCATCTGGGGGGAAAAATTAAAGATAACTTTATTACCTCCCACATAGACTTCGGGAAAAGTTATTTTGATTTAAAACAGGAATTCAGACAGGAAAAAGATAGAGGAAATGAATTGAATTCAGCCAATGATGTAAAAGATGTAGACTATGTCACCGGTGCTTTTTTTGCGACTGAATTTAAATTATTTAAAAGTATAGGTGGTTTTGATTCAGGATATAGACCTGCATATTTTGAAGAGCTTGATTATTGTCTGAAGATTAGAAGAAGTGGATGGAGGGTAGTTGTAAATCCTAAATCTATTGCAAGGCATTTTGAAGGTGCATCAGTAGAGAAGTTCAGCAGAAATTTTTACAGGTATTATCATAAAAATAGGGTCAGATGTGCAATAATTAATCTGGGATTTTTAAATCTCCTTAAAAAATTCTTTCCATCAGAGCTGAACTGGCTCAGGAATAAAGTTACAAGTGATCAGATTTTCCCTATTTTTTATGCTTATTTTATAAATTTTGTATTTCTACCTTATAATTTGATAATTAAATTAAAAAATCATTTAATCTTAAATAAATTAGAGTTAAAATGATTGCATCTTAAAATTAAATTGAACTATCTGAGAATCTTGGGAATTACATAAAGATTTTCAAAATAAATTTTTAAATATGGGAGATATGATGGCTATAAAATCAAGTAAAAAAAATCAATCAAAGATCTGTATAATAAGCTATGACGTTATTGGTAAAAATATGGCCGGGCCCGGCATAAGATTCTATGAATTTGCCAAAATTTTGTCTAATTATCTGGATGTTACTTTACTTACTCCTAACAAAATAGACATTGACACTGAAGGCTTTAAAACAAGACAGTATAAAATAGATAATTATAAAAGTCTACATAGGTATGTCGAGAATTCAGATATTATATTAATCCAGGGCCACATTCTTTACTATTTTCCTTTCTTAAAGAATTTCAAGGGTAAAATAATTGTAGATCTTTATAATCCTTTCAATTTAGAAAGCCTGGAAATGTTTAAAGATAGCAATATGGAAGAAAGGATCAGGATTGATAAAAATAATTTAAATATACTGAAATTTCAACTCACAATTGGTGATTTCTTTATCTGTGCAAGCGAAAAACAGAGGGATTACTGGATAGGAATGTTAAATGCTATGGGTAGAGTAAATCCTTATAATTATGATTCTGACAGCACCTTAAGGAATCTGATAGATATTGTACCTTTTGGTATACCTTCCGAACCTCCTTTACGCTCAAACTTATCTATAATGGATGTAATTCCTAATATTAAAGAAGAAGACATTATAATTTTATGGGGAGGAGGAATCTGGAACTGGCTGGATCCTATTACTGCCATTAAGGCGTTGTGGGAAATTACAAGAAGCAGGAAGGATATAAAATTAGTATTTATGGGAATCAAACATCCGGATCCAAAGCTTCCTGAAATGAAAAAATGCATGGAGGCAATAAAACTGGCCAGAGAGCTTGATTTGTATGAGAAGAATGTATTTTTTAATGAATGGACTCCATACAAATTAAGGCATACTTTCCTCCTGGGCTCAGATGTCGGACTGTCAATTCATCACGAGAGGATTGAAACTGAGTTCTCTTATAGAACGAGGGTTATGGATTATATATGGGCAAGGCTTCCGGTAATAACTACCGAAGGGGATTCTATAGCTAAAATGGTAAAAGTTGAAAATATAGGTGAAGTGGTAAAATATGAGAATACCAACCAGCTTGCAAGAGTTATGGAGAGTATGGCAACTAATAAAAGCTTAAAAGAAATTTACAGGAAGAATTTAAATAAAATTGCTCCGGGATTTTACTGGGAGAATGTAACCAGACCGCTGGTTAAATATTGTGTTAATTCATATTGTGCAGTTGATAAAAGAAAAATTATTGAACTTATAGATTTACAAAATAGCAAAATTTCAAAAATTATAAAAAATAATTTTGAAGGTTGTTCCAATGTTTTAAAAATAACCTCGAACAAATATAGAGATGAGAAGATTATAGACAAAAGAGATGTAGGGAAAATATTCTGCCTGGAAGTAGATGATGATTTTGTAATTCTGGAGGATGAGGACAGCAAATTAGATGAGATTGAAATTTTAAAATCTAAAATAACCCAGAGAGCCAAGTTCGATGGTATTATTGTAAGTAATGCTTTTTCTAAAATTACCCCAAAATTTTTCTATGATCTCACCAGTGTGCTTGTATCGAAGTTAAAAAGAGATGGGTTACTATTTTTTTCAATCCCTGAAAAACGAGGATTTTATAAGCTTTTTGGTGAGGGTAAGAAGGATGACAGGTCCGGTGCAAGGATTGATGATTTTACTATTGAATTCATATTGAAGAATGCTGGCTTTGAGATCATAGATAAGGGAATCTGGGATAAAATTGAGTACACAGCAATGAGCAGTGGTGAAAATGGAATGGATGAGATATATGGTAAGAATGAATTATTCGAGCTTTTTGAGATAAAATTAAGTAAAGAAGAATTTAAGGATTTGAAACTTTTAAGCCGTTTGGATATTTTAGATTCTGAAGGGCTGGCTGAAGATAAAACTGTCAAGGGAAAACTGAAAAGATATATGTATTTTCTTACCAGTATGTATTTTGAGAATTTGAGAAAGAGTTATAACCAGTCTGTAAAAGCTATTAATAATAATATTCAGGTTCAAATCAATAGAGAAATAAATGAATTAAACCGTAAGAACCGGGAGAGATTACTTCTGATATATTTTGATATATTCCGAACCCTCCACAGGGAAATTAAAAGTCTGGGTTATGATATTAGCAGTTTGAGAGAAATTTTAGGTGATATTAAGCCTAAAAGCATATCAGGACTAAATATAGATATAGACCAAAAACTTGATGTATTGTTGAGGGATTTTGAAAACATTGACAGGATAATGGGTCTTACTGTGTCTAATAAATATTATTTAGCAAAAATGACATAGATTTTAACTATTTTGTCTGTTATAAGAATACAGTAAAACTATGATTAGGGAGAGAAATAAAATGAGTTTTGGAAGTTCTATCTTACTTATTTTGTTCAGTATTTCCATAGCTGTTGCCGGACAGATACTATTAAAGATAGGTATAAACCGTATTGGGATAGTTGATTTCAGCAATTTGGGTGCTCTTAAGCAGTTATTTTTTGGGGTAATAAAAAGCCCTCTGGTAATATCCGGTTTATTTTTATATGTTATTTCAGCTGCAATATGGCTGGTAGTGTTATCCGCAGTGGACCTCAGTTTTGCTTACCCATTTATTGGTTTTACATATGTAATGGTACTTGTCCTTTCAAAATTTATATTAAAAGAGGATGTAAACCCCATCCGCTGGGCAGGCGCGCTTATAATAACTATAGGCGTGATCGTAATTTCCAGAGGATGATATTTCAAACCGAAAGTAAGGTGAGATTTTTAATTGACGCAAGATGATGATCCTTTAATATCAATTATCACTGTAAATTTTAACGGTAAGAAATTTTTAGGCAATCTTTTTAATTCCATACTTGATCTTAATTATTCACGTGAAAAAATCCAGATAATAATGGTAGATAATAATTCTACGGATGGTTCTGTAAAATTTGTGAAAAAAGAATTTCCGCAGGTAGAGATAATTGCTCTTAAGGAAAATAAGGGCTATGCTGGAGGTAATAATGAAGGATTTAGCCGTTCAAAGGGGAAATATATAGCTCTTATAAATAACGATTGTGTAGTTGAAAAAGACTGGCTGTCTGAGATGCTGTCTATATTCAGGCAATCTACTGATAATTCTAAAATAGGAGCGGTGGGCCCTAAAGTAGTTTTTTATTATCATTATCTGCCTCTTCAGTTGATTACAAATAGCAAGAATCAAAAAGAGATGGGTGATAGTAGAAAATCCAGGAGACTGGGTGTTAAGATATATGATGTAAAAGCTGGCAATGCTGAAAATAATATTAGTTACCGAAGTACTTTAAATGAAAGTGTTAAGTATCTGGATGGATTTTATCCTGCAGAGTCAGATGAAATGGGAAAAATCTATCATTGGTCACAGGATAATGCCATTCTGGCCGTACCAATAGAGAATCTAAATAAGAACCTGGAGATACAGTTTAAGGTATCATCATATCTTTCACCAAACCACTTACAACTGGTAGCAGGGGAAGAAATATTTAAAGATATTGAGGTTTCAAGGAAATCTAAAACGGTAAAAATAAAGATTCCAAAGAGATTTTTTGCTTGCAGGAAAGACATTATCAATAGTTGCGGGATCAAGATAAATAAATCCTTTTACAGTATGGATAGGGGTTTTGAGAGTTTCGACGAGGGACAATATAACCGGGTAGAAGAAGTCTTTGGACTTTCCGGGAGCAGCCTTATGGTGGATAGAAAAATGCTGGATGAGGTCGGCAATTTTGATGAGAGCTTTTTTACCTACTATGAAGATATTGATCTATTCTGGAGGTCCAGGTTAGCCGGTTGGAAGAATCTCTTTGCTCCTAAATCTATTGTAAGACATTTTCACTGCGGGACCAGTAAAGAATGGTCTTATGATTTTACATATTATGTGATTAGAAATAGGCTGCTTATGATTTTTAAATGTGGTTGGCTGTTTTTATTTATTAAAAGTTATCTGGTATTCATTTTTTCAAATATAATTAATATCCTATATTATATTGCCCGATTGTTAAAGGATAGAAGACAGAAAAGAATTGATATCCCGATCAGAATTAGAATTTTCTTTGAACTTTTCTATATACTGCCTAAGAATTTAATAAGTAGAATTAGAATAAGAACTGGCAGGAAGGTGCAGGATAGAATTATCAAAAGCTGGATGAGAAGTTTTTAGCAGGGCATTTTATGAAGAAGATTGCTATTTATGATAGATATCTGTCAACAGTTGGGGGCGGGGAGCGATATAGCTGTAAGATTGCTGAAATCTTATCCAAACAAAATGAATTTAAAGTAGATTTGATTACCGATATATTTGCTGACTTAAGAAAAGTTTCCAGGAGACTTAACCTTGATCTGGACAGGGTGAATTTAAAAATATTCCCTTTCGTATCAGAAGATTATGCCGTGAAAATCACAAAAAAATATGACCTGTTTATAAATGCTACTTATTTAAGTTCACTTCCTGCATTCGGCCAAAAAAACATATATTTGTGTTATTTCCCGACTCCTTTTGATGTAGATTTTAAATTTATTCATAAGTTTTTGCTATTTTTTTTCAGACTGCCGGCAAGATGGTTGTTTAAACTTGCAGACAAATTACTTGAGGGCTCTAATGAAATAGAAATAGAGGAGGGTTTATATGAGCCAAAAAGATTTTTATTGAGAAGGGGCAGCTGGAGCAGCGGCAGAGTAATTTTAAGAGTAAAAAAATCTAACCAGCCTTTAAGGCTTGGTTTTAAGAATCCTGATACAACTGGTCTTGGTTTAATGAAAGTAAATATTAAATTATTTGGAGATAGAGCGGAGAGCAAAGGATTTTTATATAATAAGGATATTGAGCTTGGAAAAGGTGCCAGGGAGACTGCTGAAATCCCATTAAGTCTAATCAGGGACTTTTTTGAAGTTTTAATCTCGTCTGATACTTTCATCCCTGTGGAGATTGATAGAAGTTCTAAAGATTCCAGGAAACTTGGTGTAGTTGTTTATGACGGGAGAAGGATAAGTCTTTTTAAAAAAGCTGTTCTTAAAATTTTGGGGTATATTCCTTTATTTCTTATAACTTTTCCAAGAGATTTAACATTTTTAAAAACTTACAATAAGATAATTGCCATCTCAGAATATTCCAAAAAGTGGATAAAAAAACTATGGGGCAGTGATAGCACTATTTTATTTCCCCCGGTTGATATTGATAGTTTCAAAGTGGGGAAGAAGGAAAAAATTATTTTGAGTGTGGGGAGATTTTTTCCAGAACACCACAATAAAAAGCAGCTTGAATTAGTTCAAATATTCAAGCAGATATTAGAGCAGTATCCGGATGAAATGAGTGGTTATACTTTATATTTAGTAGGTGGTGTGGGTGGTAGAGCTGACCATCTGGAGTATGTAGAGAAAATAAGAGCTGCAAGCAAAAATTACCCCATAGAAATAATAACTAATATAGAGTGGGGAAAATTAGTAGAACTTTTTGCCAGATCATATATTTTCTGGCATGCTTCAGGGATGGGTGAAGATGAAAAGGTTCATCCTGAGAAATTCGAGCATTTTGGAATAACTACTGTGGAGGCAATGGCGGCCGGATGTATCCCGGTTGTCATAAATAAGGGGGGACAGAAGGAAATTATAAATAACGGATGTGATGGGTTCTTTTTTGATGGCTGGCAGGAACTTAAAAATATTACTATAAAGATAATACGTGGGGAAGTGGATGTGGAGAGGATTAGAAAAAATGCAATTGCAAACTGCAGGAAGTTTTCTAATTCTAATTTTAGAAAGGACCTAATCTCAATAATTGGCAAAATTTTAAAAGAATAATCAAAAGGAAGCAGTTAGGAGCATTATTGGATATCAGTATCATAATTGTAAATTATAATAGCCTGGATTTTATAAAAAAATGTATTAGCAGTATTAGAGAGCATACTGGAAAAAATAGATTGGCCTGTGAGATTTTGGTAGTGGATAATAATTCGAGTGATGAAAGTGTAGAGTATCTAAAAGAACAGGTTAAGAAAAATAATAGCTTTTATTTAATTGCAAATAAGAATAATGAGGGTTTCTCAAGAGCTTCTAATATGGGAGCATTGAAAGCAAAGGGAGAGTATTTGCTGTTTTTAAATCCCGACACCAGGTTTGTAAGCGGCAGTCTCGGAGAACTGGTAGATTTTTATAGTAAAGAGGATAGAACCGGCAGACCAGGAGTTGTGGGAGCAAAAATATTAAATTCAGACGGGACACTGCAGTTCAGTTCCAGATCTTTTCCAACACTGGCAAGGCAGTTTTATGAGAGTTATTTTCTGTACCGGATATTTAAAAAAAGCCGTATTTTTGGTTCTTATTTTTTAAGCTGGTGGGACCACAATAGTCAGAAGGAAGTGGACTGGGTTGCTGGCTCATTTATGTTTGTTAAAAAAGATTATTTTATGGAAGCAGGCATGTTTGATGAAGATTATTTTATGTATAGTGAAGATTGCGACCTTTGTCTGAAATTATACAGAAAGGGTCATAAAAATTACTATTTTCCTTACTTTGTTATAGAGCATGCTGACAGCGGCATTGCTTCCAGAAATATGGCAGTAAGAGAGGTAGGAATCTGGGAAAGCAGGAGACTATATTTTAAGAAAAACTACTCTGCAGTCTATGCCGGATACTTGAGTTTCCTTTATTTGACCGGAGTTCTGAACAGAATACTGTTGTTTATGGTTTTATCTATATTTAAACCTGGAAGTAAAAATAGGGCCAGACTTGTAGAGTATTTTAGGGTTTTAAGACTATATTTTAAGGGTTAAAAATATGATAACAGTGGATAATAAAAAAATAATACTTCCGGATGTGAGCTTTATAACCACAGTTTACAATGAGGAAAAAAGCATTATCGAATTTCTGGAAAGTTTAATGGAGCAAATTTATCTACCCGGTGAGATAATTATAGTTGACGGTGGGTCAAAAGATAAAACTTTTGAGATTGCTTTAGGATTTTTTAAAGACAAAGCCTCCCCTAAAAATGGTGATTATGGGACAGTAATAAATAACAGAAATGACAGCACCGGAGATAAATTAAATAAAAGAAACAACAAATCTATTGTAAATGTCAGAATAATTAAAAAAAATGGGGCAAATATTTCACAGGGAAGAAATGCTGCTATAAAAAATGCCTCTGGCAGGATTATTTGCGTAAGCGATGCTGGCTGCATCCTGAATAAAAATTGGTTGAAAGAAATTACAAGATTTTATGATGATACTTCATGTAATGTAATTGGCGGCCTTAACATGCCGTTTTGCCGGAATTTTATACAGAAGTGCCTTGCTGTCTGTGTGATGCCTGCAGAGAAAGAAATAAAGATTGAAAAATATATGCCCTCATCCAGAAATATAAGTTTTAAAAAGAAAATCTGGGTTGATGTTGGCGGTTATCCTGAAGATATGGATTATGGTGAGGATATGAAATTTAATTTTAATATAAAAGCTGCGGACTACAGGATAAGATTTAATCCTGATGCTGTTGTTTACTGGAAAATGAGGAAAAATCCTGTTCAAATATTCTGGCAATTCTTCAGATATGCGAAAGGTGATGCGACGGGCAGGATGTATTCCGTCCGTCATCTTATAAGGTTTAGCGCATTTTTTATATTTATAATTATTTTAATTGGTGCATTCTGTTTAAGCAAATGGATTCTGGTTATACTGGTACCCCTTTTTATAGTTTATGTCTTCAAACCCTATAGTAAGTTAGCTAAGAGCTGGAGCAGTAATGGAAGTTGCAGTTTTTATGGAGTGGAAAAATTTTTATCCATTCTTTTTATACCTCTTTTACTTACACACATTGACTTTTCAAAGATGTGCGGTTATATTTATGGTCTTTTTAAAAAAATTATTAAAGAATAAAAATATATTTTTTAAATAATTGTATATAAGTATCTAAATATTTTTGAATTTGTTTCATTATATAATCTAAAATATAAAATTTAATCATTTTATTATAGATTTTTTTAATTAAATATGATATTATAATAAACAATAATTATTTATTATAATAATTATTTAATATATTTTTATAAACTAATAACAATTAAGTAGTATTCTAAAAGATGAAAGATACTAAAGGAGTGAAAAATGGCTTACGGAGAGGAATTAAAAAAAATTGATACCAATGAGTTAAGAGTTAATCTTACAAAGTATTTAACCGAAAATTTAGGTGATACTATATACATAACCAGATATAACAGGTTGGTAGCAGAAATCAGGGTATATACTGACGACACCAGAAGAAAAACTGAGCTTAGAATTGCAAGGAAAATGATTGAAGCCGCCGAAAGAGAGAAAACTCAAAAGAAGTAGAGCTGGTTAACTGGAATTATTGGTTATTAATAATAAATAGCACAGAGTTCGTAAGTGAATGTATGTGCTATTTTATTTTCTAACCAGTTTATTCTAACCAGTTTATTTTGATTGACTTGATAAATAATTATGCTAATATATAGAAAAATTCAAGTGATGAAGTTTACTGCTGAGTATTTCAGTTAGATTTATGAGTTTTAATAAACAAAAATATAGTTCTACAAAAAAGCTGATTAGCATGTTTCTCTGGCTAAAAGATAATTCCTGCTGGCAAAACTTATAAAAGCCTGGCTGATATGATTTTTTACTTTTGTCTAAAATCTTTTTTATTTTTAAGTAATTTCTTTAGATATTCAATTTATATTAACAAATAAAAAAAAATAGCAAAAAATTCAAAGAGTATTTCCATACAAGCCAGGCAAAAAGACAGGAGAATCTTTATTGAAGTACTCTTTTTGTTTTATGTCAGATAGTAAAGTAAATTTTTAATTATCTGCAGGTTAAGATATCAATTTAAGAATTAAAAAAGCTTAAAAAATATGTTTTATCCATCTAAAAGTGAATACCTTAAAATAGCTCAAACCTATAATCTAATACCGGTATATAAAGAGTATATCGTTGATACTGAAACCCCTACTTCCATATTTATAAAAACAGGCGGATTAAAAAGAGAAGGATTTTTACTGGAAAGTATAGAAGGGCAAAAAAATTTATCAAGGTACTCTTTCATCGGAATTGGATGTAATAACTTAATGAAGTTTGACAGGGGAGTCTTTTCTTTAAATGACGGCAGTAAGAAAGTGTTTGAAATAAAAACTAGAAATCCACTTCTGGAACTGGAAAAAATTATGAAAAAATACCGGCTTTATAAAAATCCGGAGCTTAATCATTTTATAGGTGGTGCCGTAGGTTATCTGAGTTATGATCTGGTAAAATATTTTGAACAAATCCCTATTTGTGAGAATAAATTATTCATACCTGAAATTATGCTCTATCTTACTGATTTAGTAGTGATTTTTGACCATCTGCTTAATCGTATTAAAATAGTTTCTACAATGAAAATTGAAAGTAAAATTTCTGCCGGAAAAGCTTATGATGTTTCAGTTGAGAATATTGAAAATCTGGAAAAGAAAATTAAGGAAAATAATGGAAATAATTTCAGAAGCAGTTTTGACGCTGCTGCCATTGATAATTCTGCTGTAGGCCTGAAATTAAATTCTAATTTTGAAAAGGAAAAATTTCTTGAAGCAGTCAAGCGGGCAAAGGAGTATATAACTGAAGGGGAAGCATTTCAGGTAGTACTTTCCCAACGGTTTTATACCGGCGAGTTTTCCGATTCCTTCAGTATTTACCGTGGACTCAGAACTATAAATCCGTCTCCATATATGTATTATTTTAATTTTGGTGAATTTAAAATTATTGGTGCTTCCCCGGAACCTCTCATTAAAGTTAACGGTAGAAAAATTTTGACCTATCCTATTGCCGGTACCAGAAGAAGGGGCCGGACCCTAAAAGAGGATAGAGTTCTAATAAGTGATTTACTGGGTGACAAAAAGGAAAAAGCTGAACACAATATGCTTGTTGATCTGTCCAGAAATGATCTGGGGAGAGTATGCCGGTATAACAGTGTGAAGGTTAAAAAATATATGAGTGTGGAAAAGTATTCACATGTAATTCATCTTGTATCGAGAGTTGAAGGGATTCTGGATAAGAATAATTCAATATATGATGCTCTGAGAAGTGTTTTTCCAGCAGGCACATTATCGGGGGCTCCAAAAATAAGGGCAATGCAGATTATAAGTGAACTGGAGCCTGATAGCCGGGGACCATACGGAGGGTCTGTAGGATATTTTGGCTATGACGGCAATCTTGATAGCTGTATTACTATCAGGACAGCTATTGTAAAAAATGGCATAGCTTACATCCAGGCGGGTGCTGGAATAGTATATGATTCTGAACCTGAAAATGAATTTAATGAAACTGTAAATAAAGCGGCTGCTCTTTTTAAGGCTATTAAATTATTTAAGTAAGTTGAATACTTGAATGCAGGAGATTTTTAAATAATGATAAAAATATAAGGAGATTAAAAAATGAAGACTTTTTTAGACGCAATTTTAAACGGAAGGAATATTAATCAGGATGAAGCGTATAAAGCAATGGAATTTATAATGGAAGGGAACGCAAATGATTGCCAGATTGCGGCTTTCCTCACTGCATTGAAAATAAAAGGAGAAACAACTGATGAAATAAGCGGCTTTTCCAGAGCTATGCTGGATAAGGCTGTAAAAGTAAAAAGCAGGCATAAAAACATTGTTGATACCTGTGGAACTGGTGGTGATGGTCTTGGTACTTTCAATATTTCCACTACTGCCGCATTTATAGCTGCAGGCGCAGGGGTACCGGTTGCAAAACATGGCAATAGAAATGTATCCGGTAGAAGTGGAAGCGCTGATGTCTTAGAAGAGTTGGGGGTAAATATAAATCTTGAATGCAGTGAGGTTTCGGATTGTCTGGATAGTATAGGTATAGGCTTTATTTTTGCTCCTAAGGCGCATACAGCTATGAAATATGTAGCAAAAGCAAGGAAGGATATGGGCATAAGGACTGTTTTTAATATTTTGGGCCCCCTTACCAATCCGGCACGGCCAAATGGCTGTGTCCTGGGTGTATTTGATAACAATTTAATATATATGATGATAAATACCTTGAAAAATTTAGGTGTAGAGAGGGCATTTGTAGTCAATGGCGAGGAAGGGCTTGATGAACTTTCTGTTTCTGGTAAAAACTCGGTTGCTGAATTAAGAGATGGCAGGATCAGCAAATATATTTTGGACCCGGAAAAGCTGGGTTTTAAAAAGTCAAATATTTCAGATCTGGCAGGTGGAGATGTAAAGGAGAATGCCAGGATTTTAACCAGTATCCTTACCGGGGAGGAAAAGGGCGCAAGAAGAGATTCTGCTGTTATTAATGCTGCAGCAGCTATAGTTTCAGGTAAAAAATCTGACTCCCTGTCTGAGGCTGTAGATTTAGCTAACCATTCTATTGAAAGCGGAAAAGCATATGAGAAATTAAATAGATTGATTGAATTTACAAATAGAAAAACTAATTAAAGCCCGGTCAGCATGTTTTAAAAGAGAATAAATTTGAAATACCTAAAGGAAATTTTAATTGTAAAAAAAGAAGAAATAAGAAAAATAAGAATAAGTTCAGAATGGAAAAAACCTGCTGTAAAAAATACAGAAAAAGAAAAGGGGAGTTTTTTAAGGAATATTAAAAGAGATAAAGTAAATGTGATTGCAGAGATTAAGAAAGCCTCTCCTTCTAAGGGAATTATCAACGACCGGCTTGATATTGAGGAGACGGCACTGCTTTATGATAAGTTTAAAAGCTTTATCTGCGGGATATCAGTTCTTACTGAATCATTATATTTTAAGGGTGATCCTGAGAATATAAGGATAGTCAAGAAAAAATCAAAACTACCGGTACTAAGAAAGGATTTTATCTTCAGTGAGGTTCAGATTTATGAGAGCGCGTCTCTCGGGGCAGATTGTATCCTGCTTATCAGTTCGCTTCTGGGAAAGAGAAAATTAAGAAAGTTGTATGAATTGGCCGGAAATCTGGGGTTGGATGTGCTGGTCGAGGTACATAGCGTGAAAGAACTGGATAAGGCACTGGATATCGGCGCGCAATTTATAGGTATAAATAACCGTAATTTAAAGGATATGAGTATTGATAGAAAAACAGTTTATAATATTTTAGATTACAGTAAAAATAAAGATTTATCTGATAAAATTTTTGTCTGTGAGAGCGGTGTGGAAAATGTTGAGTATATTAAAAGCCTGTTTTTGAGCGGAATAGATACTTTTCTGGTTGGCGGGTATTTTATGATAAGTAAAAACTTAGAAAAAACTTTAAGCAGTATGGAACTTGAACTGAAAAGGGAGAAACTATTATAGAAAAAAAGTTTGCCGGAAAGATTAAAATATTTATCTATATAGGTTTTTACTGATAATATAGGGTAAAATATTGTTAAATATATAGTGTGTTAAAATTTGCAAGTGTATAAAGAAGTGCAAGAATAAAAAAATAAATATATAAGGAAGTTAGAGAATGGTCTGGATAAAAATATGCGGAATTACAAATTTAGAAGATGCAAAAAGTATATCCGAATTGGGAGTAGATGCG